>NZ_AP018448.1:623571-935357 GCF_030294945.1 Streptomyces graminofaciens | reverse complement strand
GGCCGTAGGGTTCGTGCGCACCAAGAGCCGGCCCTGGTTCGAGGCAGGGGTCGAGACGGCGGCCGAGGACCCCCTCCTCATCCAGCGCTTCGGTGAACTCGCCATCCAGGCGAGGGCATCGGGTGCGCTGTTGCGTGAGGCCGCCCGTGCCGTCGACACGGCCCGGGCCGACCTCACCGACGACACGGCCGCCGAGGCGTCCATCGCCGTGGCCGCCGCCAAGGTGCAGGCCGCACAGGCCGCCCTCGACGTGGCGAGCGCCCTGTTCGAGGTGTCGGGCACCCGCTCGGCACTGGGCTCCCTCAATCTGCACCGGCATTGGCGCGACGCACGCACCCACACACTGCACGACCCGGCCCGCTGGAAGATCCAGCACATCGGCCGGTACGTGCTCAACGGCACCCGCCCGCCCCGTCATGGGCTCCTCTAGCGACACCTCGGATCGGAGACCTCCATGCCCCTCACCTTCCACTGGTTCCTGCCCACCAACGGCGACAGCCGCCATGTCGTCGGCGGCGGCCACGGCACCCCGGCCACCGCGTCCGGCCGTGACCGGCCTCCGACGGTCGCCTATCTGAGCCAGATCGCCCGCGCCGCCGAGGACCTCGGCTTCGTCGGCGCGCTCACCCCCACCGGCGCCTGGTGCGAGGACGCCTGGCTGACCACCGCGATGGTCAGCCAGAACACCGAACGGCTGAAGTTCCTGGTCGCCTTCCGCCCCGGCTTCGTCTCGCCCACGCTCGCCGCCCAGATGGCCTCCACGTTCCAGCGGCAGACCGGCGGACGGCTTCTCCTCAACGTCGTCACCGGCGGCGAGAGCCACGAGCAGCGCGCCTACGGGGACTTTCTCGACAAGGACGCCCGGTATCGCCGTACGGGCGAATTCCTGCACGTCGTACGAGAGTTGTGGGAGGGCAAGACCGTCGACCTGAAGGGCGAACACGTCCAGGTCGAGGACGCGAAGCTGGCCCGGGTGCCCGACCCGGTGCCCGAGGTGTACTTCGGCGGTTCCTCGCCCATCGCCGGTGAGGTGGCCGCCCGGCATGTCGACGTCTACCTCACCTGGGGCGAGCCGCCCGCCAAGGTCGCCGAGAAGATCGCCTGGCTCAGGTCGCTCGCGGCGAAGGAGGGCCGCACGCTCCGCTTCGGCATCCGTCTGCACGTCATCACGCGCGACACGTCGGCACAGGCGTGGGCCGAGGCGAACCGGCTGCTCGACGGCTTCGACCCGGAGACCGTACGAGCCGTCCAGGCCGGCCTCGCGCGCAGCGAGTCCGAGGGCCAGCAGCGCATGCTCGAACTTCACGGCGGCAGCCGCGACGCCCTGGAGATCCACCCCAACCTGTGGGCGGGTATCGGCCTGGTCCGCGGCGGCGCGGGCACCGCCCTGGTCGGCAGCCACGACGAAGTCGCCGAGCGGATCAAGGAGTACCACTCCCTCGGCATCGACGAATTCGTACTCTCCGGCTATCCGCACCTGGAGGAGGCGTACTGGTTCGGCGAGGGCGTCCTGCCGCGCCTGGCCGCCCAGGGCCTCTGGCACCACCCCTTCGCCAGGCCCACCGCACCCGCGACCCAGGTGCCCTTCGCGAGCTAGGTCCTGTCGTCAAATTCCCGTCGTTCGCCCGGAGGGCGGGCCGCACGGCGGCGTGGGGGTACCTCTCGCTCGAGCGGATTCGAGAGTGGGGGGAGCGTGCAAGTTTGACGACAGGCCCTGGCCCGCAGCAGTGGCCACCGGCTCGGCCTCCATCAGATCGGCCACCGTGCACGCCAACGCGGCGCAGATCTTGTCCAGGTCGTCCAGTCGCACCGTCACCGGGGTGCCGCCCCACATGGCAGCGACCTTGCTCGGCGACGGGGGGAACCCCACCTTCGCGAAGGTCGCCTGCGGATCGACCGGCCGCCAGATGTCGCGACGTGCTGTACAGCGTCTTCGGCGCCTTCGACTTCGCCGGCCCGCGCGAGCTGCTGCCGACGGCGGCCGCCGCCCTCAAGCCGGGCGGGCGCCGGTGTTCGCAACTCTCGCCAAATTTCCGCGACGGTTCTCGGTGGGCGTGCCAGTGTGGGGGAGTGGCGGAGATCGAGATGGCAGATGTGTTCGCGGCCGGACGTCGCGGTAGGCGTGGGAGTCTCCATGCGTATCGGGTGCGTGGACTCGGGCGCAGCGCGGTAGTGCTGTGGATCGGTGGCGAGGGCGACGAACTTGATCAGGTGCTGGCGTTGCCAGGAGCTGATCGCTGTCAGGTACCGGCGTTCAGGACTGTTCGGCAGGCGAGGGTGTATGTGAGCCGACGCGGGTGGAGGCTGGCCACTGCTGAGGCCAACACTCTGGAGCTCACCCGTGTCCAGCATTGGCTGGAGGACCCGGTGCGTCGGCGTGTCCCCTCAGGGGCGGTGTTGGAGGCGTGGAATTTCGTCGAGGATCTGGCCCGAGGACTCGGCGAGGTCCACCGGCTGCCCCAGCAGAGCGCGGTGCATAACAGCGCCTACGAGAAGCTGTTCGGAGGCGAGTGCGCCGCATGGACCCCCGCGGAGCAACGCGCGGTACTGGAACTGATCACGGCCGGGGTGGAGCTGTGGAACTCCTGCCCAGTGATCGTAAAGCCCCCCTCGAGCGTCGTCCTCTTCGACAGTGGACGGGGCGTCCCCCGGGGCCTGTGATTCCTGCGTCGGTTGGCTTGCCGAGGTGCTTCTCCACTCGCAGGGCGACTGGAACAGCTGGGGTGGCTTCCACTCCTACGGCGGGAAGATGCCGATCGTGGCGACGACGCTGGAGCGGCTGCGCGAGCACGGCCCGGCCGGGCCCGCGTTCCGGCGCTTCGGCCGCGAGGACCGCCAGAACCTCTGGGACGCGATCGGCAACGCCCGCCGGGATGGCGCCCTCGCCCGCCGCGCCGAAGACGCGCAGGAGGCAGCCGAACGTGAGGCCTGGTTTCGTCACGGCCCCACGGGTATGCCGGAACACAAATCACCGTTCGGGCAGCTTGCGGCGGAGGTTGTCCGTTGCCTTCTTCACGGTCCCCCGGCCCTCCCATAGATCAACAGGACTTCCCGTTGTACCGACCGCCTCGCCAGTACGTGTGCCTGGCGAGGAATGTGGGCCTGAACGTTTCGAGTGCCAACTTCGTCACGTCTCTCCACAGCTCTGTCGGCGATCGGGCAGAGCAGCTTGCTTCCCAGCGGAATCTGTCCACAAGGAGATCGGCCAACGTCCTGTTCGGCGTGGGTGTCCGCTTCTGGTTGGCACCGTCGCGCCCCATCACATCCGTACGCGAAGGGCGTTGGCGACGAAGGACCCAGAAACGACCAGGGCGCTGAACTTTGAGGCAGACCAACCGGTAACCGGGTTGAGGGGACAGCGGGCGCTGATCAAAGCCGTTCTTGGCGCGAGTAGTGCCGACGAGACGCGCTGCGCGGCTCGTTCCATGCCGAATCGGCTGATTACCGACGGGGTTCTCACTGACGGCGAGGGTCCTGCGGGTCGGGTGAGGTCAGGGCCCGCTGCTCGCCTCAAGGGGGCGGGACTTCGGGTACCGCACGGCGAGGGCCGCGATGTCGTCGTCCAGCCTTCCGCCGCTGAAGCGGAGCAGGTCCTGGTGAAGTCGGTCGAGCAGTCTGTGGGGTGACATCGGCTTCTGGTGTCGCATCCACTCCTGCAGCGGGAAGAACTCGCCCGTGTGGTCCCGGGTCTCCGTCACGCCGTCGGTGTAGAGCAGGAGCTGGTCGCCCGGGGCGAAGCGCACGGTGTCGGTGTGGTAGTGGTCTTCGACGAGGGCCGCGAGGTTGAGAGGCGGCGAGGGTTCGCTGGGCTCCAGGACGCGCATCTCCCCTTGGCACACGAGCAGCGGCGGGGGGTGTCCGCAGTTGAGAAGCCTGACGTGGCCGCCGCCGCGGGGGATCTCGGCGAGCAGAGCGGTGGCGAATCGCTCCGGGAGGTCCTGCGAGGGATAGGCGGCGCTGTGGCGGCCGATGCTGATCTCCAGGCGCTGGATGACGCCCGTCAGGTCGGGTTCGTCGTACGCGGCCTCTCGGAAGCAGCTGATCAGCGCCGAGGCCGCCCCCACCGCGGAGAGGCCCTTGCCTCGTACGTCTCCCAGGAGCAGCCGGACGCCGTGAGGCGTCTCGGCCGCCTCGTAGAAATCGCCGCCGATCCGCGCCTGGGCCTGGGCCGCGACGTACAGCGACTCGATCTCGATGCCCCCAAGGCGGCTCGGCAACGGTCGCAACAGGACCTGCTGGGCCGTGTCGGCCACGAGTCGGATCTGCAGGAGGGCCTCCTCCCGCCGGAGCCGGACGTGGCTCGCGTAGGCGGCCGCCAGGGTGACGGCGGCGATCGCACCCGCCGTGTAGGGAGTCCCCAGGTCGGTGTAGACGAGACTCAGGCCGAGCATGACCAGCGCGCAGAACGCGCCCAGGAGGATCGTGGGGAGCACGGGCCACATCGAGGCGGCCAGAGCCGGCGCTGCAGGCAGGAGGCGGCTGATGGCGATGTCCCTCGGTGTCGCGAACGCCAGCGCGCTGATGAGGATGGTGAGGATCACCGGTGACAGCCGGACAGCGTCCCATCGGCCACCGTCCCATCGGCCACCGTGCGGACGACGGCGCCGCTGTCGCCTCAAAGTAGGCACAAAATGAATCATAACTACAACAAAGCGGTCGTCGAGCCAGGCGGGAACGCGTGTTCACGCCCGGCTCGATGACATGATCGCCGGACTCCGCTTCACTCAGGCGGCGCACTCCGACCTGCACTGGGATAGCGTCACCTCACCCCTGCGGCTTCTGGGCGGGGAGGGCTGGGGGCGAGCTCCAGAGGGGTTCGGCGCCGCCACGCTCTACACGTACTCACTGCTGCAACCGGACACCGCCGCCCACGTCCGCGACGCCTTCCCCGTCCTGGGCAGCCTGGCCGGCCTCCTCGCCGAAGCGACCGTGTGCGTGCGCCCAACTCCAGACCGTGGCCCGCGGCGACAACCTTGTCCTGGAAGAGCAGCTTCGGAACTGGTCCGGGGAACTCCGCCACCGCTGACCGAGTCCCCGGTCCTCACGTGCCGAGTTGATCAGCCCGCCCACCCGATGCCCCGGATTTCGACCGCTCCGGGGTGCGGTACGTACTGGATCCGGCACTGCCGTCCGAACGCCTCCCGGATCTCCTGCACGGAGCCGGGGCCCGCGGACATCGGGCCCGGCGCGCGGATCCATCCGCGCGACCTCTACGAGCGCCGCCACCTCCTGCCGGGCCTGGTCGTGTGGCGGTTGCGCCATGACCTCGACCGCGAGTTCCTCCACCACCACGCCGTACCGCATCCAGCGCACCATGGTGTCGTGGTGGAACTTCGACCAGAACGAGCCGGGACTGGAGCAGCGCGGGTCAGGAGCGGCAAGGTGCCCTCGTGGTGCTTCGTATGACGAGGTGTGGTGTGACGACGACTTCTCGTTCGTCGTCCGTTGCCCCGCCCTCCAGCCGGGCGACGACCCGGCTCACGGCCCGGCGCGCCAGCTGGCGGGCTTCTTGTCCGACCGTGGTGAGTTGGACGTGGGCGAGGCGGGCGAGGTGGCTGTCGTCGAAGCCGACGACCGAGATCTCGTCGGGCACCGGGATCTGTGCGCGCAGGAAGGTGTCGAGGACGCCGATGGCGCAGTGATCGTTGAAGGCGAGGACGGCGGTGGGGCGGGAGGAGTCGGTGAGGAGTGTCCGGGCGGCTGCGGCGCCGTGGTCCTCGGTCAGCCCGCCCGGCACGAGGCGGACGTGGTTGGTAAGGCCGTGGTGCTTCATGGCCGACTTGTAGCCGCGGCGCCGGTCGGCCGCGCCCGGCGCCCTGCCCCCGTCGATGTGGACGATGTCGCGGTGGCCCAGTGCCACGAGGTGGTCGACCGCCTGGCGGGCGCCCTCGTCGTCGGCCGCGCGGACGACGTCGACGCTCTCGGCGAGCGGACGCAGCCGGCGGGCCACGGAGACGACGGGCAGCTGTGCCGCGAGTTCCGCCAACCGGGCCGCCGGGGCATGGGGGCTGAGCAGGATCAACGCCTCGCAGCGGTCGGCGAGCAGCGTCTCCACCGCCTCCTGTTCGCTGCGGCTCGCGGCGACGACGCTGAGCGCGATCTGATAGCCGGCCGCCCCCGCCGCGGCGTAGAGCGCCTCAACCATGTCGGCGTGGAAGGGCTGTCGCAGGTCGAACTGCACTCCCACCAGGTGCGAGCGGCTGCTGCGCAGGAGGCGGGCCCTGCTGTCCGGCCGGTAGCCGATTTCCTGCGCGGCCCGCAGCACCCGCTCGCGACTTGCCGCGCTGGGCCCCTTGGCGCCGCGCATGACCATGGAAGCAAGCGGCACGGAGACACCTGCCCGCGCCGCTAGGTCGCTGAGCGTCGGCCGCTTTCCGTCCGGGACGGCAGAGCGCGATGGCACCGTCGGCCTTCCTGATCGAGGGTCTTCTCCGAGGTGATCGTAGACCGAGCCAAGCAGGACACACACTGGTCAACGTTGTTACAACGTTATAAATCAAATGTCCGCACAAACCCTTGACAGGCTGCCCGGCGCCTGGCGTACTGCTCCTGTTCTCTTAGAACGTTATAAGTCTGGAGTTGCGATGTACACGTTGGCGGTCTGTGCCGAGATGGTCTACCGCGACCTGCCGATCGAGGAACGGGCCCGGCGCATCCACGAGGCCGGCTTCCAGGCGGAGATCTGGGACTGGACCCGGCACGACCTGAACGCACTGGCCCAGACCCCCGCCGAGTTCTCCTCGATGACCGGCTACATCCGCGGCACCCTGACCGACCCGGACGGCGCAGCCGAACTCCTGCGCACAGCCGAGGAATCGATCAAGGCCGCCAGCATCTCGGCTGCCCCCGGCTCAACCTGCACGGCACCGGCCTGGACGGCGAGGGCCTGCCCGTGGTGCCGGTGACCGGCGAGGCCACCGGCGAGATGTGGATCACCGCCCACCGCACGCTCACCCGCCTGGCCGAACTGGGCGAAAGCGCGGGCGTCACCTTCACTCTGGAGAACCTCAACACCTCCGTCGACCACCCGGGTGTCCCGTTCGCCACGGCCGCCGACGCCTTCTCCCTGGTCGCTGCAGTTGATCGGCCCGGTGTGCGGATGAATCTGGACCTGTACCACGCCCAGATCGGCGAGGGAAACCTCATCGAACTGATCCGCCGCGCGCACGGCGCCGGCCTGATCGGAGAGATCCAGGTCGCCGACGTGCCCGGCCGCTGCGAACCCGGCACCGGAGAGATCAACTATCCGGCCGTCGCCCGCGCCCTCACCGACCTCGGCTACGACGGCACGGTCGCCTTGGAGGCATGGCCCTCCGGCGACAGTCACATCGCCATGGAGCGGTTCCGCGCCGCGTTCACCCTCTGATCCCATCCCGAGTCGCACAGCAGGCCACCCGATAGCTCCCCGCCCGACCCGCAACGGGATGTGTTGCGTCCCACCGGTGGATCACCCCTTCCCGCAAGTCAGCACAGTTGAGGTGCCGAAATGAACCGCTCGCTTCCCTCCCGCTCCCGCAGATTCACCGTCTTGGTGGCCATGGCCGCCAGTACAGTCCTGGCACTCGCCGGCTGCTCCAGCAGCTCGGGCGGCAAGAAGTCGGATGAGAGCGCCGGTGGCGTCTCCGCAGGTAAGGCCACCACGCCCCGCATGACCATCGCGATGATCACCCACGCCGTCCCCGGTGACACGTTCTGGGACACCATCCGCAAGGGCGCCCAGGCCGCGGCCGCCAAGGACAACATCAAGCTGGTCTACTCCTCCGACCCGAACGGGGGCAACCAGGCCAACCTGGTGCAGAACGCGATCGACCAGAAGGTCGACGGCATCGCCGTCACCCTCGCCAAGCCCGACGCCATGAAGGACACCGTGGCCAAGGCGGTGCAGGCCGGCATACCCGTGATCGGCTTCAACTCCGGTGTGGACGACTGGAAGAAGCAGGGCCTGCTCGAGTACTTCGGCCAGGACGAGACCGTCGCGGGCGAGGCGGTCGGCAAGAAGCTGAGTTCCCTCGGCGCCAAGAAGGTTGCCTGTGTCATTCAGGAACAGGGCCAGGTCGCCCTCGAGGCACGCTGCGCGGGCGTCAAGAAGGGCTTCTCGGGCACGACGGAAAACCTGTTCGTCAACGGCGCCGACATGCCGTCCGTGAAGTCGACCATCACCGCCAAGCTCAAGCAGGACCCCTCCATCGACTACGTCGTCACCCTCGCCGCCCCGGTCGCGCTGACCGCCACGCAGGCGGTGTCCGACAGCGGCAGCAAGGCCAAGGTCGCCACCTTCGACCTCAACAAGGAACTCGTGAAGGCGATCCAGGGCGGCAGCATCGAGTTCGCCGTCGACCAGCAGCCTTATCTGCAGGGCTACCTGGCGGTCGACTCCCTCTGGCTCTACAAGAACAACGGCAACTACAGCGGCGGTGGCGTGGCGCCCGTGCTGACCGGCCCGGCCTTCGTCGACAAGTCCAACGTCGCAAAAGTCGCCACGTTCGCCGCCAAGGGAACACGGTGACGCGTACGACCCGGGTCACGGCCGGACCCGTGTGGGTTCGGCCGGCCCTCTGCTGACCGTCACTGCCATCGCCCACCCTCAAGTCAAGGAACCACATGACCTACCGCACCTCCCTCGGAGTCGCCGTGATCGGCGCCGGCCGCATGGGAGCCGACCACGTGCGCCGGATCAGCGAGGTGACCAGCGGCGCCCATGTGGCCGCCGTCGTCGACGTCGACATCGATCGCGCCAAGACGGTCGCCGCCGACGTCGAAGAATGCGCGGCCTACGGCGACATCGCCGAAGCGATGGCCTCACCCGACATTGACGCGGTGCTGCTGGCCTCCCCGGGCGTCGCCCACGAGGCGGCACTGCTCACCGCGTTCGAGCACGACCTGCCCGTCCTGTGCGAGAAGCCCCTCACCCCCGACGCCGCCTCCGCCCTGCGCGTGCTGGAGGCCGAGCAGCGGCTCGGGCACCGCCGGGTGCAGGTGGGCTTCATGCGCCGTTACGACCACGAGTACATCAAGCTCAAAGCGCTGCTGGACAGCGGGGAACTGGGCCGGCCGCTGATGCTGCACAACCGGCACCGCAACCCGTCCTGCCCGCCGGACTTCACCAGCGCCATGCTCATCAACGACTCCGTGACCCACGAGATGGACATCACCCGCTGGCTGCTCGGCCAGGAGATCACGTCCGTCACGGTGCTGCGGCCGCGGCCCTCCGGCAACGCGCCCGAAGGGCTGGCCGATCCGCAGTTCGTCGTCTTCGAAACCGACGGCGGCGCCCTGGTCGACGTCGAGATCTACGTCAACGCCCGCTACGGCTACCAAGTCCAGGCCGAGGCGGTGTGCGAGCACGGCACCGCCCGCATCGGCGACCGGCACGACATGCTCGTCAGCACCGGCGGACGTTGGGGCGGCACGGTCACCCCCGGCTTCGTCGAGCGGTTCGAGGAAGCGTACGACCGCGAGGTCCAGGCATGGATCGACGCCACCCGGCGCGGCGAGGTCACCGGCCCCAGCGCCTGGGACGGCTACGCCGTGGCCGCGGTCTGCGAGGCGGGCATCCGCGCCCAGACCGAGGGCCGCCGCGTCGAGGTGGAACTCGCCGACCGCCCAGCCCTCTACATCTGACCCCCACCGCCGGCACACCGAACCAGCGGGGAACGACCCCTCCCCGCCCGACCACACCGCAGACGGGACGCATCATGAAGATCGGTCTGAACACCGACAGCGTCGGGCACCTCACGCTCGACGAGACCCTGGACCTGGCCGCCGAACTCGGCCTGGACCACGTGGAGTTCGCCACCGGCGCCTGGTCCACCGCCCCGCACATCGACATCGACCGGCTTCTCGACAGCGACGGCGCGCGCCGCGAACTGCTGGCCAAGGTCGCCGACCGAGGGCTCACGATCAGCGCCCTCACCTGCTCAGGCAACCCCCTGCACCCCGGGCCCAGCGGCCGCGAGCACGACCAGGTCGCGCGCAGGACGATCGCTCTCGCCCCGCTCCTCGGCGTCGACCGCGTGGTGATGATGTCCGGGCTGCCGGGCGGGCCGGGCGACGCCAACCCCAACTGGATCACGGTCTCCTGGCCGCCGGAGACCACACAGATCCTCGACTGGCAATGGACCGAGGTCGTACTCCCGTACTGGCGAGACCTCGTCGCCCACTCCCGTGACCGGGGCGTACCCAAGCTCGCTCTGGAGATGCACGCCCACCAGGTGGTCTACAACGTCCCTACCCTCCTGCGCCTGCGCGAGGAGGTCGGGCCCGTGGTCGGAGCCAACTTCGACCCCAGCCACCTGATGTGGATGGGCGCCGACCCGCTCGCCGCCATCGAGACCCTGGGCGAGGCGATCTACCACGTACACGCCAAGGACACCCGGCTGGAACCCTCCCGCCAGGCCCTGACCAGCAGGCTGGAGACCCTCCCGGTCATGGCCGCCAAGGACCGCTCCTGGAACTACGTCACCCTCGGCTACGGCCACGACGACGCGTTCTGGCGCGCTTTCTGCCTCGCCCTGCGCCGAGCCGGCTACGACGACGTCCTGAGCATCGAGCACGAGGACGTTCTTGTGGCCCCCGTCGAGGGCGTCACCAAAACCGTCGACCTCCTAGGTCGCGTCGCCCTGCGCGAACCCAGCTCCTACAAGCCCCAGGAGATCTGAGCCGTCCGAAGCCGCACGGACACGAGTTCCGCGCTGCTGGGCCCACCAGCCCGAGGCCGACCGCGACGAGCGGGACGGCCGGCTGACCACCGCCGAACACGACGAACGAGAAGTCGTCGTCACACCACACCTCGTCATACGAAGCACCACCAGGGCACCTTGCCGCTCCTGACCCGCGCTGCTCCAGTCCCGGCTCGTTCCGGTCGAAGTTCCACCGCGACACCATGAGGAAGTTTCATCGTGATTCGTACAGGTCAACGGTTCTGGTGTGATGAGCCGTTGGGGTGCTCGCGCAGTTCATCACGGTGATCATTGCGGGGAGATCACCGGTTACCGAGCCACCTGGTGGTGCGTCAGCACCAGCAGGGCTCGCATCAGCGCGGTCGCGCGCCGCGGATGCATGCGCACCTTGGTCAGGATCCGGAAGGTCTTCAGGCTCGCGAAGCCGTGCTCGACCGGCGCCCGCAGGCTGCTGACCAGCCGGTTCACGACCTCCTTCGGTGACGACAGGCGCTTGCCGCCGCTCGCCTTGAACCCCCGTGATGACCGCCGGCTGTTCCTCGGTCCCCTCGTCCAGACCGACGAACCCCAGGTCGGCCACCGCGGCAAGCTCCAGCTCGCGCAGTCGCGCGCACAGCTTCTCGTAGCGGGCCGCCATGATCTCGCTGCAGGCGCCGCGGCGGGCCGAGGAGATCCACAAAAGCCGCCCTTTCGCATCGGTCAGGGCGAGAAACAGCAGGCCATGCGCCTTGTGCTTTCCCGAGTAGCTCTTCCGGTTCGCCCGCCCACTGCGCCGCCGGGTGCACATCAGCGTCCCGTCCAGCAGGACCACGCAGCCGCTGTCCTTGGCCACCTTGGCCAGCGCGCGGTCCAGGCGGGGGGAACGTGCGGCCAGCAGGCCGAGCACCTCCAGCACCCAGCGCCGCACCGTGGAGGCCGAGACCGCGTTCCCGCCGGCCAGGTCGGCCACGCGCTCGTCGTTGCGCAGGTGGGCCAGCACGATCAGCGCTGTCTGCCCGGCGTCGAGCTTGCGCCACCGGGAGCTGATCTGTCTGCGGTGGGCGCGGATCAGGTCGGCCACGCGGTTGACGGTCGCGCTGGACAGCGGCAGGCGGACGGAGTGTGGACAAGGCCGGTGTCGCCCTCGGCGGGGCTGGTCTTCTTGTTCACGCATGGACCAACAACCCGCCGGGGGCGCTTGCGTTGCGGCCCGAATCGGCCGTTGTGGCAGTCGGCCGCAGGCCAACGGGGCAGGTAGCGTCCGGCGGGGGTGCGGGTGATCCAGCCGCGCTCGGCCAGCTTGCGCAGCTTCCCGCGCACCGGCTCCACCTTCGCCGGCACCGCATCCAGTCCCAGCTCGCGGGCCACGTCCTTGGCCTGCAGCGGGCTGTCGCCGCCCGCGACGATCTCCAGAAGATGGGGGTTCGTGCGGGATGACAGGCGGCAGATTCAGATTCTTGGCGATCCGCCCGTCGTGCGCGATCGCGTCGCCGAGCGGGGTGGGGCGTCCGTCGCGAGAGAGCATGCGGATGACGTCGTACGCGCGCACGGCTCCGGTGTTCCGTCGGCGCTCTCCGCACCGCCCATATTTCGCTCGCGACGTCCACCCCGGCGCATTTACGGTTTCAGCGTGTCTGCTACCACAGCGCTGCCGCCGGCGATGGCCGAGGAACTCCTGCATCCCGTCCTTCCCGCTGCGTCCGTCAGGGAGATCATCCTGCGTACTGGCGGGGAGCTGAGCACGATCTTCGAGATCCGGTTCGTCGGGGCGGCCGAGCCGGTCGTAATCAAGATCTATGACGATCAATGGCGCTGGAAACAGGAGAAGGAGATCTACGTCTACCAGCTGCTTCAGCAACACGGTGTCGGGCCGGTGCCTGATGTGCTGCACCATGGGGACGCCGACAACGCGCTCGGGCGCTGCTACACGGTGATGACGATGCTCAGGGGCCAGCCGTTGTCCGCCGTCAGCCACGCCCTCGACAGGGCATCGCTGCGGGAGATCTACCGCCAGATCGGGGGCTGCATGGCTGCAGTCCACCAGATCCCGCAGGACGCCTACGGATACCTCACCACGCGGGTTCTGGATCCCGAGCCGACGAACACCGCCTATATGACACGGCAGTTCCACAAGAAGCTCAGGGAGTACGCCGATCACGGGGGCGATGCGGAGCTCGCGACGGCCATCGAAGCGAAGGCCGCTCGGCAGGCTGACCTGCTCGGCGCGTGCCGGCATGCCGTGTTGTGCCACAACGACTTGCACGAGGGCAACGTCCTGGTCGCCGAGGAAGGCGGCGGATGGCAGGTCAGCGGCTTCATCGACGTGGAGAACGCGATTGCTGCGGATCCACTGATGGACGTGGCCAAGACCGACTACTACTCCGTCCACGACGACAAGGACAAGCGCGAAGCGCTCTGCGACGGCTATGGCACGCTGCCCGCCGACTGGAGCGAGCGGGTCGGCCTCTACCGCCTCTACCACGCTCTGGAGCTGTGGGACTGGTTCGCCTCCATCGGCAACACGGCGCCGTTGGAGGACATCACCGGAGACATCCGGCGGATGACGGCCTGATCTTGGGTACTGAATTCACGTTCTGAACCACCGGCACCTGGCCGAAGAAAACGACACCGTGCCGACGACCGCCCCACCCGAACACCTAACGGTGGGGCGTCGGCGTCAGAGATCATGGGCATCGTGAACGCCGCCTTCGTCGGCATTTTCAACGTCGGGCACAAACGACTCGACCAGCATGCGATCACCGCTCTCCACAAATGGGCCATGCTCCGGTCCCCCAACTCTGAGGACCGCTCATGTGCACCTGCCCAAACATCCAGCGAAACCCACACCGTCCGATCCCGCTTCGAAGTAGCCGAGAGAGTCCTCCCACCCGGTGTCGGTGGAGGGCGGTACTCCTAGGCTGGGCGCAGGGTCCGGCGGCGGGTGATGAAGGCGCGGCGGGCTTCGATGGGCTCGGCGGGGTAGATGGCGTTGACGATGACGTAGGCATCGTGGCGGTGCCCGGTGCCCGGTGCCCGGTGCCCGGTGCCCGGTGCCCGGTGCCCGGTGCCCGGTGCCCGGTGCCCGGCAGAGAAGTGGTCTTCAGCGCCTGCCGTCATGGCGTAGCGTGGTGCGAACCGACGCGGGGTGGAGCAGCTCGGTAGCTCGCTGGGCTCATAACCCAGAGGTCGCAGGTTCAAATCCTGTCCCCGCTACTGGAGAGTGAGGGGCTCTGAACCATACGGTTCGGAGCCCCTCGCCCGTGTGCGGCCTGCATTTCGGCAGCCGTGATGCCCAACTGCCAAGTCAAGCAGGAGTGTTGGTCCGCAGATCCGGTCCGGGGCGCGATCCGTTCGTGCCCCGACGCCGGCATCAGGCGACACCCGTCGGCGGGACGGGACGCACCGGGCACTCCCATACGGTGGCGCCTCGGCCATACCAGCAGCGCCTGACGCCCCCTTCAGTCACGTCCACCCCCCACCCGGCCATCAACCGCTCCATGCCCGCGAGCCATCGGGTCCGGTCCGCCGTATCCCGCTGCCCGCCCGTTCGAAGCCCGGCATGGCCCGCGCGAGCTCCGCGATTTTCCGGATAGATCACCGGCGGGCCGCCCGCATCTCCCGCGCGTCCAGCCCGGCCGTCAAGGCCCGCCGCACCCAGCACACCGTGTCCGGCATCCGCGTCCTCCAGTACACCGCCACCTGGAGGGCATCGGCGAAGAGTTCCTCACCGGCTCGCCCCGACCGTACGGCCGGCTCCTGCCGCGCGCGGTGCGCCGTCATTGTCTCGGGAGTTCGGCCAGCCGCACGAAGTCCGGACCACGACCGTGGGAGTCGTCCGACCAGGAACCGTGCCGCGGACAGACCTGCCAGTTGTCCGGCGACATCAGTCACACCGCCTCCCCGGCACCCAGGTCATCGCCGCACGGCGGGCAGTACCGCACGAGATGCCCCGTCTGCGGCTGGCCCCGACCGCCACCGCACTGCCCTTTGCGAGGCAGATGAGTCCTCCTGTGGCGAAGCGGCCCTGCCGTTCCTTGGAGCAGACCGCGCAGATCCTCCGGGTCTTCGTCGAGCACTGCAACCGCCCGCCCGGTGCCCGGGAATGGGGTGAGGCCGACGGAGAACGCGTCATGATCGGACCGTGGCTCTGCGAGGCGCGTTCCCAACGGAACGTCGGCCGGCTCACCGAAGAGCAGAGCCACTTGATGGCAGAGATCCTCCAGACGCACCGGAGTGTCTGCGAACCCGAGTAGGGGCGTCCGGCCTCACGGCGAAGAAGCGACCCCGTGCGGAAGTCTCCTCCGGCTCCGGTCGGCGAACAGGCCGTGCACCTCCCGGCCGACGGCAACCGTCGTCGTCGGCCGGGGTGGTTGCGCGAGCATGCCCGTGCGGCCTTGCCGCAACGGTGGGGTGGTGTGCGAGGGATGAGCGCCCCGAGCCCGGACTGATCTGTGCGGCTTCCCGGCCCCAGGAGACGACGCCGGGCAGGCATCTGGCGAGAGATTGTGGCGGTGTGTCTGCGTCACGGCGCGTGGAGGCGGATCTCGCTGGGGGTGCGGCTTGCGTCACTGGCGGGCGGCCCGGTGTCTTGGGGTATGGACAGTCTCTCGACTTGGATTTGGAAACGGATCGGTTTACGATGACGGGAAACCGGCCGGTTTCCCTTTGTTTTCCGTGCCGAGGCCGAGCGCGGCGGCGCGAGCGATCCCGGCCCGCTGGCCCGGCAGCTCATCCTGGTCTTCGACGGCGCCGGCGCCCGCGCGGGGAACGGAGCCGACACCATCACGGGACTCATCGCCCCCACGGTGGTCACCCTGCTCGACACGGCAGGCGTGCGCTGACGCCTCGTCCTTCCCGTGTTTCCCGGATCCTCGTCCGGCCCGCCCGGACGACCTCGCCGATCAGGTCGTCGGCCTGTGTCTCGGCGGCCGCCACGGCGGCACATCCCTGCATCTGCATTTGCATCAGAAGCGTTTCGGGGCGTGTCGAGACCACCCGCGTGTGAGCGTTCGCCATGGCCCGAAGGGCTGGCGCTCCCCTCTCCATCCCGTTGGCCGCCCTCTCGAAGCAGGCGCGTGTCTTCCGCGCTCCGCGCCAGTGCGGCGGCGAAGACCGCCCCTTCGAGTGATCCTTTTGCTGCCGTCCGGTGAGGTGGCGGTCATGGCGGCGTCGGCCGCGTGGGCCTCTGTCGAACCGACGAGGCCCAGCCGAGGCGGCCCCCGCCGATACCGCCGCCGTCTTGAGGATTCCACGCCGGGGATCAGTACAGCTCTCCCTGGAGTCAGTCGCGTGCGAGGACTGGCGTGGGGGAGCAGGCGGAGAGCGTGGGCCCCCGGCACGGACTCGGTCCGTGTTCAGTCGGGCACGCCCACGCTCACCAGTTGGCCCTGGACGGCGTCACCTGCCGTCGGCGGAGTCGATCACTGCTCGGTCAGGGTGACCTCGTCGCAGTAGCCGTCGCCCGTTCCGGAGACGAGGTGACAGTAGATGCGGGCGGTCGTCACACCTGCCCCCGTCGTGAAGGTCGTCGACTGCTTGGAGTAGGTGCTCGACGTGGTCGAGGCACTTGTGACGGCGGAACCGTTGTAGAGCTTGGCCTCCAGTGCCGTCGTGGTGCCGGCGGTCTGACTCGCGATCGCGCCGCTCAGCCGGTAGGTGGTGTTCGACTTGAGGGTGTAGACGAGTTGCCACAGGGCGCCACCGCTCAGGGAGGAGTTCGTCAGTGCGGCGGCGTTGCCGTTGGACGACGTACCCGTGAGCGAGAAGTCACCGTTGCGCCAGGGCACGGTGTGGCCGGACTCGAAGTTGCCGTTGATCACGTGGTTCTTGACGGGGGTGACGGCGAGATCGTCGCAGTAACCGTTCCCGCTGCCGGAGCTCTTGTAGCAGTACAGGCGCACGGTGCTGTTGGCCGCCCCGGTGGTGAAGTCGGCGGAGACGAAGGTCCACCCGGTGCCCGAGGCGCTCGCCGTCGTTTCGAGGCCGCCGGTGTTCTTGACACCGACGTTCATGACCTCACCGGCGACGGCGGACTTCACCCAGCCCGAGACCCGGTACGTCGTGCGGGGCGCGACGGGGACGTACTGCTCGACGGAGGCCGGCGAGGGCCCGATGCGGGCCGTGTAGGTGCCGCTGTGGGCGCCCGAGTTCACCACCGAGGCGGAGTTCCACGCGCTCCACGCCGTGAGGGATCCCTTCTCGAAGCCGAGGTTCTGGTTCGCGAGGCAGGTCGCGTCGGACGGCGTGCTGAACTGGTCGGCGCCGATGTCGGGTGCGCAGACCGCGGGAACGGTCGATCCCCAGTAGTCCTTGCCGCCGTTGCCGGGGATGACGACTCCCGCGCCGATGGCCGGGGACGAGGCGGTGAGCTGGTAGCCCGCGACGCTGCCGATGCCCGTGCCGCCGCTGCCGGGCGAGGCCAGCAGGGGATCGGCGGTGATGTTGCCGTTGCCGGTCGGCTCACTGGCCGGGTGGTTGCCGTAGAAGAGGTTGTTCCGCCAGGCGAAGTTCGAGGCCGGTTGACCGGTGGTGTAGACGTAGCCACCGCTGCCCAGGTTGTAGATGAGGTTGTTGGCGAGGGTGAGGTCGTTCCAGGCGCCCGAGACCTCGAAGACGTTCGCGGTCGAACCCGAGGGGATGTAGATGGTGTTGTTGTAGAACTGCGAGTCCTGCGAGCCGAGCATGTTGACGACCCGGAGACGGTCGTCCTCGCTGACGTTGTAGCGGACCACGGCGTTGCTGCTGAGACGTGACCCTCCGCCGCAGCCGCAGAAGAGGATGAACCCGCCCTCGTTGTCGTGGCTGTAGTTGTACTGGACGATCGTGCCGTCCTGCCCGTAGTCGACATCGAAGCCCTGGCCGTCGGGGTTCCCGGTGTTCTTCTTGGTCCCGTACGCCTCGTTGTACTGGATCACGGTCCCGTCGGAGTCCCAGGCCCAGATGCCCGCGTTCGCCGCGTTGGCGGCCTTCGCCGCGTTGTAGACGACGTTGTGCTCGATGAGGGCGTCCTTCGACATCTGCACCACGATGCCGTCGCCGTCGGTGTCGTGGACGGTGTTGTTCCTGACGACGACGCCGGTCCACGGGGTCCAGGCGGGGTTGTTGCAGCCGATGGACGGCCGGCACAGCCATGTGCTCGACATGTTGATGCCGCTGCGGGCGATGTCGGCGACGGTGTTGCCGTCGATGACGACATCGTTGAAGGCGCTGGGCGTCGTGGTCCCGAGAACGGCGAAGAGGATGCCGGCGCTGCCGTCGACTTCCTTCGAGTTGTTTCCGTTCACGTCATGGATGTTGAGGTTGCTGACCTTGTAGTGGTTGCCGGTGCCGTAGTTCTCGAGCACCACATAGACACCGCGCCGCGCGTTCGCGCCCTTCACCGCGCCGGTGTTCGTGATCTCCAGGTTGGAGATCTCCCAGTACTCCTGGTTGTGCAGGTAGATCGCGTCCGTGCCGCCGCCTCCGGCGATGACCGGCAGGGCGCCCGTGCCGTAGGCGTCGATGGAGATCGACCCGCCTGCCGCGCTGCCCGAGCCCAGCGGGTGCAGGGTGCCGGTGCAGGTCGTCCCTCTCTTCAGCAGCAGTTGGTCCCCCGGCGCGAAGGTCTTCGCGTTCGGGCCGGCCAGCGAGTTCCACGGCGAGCCGGAGGTGCCGGTCCCGTTCGCCGCGGCCGAGCAGTCCACGTAGTAGGAGGTGCCCGCCGCCTGGGCTTGCACCGCCGGCGTGAGCACTACCGCGGCGCAGGCGACCAGCATGGTGACGAGGCCTGCGACGAACCGTCTTATGTCGGTGACATGTCTCATGGTGCTTCTCCCCGCACAACATTGTCGGGATGGGTGGTTGGGCTCGCCGTGCTCTTGCGGAGCGCGGCGACGATCGCCTGCGTCGGAGCGGGCTGGTTCGCCCAATCGGCGGCCACGTGTCCGTCGGCGCCGATCAGGAGTGTGTGGAGCTGTCCGTCCTTGGACAGCCGGGTGCCGGCGGAGGGCGAGTCCGCGGCGACCACGAGGTCAGGCGGGATGGACCAGTTCGCCGCGAAGTTCTTGAGTGCGCCGTCGGTCGTGTGGCCGTCGGAGTCGGTGATGAGGACCCGGACGTCGGGGTACTGCAGCGCCACGCTCTTGAGCGACGGGATCTGGCTCCGTGCGTGCGCGGCGTCGACGTCTCCCTGGGCGTCCACGGGCAGTGCGGCGATGAGGGTCGGGCCGGAGACGGCGATCCGGTTCCCGTCGAGCAGGGCCACCCCGGAGCCGGCCGGTTGTTCTTCGGCCTGGCATGAGGTGACGAGCAGGAGCGCGGGAACCAGGAGGAGCGCGGCGACGAACGGGATCACCGCCGCGCGACGGGTCCCAGCCCTCATTCCCGCCTGCCGGATGCCTGTCACCGGACCGGCCCTTCGAGAGGAAGGACGGGGGCCTCAAGGACTTCGTCGCGGTCGCACACGAGGGTGTCTCCGCTCACCCGCAGGCGGGCCACCTGGACCGAGCTCCGACGGTCGTTGTCGCCGCCGTGGTGCACGGCGGCGTCATCGGACCGCCCCGGATGCGTGAAGTAGAAGACGTACGCGCCGAGTTCACTGGTGACGACATCGGCGTGGTAGCCGTACCCCCCGTCGTCCGGGCCCTGCCCGGGCAGGTCGAGGATGAGTCCTCGCGGTTCCCATGTCTGCAGGTCACGCGAGTGAAGAACCCGCTGTCCCCGCCATTCGTCGACGAGCATCCAGTAACTGCCGTCGAGCTCGAAGACGTTCGGGCCTTCGTGCTCCGAGCACTCGACGGCCGGCCCCCGGACGGTCCACCGCGCCAGGTCGTCGCTGTCCGCAGCGTAAGTGTGGGCGTGGTCGGCCTCGTCCTTGTACCACATGCGGTAGCCGCCGGTGGGGAGCCGCAGGACGCAGGCGTCGATCACCCTCTCGGACGAGAGCGACAAGGTGGAACGGTAGGTCCACGAGAAGAGGTCGTGGCTCGTGTAGTGACGGATCACGCGCGCGTGGCCCGCCCACCGGGTCGGAACACCGCGGATCACACTGACGTACATGTGGTACTCGGTACCGTCGTCGACGATCTCGGGCGCCCAGTAGGTGTGCCGCCCGGGCTCGATGTCCAGCCCTTCGGCGATTCCCTGGTACAGCCAGGTGGCGCCGCCGTCCGCGGAGGACGCGATCCCGATGTCGGTCCCGTGGACCCAGCTCACGTCGTTCATCGGCGGCGCGTCGGCGCGCCGGCTCGTGTAGAACATCCACCACTCGCCGGCGTGCCGGTTGAACACAAGAGTGGGGTCGGCCGCGCCGTCGTGAACGGGGTCGCGGAACAGGGGGCGGGCAATGGCTGTCATCGGTTCTCCCCTCAGTCCTGACGGGGTGTCAGGCGGATCATGTTCCAGGACAGCGGTTCGAGTTCGGCGTGCAGGACGCCGTCGGTGACGGTGGTGCCGGTGGCGATGCGCGGGGTGACACGGTCGGGGCTGTCCGCGGTGTTGCTGGCCTCCGGGTCGGTGTCCGCCAGGACCAGGTGCTCCACGAGGGTGTGGGCGTCGACGCCGCGCAGGTCGATCGACAGGGGCAGCGCCTCCGACTGGCCGCGGTTGACCGCGAAGACGGTGACGGCGCCCGTCTCGTCGTCGGTCACCGCGGTGGCGTGCAGCAGCGGTACGTCACCGAAGCGGGCGGTCGGGTAGGTCGGGCTGTCCACCTCGACGCGCAGCACCCGGCCGCGTCCGTACGCCGACGCCTGGGCGAAGGGGTAGAACGTGGTCTGCCGCCACGCGGAGCCGCCCGGCTCGGTCATGATCGGCGCGATGACGTTGACGAGCTGCGCGAGGGAGGCCGCGGTGACCCGGTCGGCGTGCCGCAGCAGGGCGATGAGCAGCGAGCCGAAGACCACGGAGTCGGTGACGGTGTAGACGTCCTCCAGCAGGCGCGGCGCCTGCTGCCAGTCCTCGACCTGGTGCGGGTTGGGCCGCTTCTGGTACCAGACGTTCCACTCGTCGAAGGAGAGGTTGATGCGCTTGTCCGCCTTGAGACGGGCGCGGACGTGGTCGCAGGTGGCGACGACCGACTCGATGAAGTGCTCCATGTCCACGGCGGACGCCAGGAAGGAGTCGCGGTCACCGTCGATCTCCTCGTAGTAGGCGTGCAGGGAGACGTAGTCCACGAGGTCGTACGTGGCCTGGAGGACGGTCGACTCCCAGGAGGCGAAGGTCGGCATGGAGGAACTGGAGCTGCCGCAGGCGACCAGCTCCAGATCGGGGTCGACCTGTCGCATGGCGCGGGCGGTCTCGGCGGCGAGGCGGCCGTACTCCTCGGGGGTCTTGTGCCCGGTCTGCCAGGGGCCGTCCATCTCGTTGCCCAGGCACCACATCCGGATGCCGTACGGCTCCTTGGCGCCGTCGGCGACGCGGCGGTCGGACAGTTCGGTGCCGCCGGGGTGGTTCGCGTACTCCAGCAGCCGTACCGCGTCCTCGACGCCTCGTGTGCCGAGGTTGACGGCCATCATGGGCTCCATGCCGGTCTTGCCGCAGAAGCCCATGAATTCGCCGAGGCCGAACTCGTTGGTCTCGGTGGACTTCCACGCCAGGTCCAGCCGGGCCGGGCGCTCCTCGCGCGGGCCCACGCTGTCCTCCCAGCGGTAGCCCGAGACGAAGTTGCCGCCGGGGTAGCGGACGGTGGTGACGCCGAGTTCCCGGACCAGCGCCAGGACGTCCTGGCGCAGGCCGTCCGCGTCGGCGGCGGGGTGGCCGGGCTCGTAGATGCCGGTGTAGACGCAGCGGCCCATGTGCTCGACGAAGGATCCGTACAGACGCGGGTTGACACTGCCGACGTCGAACGCCGAGTCGAGGGTGAAGCGTGCGGCGGGGGTGGTGCCGGGCTCGGACATGACTGCCTTTCGGATGTGACAAGGAAGGAGGGCTGGAGGGGGCGGAGGGACAGGGAGGTCAGAGCGCCAGTGCGCAGACCACCGAGGGGGCGGGGACCGGCGGGTGGGACTGGGTGAGAGTGCCGTCGGTGAGGACCCGCAGGGCGGCGAGCGTGCCGCTGTGCTGGTTGGCGACGAGCAGATGACCGGCCGCCAGGGTCAGGCCGCGGGGCCATGTGCCGCCGGCGGGGACCTCGCCGAGCGGTTCCAGGGTGGTGCCGGTGAGGCGGAACGCGGCGACCGTGTCGGCACCCCGGTTGGTCACCCACACGAAGCGTCCGCAGGCTGAGGCGACGATTCCGCCGGGCTGGTTGACGACGTCCTCGGCTGCCGTGGCGGGAGCGCGGGAGAGTTCTGTCAGGGTGCCGTCGGTGGCGTCGTAGCGGTGGCAGGTGACGGTCGAGGACAGTTCGTCGGCGCTGAACACCAGGTCACCACCGGGGGCGAAGGCGAGGTGGCGGGGGCCGGATCCCGCGCGCACCGCATTCACCGCGACCCGCTCCAGGGTGCCGGTGAGGGTGTCGAGCCGGTACGTGAACACCGCGTCCGCCCCCAGGTCGGTGGCCAGCACGAAACGGCCCGCCGGGTCGACGAGTACCTGGTGGGCGTGGCTGCCCTCCTGACGTCCGGTGACCGGGCCCGAGCCCTGGTGGATGACGAGGTCGGTCGGTTCCAGCAGGCGTCCGTCGGGTCCGAGCCGGTGCACCGCGACGGTGCCCGGGGCGGTGTCGCTGCCGTAGTTCGCGGTCAGCAGCCACGCTCCGTCCGGGTGGACGGTGAGGTGGCACGGGTTCGCCCCGCCGCAGCTCACCGGGTCTCCCAGCGGTGACAGGGTGCCGTCGCCGTCGCGGGCGACGGCACTGACGGTCCCCGCCTCGGTCTCGTTCGTGCTGTAGACGACGTCGAGCGAGGGGTGAGCGGCCAGGAAGGAGGCCCCGCTGACGGGCAGCGGCTTCACCCGGTCGTCGTACGTCGTGCGGCCGGTGGCGGGATCGAGGAGCAGCGCGGCGACGCCGGGGCCGTCCCCGCCGGAGTCCGGTGTGTAGGAGCCGGTGAGGAGGGCGATCGCGTCGGTGGAGGGGCTTGTGAGCATGGGTGGTCCTGGAAGTAGCTGTGCCGGGGCGGAAGGAGGTGTCAGCGGACGATGTCGTCGTGGTGGTCGAGCAGTCCGAGTTCGGAGCGCCGGGGCAGGCCCTCCCAGTCGCCGGCGGTGCTCACCGCGAAGGCGCCGAGCAGGGCCGCCGTCCGCAACCGCCGCTCCGGGGGCTCTCCCGCGAGCAGTTCGGCGAGGTATCCGGCGGCGAACGCGTCTCCCGCGCCCACCGAGTCGTGGACGTGGACGGGTACGGCGGGCTGCCGGTGTGGCCGTCCGTCGAGGAGGGCGTACGCCCCCTCGGCGCCGAGCTTGATCACGGCCCCGCCGGGTCCGAGGTCACAGATGCCCTGGGCGAGTTCCTCCGGTCCGTCGGCACCGGGCACCACGAGAGCGGCCTCGTGCGGGCCGGCGAAGACCAGGTCGCTCCTGCGCAGCAGGGGCAGCAGGGCGTGCCGGGCCTCGGCCTCGCTCCACAGCAGCGAGCGGAAGTTGACGTCGAGGGAGATGGTCACGCCCGCGTCGGCGGCGATGTCCACGGCCCGGGTCACGGCCTGGGCGGGGCCTTCCCCGAGCGCGGGGGTGATGCCCGTGATGTGGAGGACCGCCGCCCCGGCGACGACCCGTTCGGGGATGTCGTCGGCGGTGAGCCGGGCGCCGGCCGTGTGGGTGCGGTAGTAGCGCGTGCGGCTGTGGGTGGAGGTGCGGCGTTCCTTCAGCAGCAGGGAGGTGGTGGCGGGATCACGCGTGGCGACGGTGGTGACCCCTTCGGCCCGTAGTTCCCGCAGCACGAGGTCGCCCAGTTCGTCGTCGCCCACCCGGCCGATCCAGGTCGCGGATCCGCCGAGCCGGCTGACCCCGACGGCGACGTTGGACTCGGCGCCGGCGATCCCCAGGCGCAGTGTCGTGCCGAGCGCGAACGGGCCGGGATCGCGGGCCCCCATGACGGCGAGCACGTCGCCGAGGGTGACGAGGTAGGGCTCGCCGGACGGAGGTGAGGATGTGTTCACGGTCTCGCCTCCCCGGCTCGTACCGCGTCCAGCAGGGTGCGTGCCCTCGTGGTGAGGGCGTCCAGTGCCTGCGCAGTGGGGTCCCGGTCCGCCCCGCGCAGCAGCGGGGAGCCGATTCCGACCGCACAGGCGCCCGCGCCCAGGTAGTCCCGCGCCTCGTCGATGCCGACGCCGCCGACGGCGACGAGGGGGATGTCGGGCAGGGGCGCTCGCAGTTGGCGCAGGTGGGCGGGGCCGCCCGTGCTCGCGGGGAACAGCTTGACGGCGGCGGCCCCGGCCCGCCACGCCTGGGACACCTCGGTCGGTGTCCAGGCCCCCGGGTAGCACGGGACATCCCGGTTCGCCGCGTCGCGGACGACGTCGGTGTCCACGACGGGGGCGACCAGGAATTCCGCTCCCGCCGCCAGGGCGTCCCTGGCCTGGTCGCCGGTGATCACGGTGCCCGCGCCGACCGCTACGGCGGGGCCGAGTTCCGACCGGACGGCGGCCAGCGCGTCGAGCGCCCCGGCGGTGGTCAGGGTGATCTCCAGGCAGGTGACGCCGCCTGCCGCGAGCGCCCGGGCCACGGCGGGCAGTCCTGCGGCGTCGGCCGACCTCAGAATGGCCATGACCCGTGTCCGGCCGAGCTGCGGAGTGAGGGCGGGACGCTCGGTCATGACCCCACCGCCGTGGGGGAGATGAGGATTCCCTGGGTGTCGGTCATGCGGTTCCTTTGCTGGCGGGGTGCGTCGGTGACGCGGATCGGAGGTGCGTCGGCAGGGCGGACCGGCCGGTTGCGGCGGTGAGGGTGGCTCAGCGGGTGCGTCGGTGGGGGTGGGTCACTTGAGTCCGGAGGTGGCGGCGCCGGTGACGAAGCCCCGCTGCACGATGAGGAACAACGCCAGCACCGGGACGACGTACATCACCGCGCCCGCGGCGACCAGGTTCCCGAGCGGTGCGCCGTGCGCGTTGTGGTAGCCGTAGGCGAGCTTGACCGCGAGCGTGGTGTGGGTGTCGTCCAGCAGCAGGGCGGGCGCGATGTAGTCGCCCCAGGTCCAGCTGAAGGACAGGATCAGGCTGGTGGCGATGACCGGCCAGGACTGCGGCAGGAAGATCCGCCAGAAGATGCGGATCTGCCCGCAGCCGTCCACGATCGCTGCCTCCTCCAGCTCCTTGGGCATGTTCGAGAAGAACTGCCGGAACAGGAAGATCAGGTACGGGGCTCCGCACAGGCCCCACAGCACCCACGGCACATAGGTGTTGGTGAGGTGCATCTTGGCGAACAGCAGATAGGTCGGGATGAGGGTGAGAACCTGCGGCAGCATCATCGTGGACAGCAGGACGGAGAAGATCAGCCGCTTGCCGGGCGCGTTGAGACGGGCGAAGCCGTACCCCGCCCACGCCGAGGCCAGGGTGACCAGGACGGCGTAGAGGGTGGCGATCGTCAGGGAGTTGCGGGCGTAGCCGAGGTAGTCGATCTGGGTCAGGGCGTCCCGGAAGTTGCTGAAACTGGGGTGGTGCGGCCACCAGTGGATGGGCAGCGCGCGCAGCTCCGAGGGATCCTTCAGGGCGGTGTCCAGCAGCCAGCCGAACGGGCCGAGGAAGAGGACGAGGGCGCCGACCAGCAGCATGTAGACGGCACTTCTGCGGGGGAACACCATCACTTGCCTCCGATCGTGCGCGGCCGGGACGGCTTGTCCGACTCCGGGGCGACGGAGTAGAAGACCGCGCCCCTGCTGAGCCTGAAGACGAGGAAGGTGACCGCGATGATGATCAGGAACAGCACCCAGAGCATCGCGGAGGCGTATCCGTAACGACCGTTGGCGAAGTACTGGGCGAACACGTGGATCATGAACAGGTAGTTGCCCTCGGGTACGGCCGTGACGCCCCTGGGGGTGGGGTCGAGGGAGATCAGCAGCGGCAGGAAGCTCTGCACGGCGGCGATGATGCCCGTGATGACCTGGAAGAACAGCACAGGGGAGAGCATCGGCAGGGTGATCTTGGTAAAGGACTGCCAGGTGTTCGCCCCGTCCATGCGGGCGGCCTCGTGGAGCTCTTTGGGGATTTCCTGGAGCCCCGCCAGCGAGATGATCATGGCGTTGCCGGCGCCCCACAGGGTCAGGGTGATCAGGACCCAGCGGGCGTAGGGGTCCATCAGCCAGCTGACGCCGTCGAGGCGCAGGGCGTCCAGGACGCCGTTGGCGGCGCCCGAGTCCCGGTCGAAGATGAGCTTGAAGGTGAGGGCGGCACCCACGGGCGGGACGACCGCGGGCAGGTACAGCAGGGTGCGGAACAGCCCGCGGGCCCGGATCGGCTGGTTGACCAGCACGGCGAGCAACAGCCCCGCCGCGATGGTCAGCGGCACGGTGACAGCGGTGAAGACGCCGGTACGGGCCAGGGAGGACATCGTCTCCGGGTCGCTGAGAACCTCCCGGTAGTTGTCCAGGCCGACGAAGCGGGAGTTGTTCGACAGTCCGTCGGCGTTGGTCAGGCTCAGCCACAGGGCGTAGCCGAGCGGGAAGGCCGTCAGGGTGAGGAAGCCCAGCACCCAGGGTCCGGCGAACACGTAGAAGGAGAGGGCCCGGCGGGTGGTCAGCGAGCGGGCTCTGCGACCGGCGTGTCGGCCGGCGCGGGGCCCGGGCCGGGCGGCCGTCTCCCCGGAGGGAGACTGCGCGCCCGGTACGGTGATCTGATCGGTGCTCACCCCACGAGCTCCTTGCCCTGGGCGAGCTGCTCGTTCATCCGGGAGTTGAGCTGGTCGGCGACCTTGCCCGCGGACGTCCCGGACTTCACGGCACCGGGAAGCACCTTGTTGAGCACGCCCTCCAGCGCGGCCTGCTGGGCGTACGGGGTGAAGCTGAGCACCGAAAAGTGCGGCAGTTCCTGCTCCTGCACCTTGAACGCCTGCTTCTGGAAGGCGTTGGTCTGAGGCATCTTCGAGCGCAGAGAGGTCAGCGAGGGGATGCCCCATCCGCTGGCGGCCCGCTCCTGCGCGGGCTTGCCGCCGAAGTACCACTCGAAGAACTTCCAGGCCGCGTCCTTGTTCTTGGCGTCCCTCGGGATCCAGAAGCCGGTGGCGCCGAAGCAGGAACTGACGCGGTTGCCGCCGAGCTGCGGCGCGGGCGCGAAGCGGGAGACGCCGGCGAGCTTGGGGTCGGCGCCGATCAGCCCGCCGAACCAGTAGCCGTTGCAGCTCATCGCCATCCGGTTGGCCTGGTAGGTGGGGCCGTCCCAGCCGTCCGGGTTGGGGTTGACGACGCTGGGGCCTATGTCGGCCTTCGCGTAGTCCAGGTACCACTGCAGTGCCTTGCGCGCCTCCGGGGAGGAGAAGTCCACCGTGGCCAGATCCTCGGCGAACAGGCTGCCGCCGGCGGAGGCGGTCATGCCCATGAGCTGCGGGAAGACACCCATGCCGGTGGCGTTCAGGCCGTACACCTTGACCTTGCCCAGGCGGCGCTTGACCAGCTTCTTGCCGAGGTCCAGCCACTCGTCGCAGGAGATCGGTTCGGTCGCACTGAGCGTGTCCAGCTTGGCGGCCTCGAACAGGTCGGTGCGGTACCAGAACATGGAGTCCTGGGAGTAGTCCTTGGCCATGCCGTAGCGCGGTCCGGCGCCCTGCTTCTTGCCGTCGTAGCGCCACACGTCGTTGACCGGGTCGAGGTCGGAGGGCTTCAGCACCGAGCTCTTGGCGAAGTACGGGTCCAGGTCCGTCATCAGGCCGCGGGCGGCGAAGTAGGGGGTCTCGGTGGCGCCGAAGCCGCGGACGACGTCCGGCGCGTTCTTCGCCGCCAGCATGGCGTTCAGCTTGGTGGCGTCCCAGATGATGACGTTGATGTTCATCCCCAGCGCCTCTTCGGCGGCCTTGAGGGTCTTCTTGTCCCACTCGTTCTCGACCGTCATGACGGTGAGCGTCGTCTTACCGCTACCGGATCCGCTCGCGCCGGTGCCGGCCGAGCCGGCGCAGGCGGACAGACCGGTCGCGGCGAGCGCGGTTCCGGCGGAGACGGCGAGGAAGCGCCGTCTGTCGAGAGAGGTCGTCGTCGACATGGGCATGCTGATGGGCCTTTCGTGGCGGGGCGTACGCGGCTACGGGACGTACGACGGGGTCCATTTGCGGCATGAGGGGATGCCGCGACGAGCGGACGTGAGGAACACGGCGGCCGGTGGAACACCGGCTCGCTCGGCAGCCCGTGTTGCTGCCCTGGACCGAGCGCGTCCGTCTGCGTGGACGAGTGCGTGCTCCGGTCCGGCGAACCGCGGGTGCGACGGTGGTCGCGTCGGCGGTGGGCTCGGGGTGCCCTTCGACCAGCTGACTCTGTGTCAGGTTTGGCCGATAGCTAGCAGTGCGGCTATGCCCGGTTTCTGGTGCTCTGGTTAGTTCTAGCGCTTATTTCCGTCTGAGGAAACCGGTTGACTGAAACTTTCGCGAACGTTAAGTTGCGTTTCCAGAAAGTGTCAAGAGGTACTTCCAAGTCACTCTCGGCCCGCGTCAGGGGGCCAGGAGGCGACATCTACCGAAGAGGGGGGCCCGTGCCGGAACAACCCGTCCGTGCCAGGCTCGTGGATGTGGCGCACGCGGCCGGAGTCTCGAAGGCCACCGTGTCCAAGGTGCTCAACGGCCGGCAGGACCTGTCCGTGCGGCCGGAGACACGCCGACGCGTCCATGAGGCCGCCGAGGAGCTCGGCTACCGGCCCCATTCCGGGGCCCGGGCCCTGGCCGGAGCCAGCACCCACGCGCTGGCCCTGCTGATCCCCGCCCTCGCCAACCCCACGTACGTCACCATCGCCCGCGGCGCCTATCAGCGTGCCCGCGAGCTGGGCTACCTCTCCCTGCTGGCGGAGGACTTCGACGGGCAGGAGGCCGACGACTCCTTCAACGACCTGGTGCAGGAGGGCAGGGTCGACGGACTGCTCATCGCCTCGGCCCGCCCCGGCCACCCCCTGCTGGACACCCTGAACCACAGTCCGGTCCCCCACGTGTTCCTCAACCGCTCCGTGGAGGGGTCCGGCCGCAACGTCACCATGGATGTCGCCCGCTCCAGCGTGACCGCGCTCGACCACCTGTACGGGCTCGGTCATCGCAGGGTCGGCCACATCGCGGGTCCCGCAGGGATCACCCCCAGCGAGGTCCGCAAGCAGGCGTTCCAGCGCCACGCCGAGGCCCTGGTACTGGACGCGGCTCCGATCGCGTCCGGGGACTTTACCGAGGACGGCGGCGGCTCCGCCGCGCGGGAGCTGCTGCGTCCCGCCGCCGGCAGTGCGCACCCGCCGGTCACCGCGCTCTACACCAGCTCGCTCGCCCAGGCGATAGGCGCCATGGCCGCGATCAGAAACCTCGGCCTCCGGATCCCGGAGGACGTCTCGGTGGTCGGCAACGACGACCTGCCCGTGGCCGCACACCTCCATCCCCCGCTGACCACCGTCGCGATGCCCCTGTACGAGCTGGGGACCGCTGCCGTGGACGCCTTGGTCGCCACCATCGAGGGCAGGCCGGTGGGAGACGTCGTCGTACCGACCGAGCCGCGGCTGGTGCTGCGCGGCTCCACGGCCAGACCCGCGGAACCAGGAGGAACGCCATGACCGTTGCCGCCGCACCGGCACGTTTCACCGGCCGGACGGCCCTGCTCACCGGGGCCGGCTCCGGCATCGGGGCGGCCACCGCCCGCCGACTGGCGGCCGAGGGGGCGTCCGTCCTCGTCACCGACGTGGACGCCGATGCCGCCCGGCGCGTGGCCGAGGGCATCCGCGCGGACGGCGGGCGGGCCCGGGACCGGCCCCTCGACGTGACCTCCCCGAGTCAGTGGGCCGCGGCCGTCGCCGAGGCCGAGTCCTGGACCGGGCGCCTCGATGTGCTCCACCTCAACGTGGGCCGCAACCTACCCGGAGCGGCGCACGAACTCGACGACGCCGCCTGGCACGACCAACTGCGGCTCTGCCTCGACTCGGTGTTCTACGGCGTCCGGGCCGGGGTGCCCCTCCTCGGGACGGTCACCGGCGCGGTGGTGATCACCTCGTCCGTGCACGCGGCCATCGGCTTCAAGGGCTTCCCCGCCTACGCCGCGGCCAAGGGCGGGATCGACGCCCTGGTACGCCAGTTGGCCGTCGAGTACGGAGGCCGGATCAGGTTCAACTCCGTCCTGCCCGGAGCCGTGGTGACCGCCCTGTGGGCCGACGCACCCGCGGAGTACAAAGCGCAGACCATCGCGCGCACGCCGGTCGGCCGGCTCGGTGCCCCCGAGGACATCGCCGCCGCCGTGGCCTACCTCGCCTCCGAGGACGCCTCCTTCGTCACCGGGCAGAACCTGCTCGTGGACGGCGGTCGCAGCATCAGCTCCCAGGAGTAGGCCCGGGGCCTCGGCTGATGGGGCCCACACCCCTGCCCCTGCCTGAGCCTGAGCCTGAGCCTGAGCCTCCGCACTCCTCGCACGCGGGCTTCCCGCGAACCAACGCCCCTTTCGTCCCGGCGAGCGGACAGTTTCCCGCGCCCGCTTTCGACCACGCCCCCCACCCCAGCCCTCAGCCCAGCCATCGAGCCGTACACAGCACAGGACCCGGAGGTCCATCACATGAAGATCACTGGATACGAACTCTTTCTCGTCGAACCGCGCTGGCTGTTCCTGCGCGTCGACACCGACGAGGGAATCTCCGGCTGGGGTGAGCCCATAGTCGAGGGCAAGGCCCACACCGTCGCCCGTTGTGTCGAGGAGATGTTCGACTACCTGCTCGGCCAGGACCCCGCCCGCATCGAGGAACACTGGCAGGTGCTCGCCAAGAGCGGCTTCTACCGCGGCGGAGTCGTCCTGAACAGCGCCCTGGCGGGAATCGACCAGGCATTGTGGGACATCGCGGGCAAGACTCACGGCGTCCCGGTCCACCAGCTCCTCGGCGGCCACGTACGCGACCGGGTCCGCGTCTACGGCTGGGTCGGCGGCGAAACCCCTGAGGAGCTGGCCGAATCGGCCGCAGAGCAGGTCGCCAAGGGCATGACGGCGGTCAAGCTGAACCCCTGCGGCCAGCTGGAGCCGCTCGCCACGCCCGCCGCGATCAACGCCATCGTGGACGGAGTGGCCGCGGTCCGCGAGGCCATCGGGCCGGAGCGTGATCTGGCGCTGGACTTCCACGGCCGGTTCAGCGGGGCGATGTCCCGTCGCGTCCTGCCCCATCTGGAGCCGCTTCTGCCGCTCTTCGTCGAAGAGCCCGTGCTTCCGGAGTTCTCCCGGGACCTCGGCGCCGTGGTGCGTTCCACATCCATCCCCATCGCCACCGGCGAACGGCTGTACTCGCGCTGGGACTTCCGCTCGGTGCTCTCCGACGGCATCGCCGTGGCCCAGCCCGACATCAGCCACGCCGGAGGAATCTCCGAGAGCCGCCGCATCGCCGCGATGGCCGAGGCGTACGACGTCCTGGTGGCACCGCACTGCCCGCTGGGCCCCATCGCCCTCGCGGCGAGTCTGCAGCTCGACTTCGCGATCCCCAACTTCCTCATCCAGGAACAGGCACTTGGCATCGGCTACGGCGACAGCAGCGGACTGCTGGACTACCTCGCCGACACGACGCCCTTCACGTTCCGCGACGGCTACATCGACCGCCCCACCGCGCCCGGTCTCGGCATCACCATCGACGAGGACGCGGTCCGGGCCGCCGCCGAACGAGGCCACCGCTGGCGCAATCCGGTCTGGCGCAACACGGACGGCTCACTGGCCTCCTGGTAGCCCGGCACAGGCTCCGGCCGGATGTCGCATCGCGCGCCTCCGGCCCCTGGCCCACGCCCGGCAGGTGCCGAGCCGTGGTCGAGGGACGTGGGGGCCGACCTGTGCGGTTGGCCTCGGCGGCCCACAGCCCACCTGGTAGCACAGGCTTGCCATCCGGCACTGGGACGTCTTCCGATTCGGCGCCGACCGGCTGTGGGGTGACGTTGTTCCATCCGCGATGCGCGATGCCCGGTGATGATGTCTGGCGAAGCCGGACGGGACGCAGGTCGATCGGCGAGCCGGTCCCCGCCGCCAGGGGCACCTCCACCCTTACTGTCAGTCGAGGGTGGTGGTGGCGCCGGACGGCGACCAGTGGGGCGTGTCGATCGGTGAGTAGTACGTGTCCTTCTCATCCAGGCGCTCCATCCGGCGTCCGGAGTGCTCCTGGAGCACCGCAGGGTCGAGCGGTGGCACGAACGCGTTGTTCACCAGGGTGTATTCGGCGGCGAGTCGTCCCACCGGAGCGATGGCACCGAAGTCGATCCGGCCGCCCACATAGAGGTCGTCCCTGATGTAGAAGCGCACCACATTGCCCCAGACGGCGTTGTTGAGTCCGTCGGGCGAGGAGAAGATGTGCTCGACGGTGCACTCGAACGCGACGGGCGCTCCCTTGATGCGGGGCGGGCGGACGGCCTCGGACGGCTCCTTCTCCAGCCCGACCGCGTCGAACTCGTCGACGTCGGGCTCGAACTCGAAGGCGCTGCGGTTCAACCCCTCGATCTGCGGCAGGGTGGCCATGTTTGTCACGAACTCGCCGGTGTCACGGATGTTGACGAAGCTGTCCTTGAGCGTGGCGCCGTCCGAGCGCGGCTGGAACGACAGCGAGATCCGGGGCGGCTTGCGTCCGACGACCGTGAAGAAGGAGATGGGGGCCAGGTTGCCCACACTCTCGGTGAACACGGTGCTCACCCAGGCGATGGGGCGGGGAATGACAGAGCCGATGAGCAGCATGTAGGCGGACTTCGCGTCCAGGTCCGCGGAATCGATGATCATGTGGTGTCCTCTGGCTGGCGGCGGGTGAGGGGGAGTGGGGGGATCAGCGGCCCTTGAAGGGGAGGACGGGCCGGGGGCGGCCCTCTTTGAGGGCCTTGGCGGCGGAGGCCAGGCCGTTCTTGACGTCCTCGGTCTCGAAGAGCGGGACGGCGAGGTCGAACAGGTGCTGGTCGGCGGCCGGGATGCCGCCTGTGGCCCAGGCGCGCAGCAACGCCTTGTGCACGACGTGCGCCCGGGTGGGGCCCTGGGCGATGCTCCGGGCGAAGGCCTCTGCCTCGGTGCGCAGTTCGGCGTCGGGGACGACGCGGTTGATGACCCCGGCGTCGGCCATGACCGAGGCGGGTACCTGCTCGGAGGTCAGTGCCCATTCGAAGGCGCGGGCCCGGCCGGCCCGTTCGGCCACGCGGTGGATGCCGCCGAGGAGGGTGACGATGCCGAGCGACTGCTCGGGATGGCCGAAGCGGGCGCTCTCGGCGGCGAGGATGATGTCGGCGCGCAGCGCGAGTTCGAACCCGCCGCCGAAGCACAGTCCCTGGACTGCGGCCACGACTGGTAGGGGAAGCTGTTCGAACCGGTTGATCGCCGCCCTGGAAGCCGCCCTGTGTCGTCCGGCCGCTGTACGCGCTGCCCACCGAGCGTTCTACCGCCGCCGAGCAGGCCGCACCGGTACGGGACACCGTCTTCGAGGTCGACCTGCGGCGCACGGGACGCACGGTCACGGTCACCCTGGGCGTCTCGGTGCTGGAGGCGGTACGCAGGGCCGGGGCGGAGGTGCTCGCCTCCTGTGAGCAGGGTACGTGCGGAAGGTGCCTCACCCCGGTCCTGGAAGGCCGTCCCGATCACCGCGACTCGCGCCTCGCCGATCACCAGAGGGCCGCGAAAGACTGCATGTTCCTGTGCGTGTCCCGCTCCTGCGGCGACCGCCTGACCCTCGACCTTGTGAGGACCCTGAGACCTCTGCGAGGCCGTCCGGTGGCAATCTGCTCGCTCTCTACGGCGCTGTGAAGAGCATCGGGAAGCGCAGGCCCAGCCACGGTTTGCGGCCCCAGACGACGACCTTGGCGCGGGCCATGACGGTGGGGGCGGTCCAGCGGCCCAGGGCGAGGAGGAGGAAGGCGACGGGGTCGATGGCTATCGTGCAATCGGGGCGCCTGGGCGGGGTGTCGGTGACCGTGGGCACGCCGTCCGCGAAGGTGACGGCGAAGCGGTCGCGGCCGATCCGCAACAGATAGCACGCATGGTGGCCGGCCGCGCCGGGGTTCACTACACGCGGCATGGCCAGTCGTATGAAGGGCAGGGTGAACGCGACCACTTCCCGGTCGACCATGTGCGGCCCGCGCAGCGCGACCGCGATGTCGTATCCGTGCCCGAGCAGGTGCGTGAGCAGGTACGAGCCCAGGGTGGCCCTGTCCATCGGCCCCATCGGCGTCAGCACCGCCTCCCGCGGACTGCAACCGGCCGCGGCCGCGACGAAGGCCCGGGCCCTGTCCGCGATCTCCGCGCCGAGGACCGCCGGATCCCGCTGCGGGAAGACGGCCAGAGCCGCACGGTTGGCCGCCGCGAGACCGCTCGGCGTCCCATCGCCGTACGGACGGTCCTCGCCCGCCCCGATGTCCGCCATCAGCTTCCCTGCCAGCGCGAGGTGCGCCGCCGCCTCCCCCACCGTCCACTCCGCGCCAGGCAACGGCGTCCGCGGGTCGGCTCCCGCCTCCAGCAGCACCGCGATCCGGTCGGCAGTGGCGACAATGGCCTCCTCGGGTGTCATGAGCACGATCGTGTACGCAGTCGGACGTCCTGTCCAGTGCCTTGTCGGTCCCGCTCCCCGCCTGGCCTGAAGAACCACTACTGACCTTTTCGGATTGTCTTCGGGCGTCTGAGGCAAGGGTCGGACCAGTTTCGGTGAGGCAGTCGTCGATGAGTTCGGGATGGCGCTGGATGTGGGCGAGGCCTCGGCGGATGGTACGGGCGAGGTGGTCGGGATCGCTGAATGCGGTGTTGGCCATCCACCCGCGCCGTAACAGGGACCAGACACCTTCCACCGGGTTCAAGTCCGGGCTGCAGGACGGAAGTTGGACGATGGTGGGTCAGTCGTGGTCGACTGCGTACTTCCTCATCCCGGCGGCACGATGGGTGTTCAAATCGTCCCGGACGACAACGATCGGGGCGCCGAGTTGCAGGTGCGCGCGGACCAGGAGGTTGCGGTAGTCCTGCCAGGCGAAACTCTTGCGTGCTCCTTTGAGGGGCGAGTGGAAGCGGGGCCGGTAGATCAGCCGAACCCGTCGCCGGGCCGGTAGCAGCACGGCGCGGCGACGGAGATCCGCCGCCGGGAGCGTCCCCGCGCTCTCACCACGGGAGTCTGCCCGCGCCGGCCCCGGGTGGGGGCGGGCGGCGTCATCGCGAATCCGGCCTCGTCCTCCAGGACGATCCAGGCCACGAGCGCCGCCGCGGTCCTTTCACCTGCGGAGGACAGCGAGAACGGGGTCACGCCCAAGCCGGTGGTCACTTCCTGACGGTGCACCCTCACTGATTCCTTCCGCCCTTGCCATGAGGAAACCGAGCGGTTTACAGTGGTCTGCGTGAGGATTGTTGAACGATCCTCCTGTCGCTCGTTTGTCGCGTATTGCGCTTGGACCGTGAAGGGGACCGATGTGAACAGGAACGAGATGAGCGTGCCCCGCTCCGTCCAAGAGGCGGTTCACGCCTGCGCCGTCCGGGCGACGCAGGGCTCGGCGGCCTTGGCCCGGGCGTCGGACGTGGAGATCGACACCGCGCTGCGGGCCATGGCGCAGCGGCTGCACACGGCAGGCGACGTGCTGACAGCGGCGAATCAGGAGGACCTGCGATCGGCCGCCTCGAGCGGGATGTCGGCGGCACTGCAGGATCGCCTGCGGCTGACCGGCCCGCGGCTGGGGGACATGGCCGCGGCGTTGCGCACGCTGGCGGACGTGCCGCACGAGCCGCGGGACACCGTCCTCGAGGAGCGTCCCGACGGCCTGGTCCTGCTGGAGCGCCGCCGCCCGGTGGGTGTCATCGGCGCGAACTTCGAGGCGCGCCCGAATGTGACACTCGACGTCGCCTCCCAGTTCCTCAAGTCCCGCAACGGCGGGGTACTGCGCACCGGTTCGGCGGCCCTGCGCTCCTCCCAGGCCTTGATCACTCACGTGATCACGCCCTCTCTCGCCGACGCGGGACTGAACCCGGACGCCATCCAGCTGGTGCCGAGCGAGGACCGAGCCGCGGCATACGCGCTGGTGTCGCTGCCCGAGACCGTCCCCCTGGTCATCCTGCGCGGCAGCGGCGACAGCACCCGAGAACTCGGCCGAGAGGCCGCCCGGCACGGTGTGCGCACGCTGGCCCACGCGGACGGCGGCGGTGTGCTCTATGTGGCCCGGGACGCCGACGAGAAGCTGGTGCACGAGTTGGTCACCAGCAGCCTGGACCGGCTGGGCGTCTGCAACCGGCTCAATCTGCTCCTCATCGACCGGGCTGTCCACGACAAGCTGCTGCCGGGCATTGTGAAGACCCTCGAAGACCTGGGTATTACGGCATCGCTACCGCCGCACGCCCACGCGCGCGGTTACGAGTGGTCTCTGGACTCCGAGCATGCGGCAACGGTGACGATCGACGAGGCGGACGGACCTGTTCAAGCCGCACGGATCGCCAACGAGGAGACCTCCGGCCTGGCCGCCGCCATCGCCACCCACGACCCGGACACCGCAGCCCAGTTCATGGACGCCTACGGTGGCTCAGGCGTCTTCTGGAACTCCACCACCCGCCTCCTCGACGGCTTCAAGCTCCTGCGCCTGCCGGAAACCGGCATCAACATCGACCGCGTCCCCGGCCCCCGCGGCCCCGTCACCTACCGAGACCTCTACCTGCGCCAGTACGTCGTGCGACCCGCGGCGTCCATGCACAGTTGAGCCGACGCCGCATCTAGGCGCGGCCAATGGCCTCGTCGTGCTTCATGTCGCCGGCACGCCGGCTGTTCTGTCCCCGAGACCCGGACGCCGCACCGCAACCCGCACCTCCCCAAGCACTACAGCCAACCGCCGATGTCATGGCCGACCGTGCCAAGTGGCGGGTGAACGTGGCCGCCATGTTCCGGAAGCGCTCCGCGAGGGAGAGAGGTGGCAGTCACCCGCCTGGAAAGGCGGTTCCAGCAGCAGCCGGAACCGCCTCCATTTCACGAGCCGGTTGAGACCGCGACCGGGTCGAGGTGCGTGCGGAACCACGACAGCGCGGCGCCGCTGGATTCCTCGAAGTGCACCTTGTAGGCGTCGAAGTGGCCGCCGGGCAGCAGCACCAGCTCTTTCGGGGACAACGCTCGCTCGAAGGCGGCCAGTTGGAGGTCGGCCGGGACCACCGTCTCGCCGGACGAGCGTGGTCTCGGTCATGGTCAGCGTGTGGCCGGCCTTCAGCCGCACGGCGGTCGGATCGGACACGGTCCTGGAGAGCCGCCGCCCGCGCATCTCGGGCCACTGGGAGGCGAGTTGCACGCCGTACGCCGTGGGGAACCACACCCGGGTCCGTCCGGCGGGCGGCAGGGTGATGCGGTCGACCAGACCCTCAACGCGCAGCCGGGCCAGCCGCCGCCGGGTCTGCTCGATACGCGCAGAGGGAGCGATCACCCGGTGCATCTTCTCGGTGGTGGCCATCCGGTACCGCGCCGGCACCCCCAGCGGGGATTTTCAGCCATGCCCCTACAACGTCGCGGCACGGAAAGGTACTTCCGTACAGGAGGACCCGTCTGACATCTTGCATCCACCACTCGTTTCGTACGGCCCGGCCGGTGCCATCAGCACGGTCGGGCCGTCTTCGGAGGACGCATTGATACCCCACATATCCAGCCGGTCCAGACGCACGCTGGTGCTGGCGGCCACGCTCGGCGCCGCCCTCGTGTTCGGCGCCCCGGGCGCCCTCGCGGGCACGCTCCCCGTCGTTCCCTCCACCGCGCCGGCCGCCAAGGCCCACGCTCCGGCCGCCACGCCGGCTTCCCAGAGTGCGGCCTGGGTGGCCGGCACGCGTGCCTACCTCGTGATCACCGCCCCCGGTGACAGTTCGGCGGTCCGCTCCGCGATCGAGGCCAACGGCGGCACCGTCTTTTCGAACTTCGACGCCATCGGCGTGATCGTCGCCCACTCGACGTCCAGCACATTCGCCGCCACCATGCGCGGCGTCGCCGGCGTGCAGCAGGTCGGCGCCACGCGCACCTCGGACGTCCCGGCCGACGCCTACACGCCGGCACTCCCGGCAAATCCGGCCCAGGCCTCGACCCCGGCCGGAGAACCGGTCCGCGCCGACATGAGCCAGATCAAGGCCGACCAGGCCTGGGCCGTGAACCCGGGCTCCGCCTCCGTCACGGTCGGCGTCCTGGACACCGGTGTGGATGACCAGCACCAGGACCTGGCGCCCAACTTCGACGCGGCTGACTCGGTCTCCTGCGCCTACGGCAAGCCCGACACCCGTGCCGGCGCCTGGCGGGACGTCGACACGCACGGCACCCACGTAGCGGGCACCATCGCCGCGGCCAAGAACGGTAAGGGCGTCGTCGGCGTGGCACCCGGGGTGAAGATCGCCGCGGTCCGGGTCGCCGAGCCGGGCAACGCCTTCTTCTTCGCCGAGAACACCATCTGCGGCTTCGTCTGGGCCGGTGACCACGGCTTCAAGGTCACCAACAACAGCTATTACACGGACCCGTGGCAGTTCAACTGCCCGGACAACATCGACCAGGCCGCCATCATCGAGGGCGTCAAGCGCGCCCAGGAGTACGCCGAGGGCAAGGGCTCCCTCCAGATCGCCGCCGCGGGCAACGAGAACTACGACCTCGCCCACAAGACGACCGACTCCGCGAGCCCGAACGACTCGACGCCGGTCACCCGCACCATCACCAACGCCTGCCTCGACATCCCGACCGAACTGCCGGGCGTGGTCACGGTCGCGGCCAACGGCACGGGCGTCACCAAGGCCTCGTTCTCCAACTACGGGCAGGGCGTCATCGACGTCGCGGCGCCGGGCAGCAGCGTGTACTCCACCGTCCCCGGCGGTGGCTACGGCAGCAAGAGCGGCACCTCGATGGCCACCCCGCACGTGGTCGGCGTGGCGGCACTCATCGCCAGCGCCAACCCGGGCATCACTCCGGCGGAGATCCGCGCCAAGCTGGCCGCCCAGGCCAACGACATCGCCTGCCCCTCGGACAGCCGCTGCACGGGCACGACGGCCAACAACTCGTTCTTCGGCGAGGGACAGACCGACGCTCTCAGGGCCGTCGGGACCACCCCGCCGCCCGGCACGTACTTCGAGAACCTCGCGGACTTCACCATCAACGACAACGCGACCGTGGAGAGCCCGATCGCTGTCACCGGCGTGACCGGCAACGCCCCGGCCACGCTCAAGGTGGGTGTGGACATCAAGCACACCTACATCGGTGACCTCAAGGTCGACCTGGTGGCGCCGGACGGCACCGTCTACACGCTGCACAACCACACCGGCGGCAGCGCCGACAACATCGCCCAGACCTACACCGTGAACGCCTCCTCGGAGGTCGCGAACGGCACCTGGAAGCTGCGCGTCAACGACAACGCCGCCTCCGACACAGGCAAGATCGACGCCTGGAACCTGACCTTCTAGCGCAGGGCCCGGCAACGCCCGCGTACAGCACGCACTGCGCCGGCGACAACTCCCCGCCCGCGGCCGCGGACAAGGCGGGCTGCGGTCTGTTCGGCCAGGGCTGCGAACTGCTGGGCGGCAGAGGGCATATGGGCCTCGGCGGCGGTGTACGCCGCGGTCGGGGCCCCCATGCCGGAGGCGTCCAGGAAGGCCGCGGACGGCCTGGGGCCGGTGTCCAGCTCACCGTGCGCCTCCCTGAGGAGCAGCAGGGCCGTGGTCGCGCTGACCGTACGGGCAGCGGGGCCGCGGCTGCGCGCGCCGCGGCCCCGAGGAGTACCAGCCGGCTCGAGCGGCGTGCCGCCGTCCCGGCCCGCGGAGGCGGCCTCGCCGCGGGAGGCCTACGCCTTGCGGTTGGCCAGCTCTCAGGGGCACGACGCAAAGACAACGTGGGCGAGGAGATCGGTGCCCTGGAAGACCCGGATGCCCATCAGGCCGCACCCGCCAGGGAGGCCGCCGGGTGCAGGGTGGCGTACTCCAGGGGCGCCGACGGGTCGATGGACAGGTCCAGCGGGGCGGGCTGCGTCCCGGCGCGTACGAGGAGGTCGCCGACGGCGGCGATCATCGCGCCGTTGTCCGTGCACAGCGACAGCGGCGGCACGCGCAGCTCGACGCCCGCCTCCCGGCAGCGTTCCTCGGCGAGCGACCGCACCCGGGAGTTCGCGGCGACCCCGCCGACCACAACCAGTGTGCCGACCCCGTGCTCGACGCAGGCCGCCACTGCCTTGCGGGTGAGTACGTCGGCGACCGCCTCCTGGAGCGAGGCCGCGCCGTCGGCGACCGGAAGCTCGCGGCCGGTGTGTCCCTCGGCCCAGCGCGCGGCGGCGGTCTTCAGTCCGGAGAAGGAGAAGGCGTACCGCTGATCGGGCGAGCCGGTCAGCGGGCGGGGGAAGGGGACCGCGCGCGGATCGCCCGCGCGGGCCGCCCGGTCGATGGCCGGACCGCCGGGATACGGCAGCCCGAAGACCCGCGCGACCTTGTCGAAGCACTCCCCGGCCGCGTCGTCGAGGGTGTCGCCGAGATGGGCGATCGGGTCACGGGCGAGGTCACGGACGAGGAGGAGAGAGGTGTGGCCGCCGGAGACGATCAGCACCATGCAGGGGCGGGCAGCGGACCGTGCTCCAGGGTGTCGGCGGCGACATGACCGGCGAGGTGGTGGACGCCGTACAGCGGGACCCCGAGCGCGTACGCGACGGTCTTCGCCCCGGCCAACCCCACCTGGGGCGCCCCCGCCAGGCCCGGCCCGGTGGTCGCCGCGACCGCGCCGACGTCGGCCAGGCGCAGCCCGGCGTCGTCCAGAGCCCGCTGGATCACCGGCCGTACGGCGTGCACGTGCGCGCGGGGGGCGATCTCGGGCACGACGCCGCCGAAGCGGACGTGCTCGTCCATGCTCGACGCCACCGCATGGCCCAGCAGCCGCCCGTCCCGGACCAAGCCCCGCGCCGGTCTCGTCACAGGACGACTCGATGCCCAGCACGATCGGAGAGCCCACACCAACCCCTTCCTGCACTAAATAAGCTATTGCGAGTAGTATGCAATAAAGGGTGGGTGATGGGTGCCCGAACGGAGGTGCAGGTCACCGCCGCCTCTGGGTCCTGCACGGCATTGCCGGGCGGCTGTTGGAGGCGGAGTCGCGGGGCCTGTGGGGGAAGCCCGAACCGGCGGTGCTGGAGGGGCTGCGGCAGGTGTACCTGGAGACGGAGGGGGGCCTGGAGGGCGGCGAGTGAGGCAGTCGCCCGCCGCCCGCCCCTATTACATGTAACTTGCAATAGCAGATCTATTGCAAGAAGAGTGGGCGCTGCGCGACACTGTGACGCGGGCGCGGGGCTTGTCCTGCCTGACACGTCCGATCCGCGGATGCCGCCCCGCGCCCCTTGTCGAGCTGCGGACCTGCCCCCTCATCCCTACAAATCGGTCTCGATCCCTGCCGGTGCTTGGGTACGGATCGTCGTCGGGCAATCATGTGGCAATGCGCCGGCCGCTCAGCCTCCACACCCCCGAGTGGTTCACGGCCGACGATTCGTCCCTGAACGTCGCGCTCGTGTACCCGATGCAGGGGCCTGCCGGGATCTTCGGTCCCGCCTGCGAGGCGTGCGCGCGGCTGGCCGCCGAGGAGATCAACAAGGCCGGCGGGGTACTGGGCAAGGAGCTGAAGCTGCTGGAGGTCGACGGCGGCGCCGAACCGCAGAAGGTCGCCGAGGAGGTCGAGGCCCTGGTGGCGACCGGCGCGGTGCACGGCGTCACCGGCTGGCATATCTCCTCGGTCCGGCAGGCGGTGGCGCCGCGCATCGCTCACCTGGTGCCGTACGTCTACACCGCTCTCTATGAGGGCGGGGAACGGACCGACGGCGTCTTCATGACCAGCGAGACGCCCGACTGGCAGCTGCTGCCCGCCATGCGGCTGCTCGCCGAGACGCGGCGGGTGCGCCGGTGGTTCGTCGTCGGCAACAACTACGTCTGGCCCCGGCGCACCGCCCGGGCCGCCCGCCGCTACGCCCGCGCGTTCCGGGGCGGACGGGTCTGCGGCGAGGCGTACCTGCCGCTGGGCGCCGAGGACTTCCGTGACGTGCTGCGGCGCATCGAGCACGCGGACGCGGACGGTGTGCTGATGCTCCTGGTCGGCAGTGACGCGGTCCGCTTCAACCGCGCCTTCGCCGCCTTCGGCCTCGACCAGCGGTGCCTCAGGCTGAGCACCCTGATGGACGAGAACATGCTGATGGCCAGCGGGCCGGAGGCGACCGGCGACCTTTACAGCACGGCCGGATTCTTCGCCTCACTGGCCAACCAGGACACCCTGGACTTCCACGGTCAGTACGCCGACCGCTTCGGCGTCGACGCTCCAGCCCCCGGCAGCCTTGGCGAATCCTGCTACGAGGGCGTGCTGCTGCTCGCCTCGCTCATAGAACGGGCCCGGACCGTGGACGTCTCGGCGATCTCGGCCACCGCTGAGACCGTCTCCTACGAAGGGCCGCGCGGCCTGCTCCGCCTCCACGACCGGCATGTCCGCCAGCGCATCTACCTCGCGGAGGCGGACGGCCTCGACTTCAACGTGCTCGCCCAACTGCGCGCTCCCCACGACCTGTCGTGACCTTGGCCGGACCGGTGGTGTCCCGGCCCTCCAGAGCCTCGGCCAGCCGGACGAGCAGGCCGTTCAGCTCCTCGTCCGGGAGCAGCTGCTCCAAGTCCCCCCAGTCGGCCCGCACTTCACGGACCATCACCTGCCAACGCTGCACGCCCCGTGGGGTGAGGTGGGCCAGGACGCGGCGGCGGTCGGCGGGGTCGACACGGCGGTAGACCAGGTTCTGGTCGACGAGCTGGTCGACCAGCTTGGTGAGGCTCGGCGCCGGCAGGAAGGCATGGTCGGCGAGGGCCGTCATGTTGTGTCCCTGCCCGTCGGAGAGCAGGTCGAGAACCCGCCACGCCTCCACCGAGCAGTCGAACTCGTCCAGTACGGACTGCACTCGGCGCACGGCGAGACGTTCGGCCCGTGTCAGCAGGTAGAGCAGTTCTTGGGGCCGTCTCGCCATCGCGCTCCTCCACTCGTGCTCGTCGGCTGGTGCCCGAGCCTACCGTCGATCACCGGGAACTTGACAAGGGGAACCAGGAAAACTGATCCTTTCCGCAGGAAGCATTAATTGCCGTTGCTGTGACGCCGCCAAGCAGGCGTCTCCAGCAGCGGCTTCTTTATGTTTTACCCGCCATTTTACTTTCGCTGGAAACTATCCCTCAATTGCTCCGAAACGCGGTTGAAACAGTTTCCTCGCAGGCTGTGGTCGCACTTCAGCGAACAGCCCGGACGCCACCCCGGAACGGCTGGGGACCGTGCGTCAAAGCCGCCGCCCTGAAGCGCGTCACATTCATTCCCTCCCGATGCTCCTCGTCGGAGCTCTTCCGCTCTTTCACATCGCCCTTCGGGGCAAGGAGGTTTTGTATGTCCGGGCTCAGCATCAGCAGACGCGGTCTCCTGGCCGGTATTTCGGCCGTCGGTGCGTCCGCCGCCCTCAGCGCCTGCGGCGCCAAGACGGGCGACAGCACGTCCACCGGTTCCGGCGCCAAGGCGGACACGTCCGGCGACACGGTCAAGGTCGGTCTGCTGAACTCGCTCTCGGGCACGATGGCGATCAGTGAAGTGACCGTCCACAACGCGCTGTTGCTCGCGGTCAAGGAGATCAACGCCGCCGGCGGTGTGCTGGGCAAGAAGCTGAAGCCCATCAGCCAGGACGGCGCCTCCGACTGGCCGACCTTCGCCGAGAAGGCCGAGGCCCTGATCACCGACGAAAAGGTCGTGGCCACCTTCGGCTGCTGGACCTCCGCCAGCCGTAAGGCCGTCAAGCCGGTCTTCGAGCGGTACAAGTCGCTGCTGTTCTACCCCGTGCAGTACGAGGGACTTGAGGAGTCGCCGTACATCTTCTACATCGGCGCGACCACCAACCAGCAGATCGTCCCGGCCCTCGACTACCTCAAGAAGCAGGGCCTGACCAAGCTCTACCTGGTCGGCAGCGACTACGTCTTCCCGCGCACCGCCAACAAGATCATCAAGGCGTACGCGAAGGCCAACGGCATGGAGGTCGTGGGTGAGGACTACGCGCCGCTGGGCTCCACGGAGTTCGGCACCATCACCAACAAGGTCAAGGACGCCGGCGCGGACGCGGTGTTCAACACCCTCAACGGCGACAGCAACGTGGCCTTCTTCAAGGAGTACAAGTCCGCGGGCCTGACCGCGAAGAGCCTGCCGGTGCTGTCGGTCTCCATCGCCGAGGAGGAGGTGAAGAGCATCGGCACCCAGTACCTGGAAGACCAGCTGACCGCCTGGAACTACTACGAGACCACCCCGGGCGCGGCGAACACGAAGTTCGTTGCGGCGTACCAGGCGGCGTACGGCAAGGACAAGCCGACCTCCGACCCGATGGAGGCCGCCTACATCTCCGTCTACCTGTGGAAGGAGATGGTCGAGAAGGCGGGCTCGTTCGACGTGGCGAAGGTGAAGGCCGCCTCGGACGGCATCGAACTCGACGCCCCCGAGGGCAAGGTCACCGTCGACGGCGCCACCCAGCACGTCTACAAGACCGCCCGGATCGGCAAGGTCGGCTCCGACGGCCTGATCACCGAGGTCTGGAACTCCGGCAAGCCGATCAAGCCGGACCCGTACCTCAAGGGCTACTCCTGGGCCTCCGGCCTCTCCTGAGCCACACCCTCACCGGCGGACCCGGCCCCGTCACGGGGCCGGGTCACGCCCATGGCAAGCCCGCACCCGCGCACGCACTCCCGTCCCCGACCCGGAGCCGCTCCATGACGGTCATCCTCAACCAGTCCTTCACCGGCATCAGCATCGGTGCCGTCCTCCTGCTCATCGCGCTCGGCCTGACCCTGACCTTCGGTCAGATGGGCGTGATCAACATGGCGCACGGCGAGTTCATCATGGCCGGCGCCTACACGACGTACGTCCTGCAGAAGTCCATTAGCAGCGCCGGTGTCTCGCTGCTGGTCGCGCTGCCGGTCGCCTTCCTGGTCGCCGGTGCCATGGGCGTGCTGCTGGAGTGGCTGCTCATCCGGCGCCTCTACGTCCGGCCGCTGGACACGCTGCTGGTCACCTGGGGCGTCTCGCTGATGCTCCAGCAGCTCGCCCGTGACATCTTCGGCGCCCCCAACGTGCAGACCACGGCCCCCGACCTACTCACCGGCAACATCTCGCTGGGCGGCGGCATCACCTTCGCCAACAGCCGGCTGTTCATCCTCGGCCTCGCCCTGCTGAGCGTCCTCGCCCTCACTGTGATCCTGCGGTTCACCCCGCTGGGCCGTCGCATCCGGGCGGTTGTCCAGAACCGGGACCTCGCCGAGGTGTCCGGCATCGCCACCGGCCAGGTCGACCGGCTGACCTTCTTCATCGGCTCGGGCCTCGCGGGCGTGGCCGGCGTCGCGCTCACCCTCGTCGGCCCGATCGGCCCGACGATGGGCACCAACTACATCGTCGACGCCTTCCTGGTCGTCGTCGTGGGCGGCATCGGACGGCTCAAGGGCAGCGTGATCACCGCCTTCGCGCTCGGCGTGCTGCAGTCGGTCCTGGAGTACTCGACGACGGTCAGCGTCGCGAAGGTCATGGTGCTCGTGGCGATCGTCGCCTTCCTCCAGTGGCGACCCCAGGGCCTGTACACACTGCGCACCCGGAGCCTGGCATGACGACGACCACGACCACCGTCACGGCGCCCCCCGTGTCCCTGCTGGAACGCCTCCGGGTGCCCGGCGGCTTCGTCCTGGGCGCCGTCCTCCTACTCGGCGTCGCACCCGTCGCCCTCTCCGACTTCCGCCTCTCCCTCCTTGCGAAGTACCTGTGCTACGCGATCGTGGCCATCGGCGTCAGCCTGGCCTGGGGCCGGGGCGGACTCATGGTGCTCGGCCAGGGCGTCTTCTTCGGCCTCGGCGGCTACGCCATGGCCATGCACCTCAAGCTCACCGACGCCGCCGCGACCGGCGAGACACTGCCCGACTTCATGCAGCTCTACGGCACCGGCGACGCCCTGCCCTGGTGGTGGAAACCCTTCGCCAACCCGGCGTTCGCGCTCGCCATGACGGTCCTGCTGCCGATGGCGGTTGCCGCGGTGCTCGGCTTCTTCGTCTTCCAACGCCGGGTGAAGGGCGCCTACTTCGCGATCCTCAGCCAGGCCCTGGCCGCCGCCCTGGCCATCTGGCTGATCGGCCAGCAGGCCACCACCGGCGGCACCAACGGCCTGACCGACATCCAGGGTTTCTTCGGCTACTCACTGGACGACCCGGTCAACCAGCGGATGGTGTACTTCGTCATCGCCGCCGTCCTGCTCCTGCTGATGGCTCTGGCCCGGCAGCTGTTCGTCAGCCGCTACGGCGAACTCCTCATCGCCGTACGGGACTCCGAGGAGCGGGTCCGCTTCCTCGGCTACAACCCGGCCAACGTCAAGCTCGTCGCCTACGTCGTCGCCGCCGGCATGGCGGGCCTGGCCGGGGCCCTGTTCGTCCCGGCGGTCGGCATCATCTCGCCAGCCTTGATCGGGATCGTGCCATCCATCGGCTTCGTCATCGGCGCTGCGGTCGGCGGGCGGGCCTCGCTGGTGGGCGCGGTGCTCGGGGCGATCGCGGTGGCCTGGGCGCAGAGCACGCTCTCGGACGCCTTCCCCGCCGCGTGGACCTACCTCCAGGGCCTGCTGTTCGTCGTGGCGGTCGGCTTCCTGCCCGGCGGCCTCGCCTCCCTGTGGGCCGTCCTGCGCAAGCGCCGCACCCGTACCGGTACTCCTGCGACTGGAGAGACAGCATGAGCGGCGAGGGACTGACCGTCCGTGACCTGCGGGTCACCTTCGACGGGTTCACAGCCGTCGACGGCGTCGACCTGGACATCCGCCCCGGCGACCTGCGCTTCCTCATCGGCCCGAACGGCGCCGGCAAGACAACCCTCGTCGACGCGGTCACCGGCCTGGTCAAGGCGACCGGCTCGGTCCGCTTCGGCGACCAGGACCTGCTGGGCAAGCCCGTGCAGAAGATCGCACGGCTGGGCATCGGCCGTACGTTCCAGACGGCCACCGTCTTCGAGGAGCTGACCGTCCTGCAGAACCTCGACATCGCCGCAGGCGCCGGACGGGGCGTGTGGACGATGCTGCGACGACGCAAGGACATCCCCGAGCCGGTCGCGAAGGCCCTGGAGACCACCGGACTGACCGAGCTGCGCGACCGCCCGGCGGGCGTCCTCGCCCACGGGCAGAAGCAGTGGCTGGAGATCGGCATGCTGCTCGTCCAGGACGTGAAACTCCTCCTCCTCGACGAGCCCGTCGCCGGCATGAGCCACGACGAACGCGAGGCCACCGGCGAGCTGTTGCAACGGGTGAGCGAGGACCACACGGTCGTCGTCATCGAGCACGACATGGACTTCATGCGCTCCTTCGCACGCAGCGTCAGCGTCCTGCACGTCGGCAAGGTCCTCAGCGAGGGCTCGGTCGCCGAGGTCCAGGCCGACCCCCGCGTCCAGGAGGTCTACCTCGGGCGTGCCTCCGAACCCTCGGTATCCGAATCCGCCCCCGCCACCGCTGTGGCCGTCGCCGAGGAGGCGTGAGACCCATGCTGGAACTGAGCAGCGTCCAGGCCGGATATGACCGCACCACGGTGCTGCACCGCGTCACGGTCTCGGTCCCGAAGGACGGCGTCGCCACCGTCCTGGGCCACAACGGCGCCGGAAAGAGCACCCTGCTGCGCGCCGCCATGGGCCTGATCAAACCGAAGAGCGGCACCATCCTGCTCGACGGCGAGGACATCACCCGCCTCGTCCCGCACCAGCGCGTCGCCCGCGGCATGGCCTACGTCCCGCAGGGCCAGCAGTCCTTCCCGCACCTGACCGCCGCCGAGAACCTCCAACTCGTCGCCGACGGCCGCGCGGACGGCAAGGAGGCCATCGCCGAGGCCCTGGACCTCTTCCCCGTGCTGCGCGAGCTGTCCGGCCGCCGCGCCGGACTGCTCTCCGGCGGCCAGCGCCAGCAACTCGCCATCGCCCGCGCACTGATCACCCGTCCGAGACTCCTCCTCCTCGACGAACCCACCGAGGGCATCCAGCCCTCCGTCGTCGCCGAGATCGAGGAGACGATCCTCGCCCTGACCCGGCGCGGCGGACTGTCCGTCCTCCTCGTCGAACAGCACGTCGGCTTCGCGATGCGCGCGGCCCAGCACTACTACGTGCTGGAGGCGGGCCGAGTGACGTCCTCCGGCGAGGGCGGAACGGGCGCCGAACAGACCGTGAGGGCCGCGCTCAGCGTGTGAGAGCCGGTCCAGCCGGTCACTGAAACGGGCCCGCGACGGCGAGACTTCGGTCTCCGTCGGGGGCCCGTTCGCCGTGCGGGCACGGCAGCGGATGAGGCTCAGGTGCTGCACGGGGCGCATCGGCCGTAGACCATCAGCGACCCCGAGGCGTCCGGACGTAGCCGGGTCAGCTCCTCGATGCTGCCCACCGCCCCCGTCAGGCGCTCGTGGGGGAGGGCCGCCACCTGACCGCAGTCCTGACAGACGACGTGGTGGTGCGGGTTCCCCCGGACGCAGTAGCGCGTCGGGCCGGGTCCGTGCACGGCGTGGGTCAGGCCGACCGTAGTGAGAGTCTCCAGGGTGCGGTAGATCGTGGTGGGGTGGACGGCAGGCCCCGTCCGGCTCAGCTCCTCCCACGCCTCCGCGACGGAGAGGTGACGGGCAGAAGCGGCGAACAGCGCCACTATCTGCACGCGGCCCGGCGTGCAGCGCAGCCCGTGCCGCCGCAACAGATCACGGGGGTTATGCCGGTGCTGTCACGCCGTCGCGAACCGTCGACGTGCCCCCGCTCACCTCGCTGCCCCTTTCGGAGTGCCGAATCCCGGCGAAGAGAAGGTCGATCATTGCTTCGCTGAGGTCTGTGGCGGCTCTGCTGCACCCCGTTGCCGCATCGCGCAACGCGGGGTCGATGAACTGGAGGGGTCGTCGCTCAGGGCGTCGGCCGCTTCGTGGAGGAGCCTGTTGACTCGGCCGCTGACAACGAAGAAATCCTGAGTGCGCAGCGTTTTGATCCAGTCGGCGTATGGAGGCAACACGTCCAAGATCCGCGCGGCCCCACACTCACGCCCCGCCATTCCCCGGCACCCGGCAGCCTGAGCCTTCACCACCACCCAGGCGGCACACCGCCACCGGGACGAGGGAGAGAGTGCGCGTGCCCGACACCGACCGCCTGTACGCCCTGTCCAGCGCCTACAACAACCCCTGGTGGCCCAACGACCCCGGCCCCGGGCTGCTGATCAACGACGCGGTCGTGGCGATGCGGTGGTACCTGACAAACGAGCGGGAGGAAAACCTCGCCGTGACCGGGCACGTCAGCCACGACGACGGCACCACCTGGCAGCCCCTGCTCCCCAGCGAGCTCCTGGCTGACGCCGAGCGTGCCGTCGAGCGCGCGGCAGTGACCTCCGGCGACGAGCCGCGGCGAACCGCAGCTCTGCTGCGGGACGCGCTGATCGCCGAAGCCGCCGACTGGCTCGACCACCGCCTCCGGTACGTGCAGCCTGACGACCCCTTCCCCTACCCGCCCGCGACGCCCACCCTGCTCTCATGGCAGCGCGGCGGCCAGATCTGGGCCCTCGCCCTGGGCAAGGTCCCTCCCGAAGAGGTCCTGACGCACCTCATGGCTTCGTTCACGTCCCGCGACAGCACTTGTGTATGAGTTTGGACGGCAGTTTGTGATCAATGCAGCCGGAGATGTTCACGAGAAACGACGGCACTGCGGTATCGACGTGACGCGCGTACCTCGCAAGACCTGGCCCCGGTCAGATGGCCCGGCCCTTCGCTGGCAGCAGCGCCAGTACCGCAACGACGGCCCGATGGTCCGTACCCGGCAGGGTGCGCTCGCCGACGGAGATCCCCACCAAGCCGGAGCCGTGCAGGACGTGGTCCAGTTGGATCATAGGTGGGACGAGGGCATGGCCGACGGGCCATGTGCGGGCCCATCCGTGGCCGAGTTCGGCGTGGGTATCCGTGAGGCCGGCCGCCAGCAGCCTTCGCATCGGGGTGTGGTCGAGGGAAGCGTTGAAGTCGCCCAAAAATACGGCGTCCGGGCCGCTGCGCCGGGCCATGGAGGTAAGGGCAGTCATGTCTCGCGTCCAGCGCTTCGCGTCTCCGAGTGGGTAGTAGGTGTGAACCGCCACGAGCTGTACCCTGCGCCCGCCGACTGCGACCTCGGCGGTGGTCTGGGGCCAGGCGGTATCGACCTGCGTCGTGCCGGCGTGAGACAGCGGGTGCCGTGAGTAGATCGAGGAGTCGTATTCGGGGTGGAGTTCTTGGTACGGCATCAGCGCACCCAGGCCCGCCTTGTCGAGCGCGTCCACACCGTCCGACGGCATTTGCTCGACAGCCAGCACATCGATCCGCTCGGTGCGGACCAGTTCCACCAATGCACGGGGATCGGCGCCGCCGACATTGGCGTTGATGGTGGCGACACGCAGCTCAACTGAGTCCGACGGCACATGTCGGCTTGCAGGTACGAACCGTGGTACCAGCAGCGCCAGGTGGGCGACCACCAGAGCCGCGACGACGGCCAAAGCCCATCGCGACCGTAGGGCAGAAACGGCGACCATCACGCCCAGCACCAGCACACCGAGAACGGCCGAATAGGGAAAGAGGACCATGGGCATCGCGAGCGGCGTTCCCGCGTCGAGTCCCGTCAGCCGAACGACGAGCAGCGCGGCGGGTGCGGCAAGCACGATGCCACAACCCAGCAGCCCCCACGCTCGCCCGCGCCGGCCGCGTGTCCGCCGCCGGTCCGCGGTACGCGGGGCGTCAGTAATAGTGCACGTCATTCGTCCCCACCCTGGAATCGTGCCCGGCGAGATGATCGTGATCACCGGTTCCCGGTACGGGGACGTCGGCACGGGCGCGCACGGTTCCGGGTGCCGACGGCTGCCAGGCACTATCGCCAGAGCATCCCGATGCCGCCCTGGCAAGTACCCCCGTGCTGTCAAAACTCGTGAACACCACCCGACCGTGGCTCGGGGCGCCTCCCAAACCCGTGAACAGCTGACGTCACGACTCGTGAATAAGACGTCGTCTCATTTGGCGAGTCTGCGGTAGCAGATGAGGCTGCAGGCAATGGCGGTGAAGGCCAGGAAGTGTTCGGCCTTGCGTTCGTAGCGGCGGTGCAGACGGCGGCAGCCGCCCAGCCATGACATCGTGCGCTCGATAGTCCAACGGTGTCGGCCGAGTCGCGTGGAGGACTCGATGCCCTTGCGGGCGATGCGGTGCCGGATACCTCGCTTGCGTAGCCATCGGCGCAGGTGGTCGTAGTCGTAGCCTTTGTCCGCGTGCAGCTTGGCCGGCCGGCGTCTGCGCGGGCCGCGGCGGGAGCGGATCGGCGGGATGCCGCGCACCAGCGGCTCGAGTGCCTGGCTGTCATGCAGGTTCGCGCCGGAGATCCCGACCGAGAGGGGTAAACCGGTCCGCTCGGTGATCAAGTGGACCTTCGAGCCCTTCTTGCCCCGGTCTACAGGATTCGGACCTGTCAGGTCCCCCCTTTCAGGGCCCGCATGTTCACCGAGTCGATCGCGCAACGTGACCAGTCCAACTCTCCGCGCGAGCCCAGTTCGTCGAGGATGACGCGGTGCAGCTTCGCCCAGACCCGGGCGGCGGTCCACTCGGTGAAGCGCCGGTGCGCGGTCGGCCCCGAGGGGCCGAAGACCGGCGGCAACTGCCGCCAGGTGCAACCCGTCGTGGCCACGAAGATGATCGCGGCCAGCACCTCACGATCCCCGTACCGCCGCCGACCGCCGCCCTGCGGCCGCGATGGAGCAGGCGGGACCACCCACTGGAACAGTTCCCACAACTCGTCCGGCACCATGCGCTCGACCATCACCACATCGTGCAGACTACCCAGCACTCCAAATGAGACGACGTCTTAGTCGCAGGTCAGCAGGGCTTCCCAGGCTGGGAAACACGAGCTTCCCAAGCTGAGAGCTTTGAGGGGTGAATACCCTCCGGCGTTGTCTTCACGGACCGGCCGTCGCGGCCTGCTCTGGCCGACGACACCGGCAGCGTGGCTGAGGCCAGTGGGGGTGCAGCGAGACACACGCGCGCCCGGTCGGGCGGCCGACCCACCGCTGTGGCTGGCTGTCGTCGGCTGAGGCTCAGACGGGCCGCATCGGAAGTGCCCCGCCGTCAGTTGAACGCGGGCCTGCACCGATTGAAGTTCCGGCGGGCGTGGGCGCCTGAAGGGCGGTCCTGAACATGCCGAGCTCGGTTCGGAGATGGCCATCGCAGGCGCGTCGGTCGGGATTTAGACGTCGTCTCATTTGGAGTGCTGGGTAGTCTGCACGATGTGGTGATGGTCGAGCGCATGGTGCCGGACGAGTTGTGGGAACTGTTCCAGTGGGTGGTCCCGCCTGCTCCATCGCGGCCGCAGGGCGGCGGTCGGCGGCGGTACGGGGATCGTGAGGTGCTGGCCGCGATCATCTTCGTGGCCACGACGGGTTGCACCTGGCGGCAGTTGCCGCCGGTCTTCGGCCCCTCGGGGCCGACCGCGCACCGGCGCTTCACCGAGTGGACCGCCGCCCGGGTCTGGGCGAAGCTGCACCGCGTCATCCTCGACGAACTGGGCTCGCGCGGAGAGTTGGACTGGTCACGTTGCGCGATCGACTCGGTGAACATGCGGGCCCTGAAAGGGGGGACCTGACAGGTCCGAATCCTGTAGACCGGGGCAAGAAGGGCTCGAAGGTCCACTTGATCACCGAGCGGACCGGTTTACCCCTCTCGGTCGGGATCTCCGGCGCGAACCTGCATGACAGCCAGGCACTCGAGCCGCTGGTGCGCGGCATCCCGCCGATCCGCTCCCGCCGCGGCCCGCGCAGACGCCGGCCGGCCAAGCTGCACGCGGACAAAGGCTACGACTACGACCACCTGCGCCGATGGCTACGCAAGCGAGGTATCCGGCACCGCATCGCCCGCAAGGGCATCGAGTCCTCCACGCGACTCGGCCGACACCGTTGGACTATCGAGCGCACGATGTCATGGCTGGGCGGCTGCCGCCGTCTGCACCGCCGCTACGAACGCAAGGCCGAACACTTCCTGGCCTTCACCGCCATTGCCTGCAGCCTCATCTGCTACCGCAGACTCGCCAAATGAGACGACGTCTAAAGCCAGCGTACTGTCCCGAGCCGACGATCCATCCCGACGAACCGCTGCCAGTGGTCGTCGAGCGGGTGCTCCGTTCGTCGGTCCCGCCCGATGAAGCTCCTGCGCTGACATGTCGTGTATGCGGAAACCGGGACAACACCAGCGCCTGGCACGACGGCGTCTTCCGGATCCATCAGCTGTGCAGGGAATGCGGGGTCAGCCTCGCGGTGCAGCGGGCCGACGCGCCCGACCCGCTGTTGGCGGCCGATCACGCCCGGCAGTGGAAGGAAATCTGGAGGCTGCGCAATGAATCTCCTCGCCACCCGAGCTGAGTTTCGGCACGGGGGCGGCATCACTGTGGGGTGAGAATCCGTGCTCGGAGGAGTGTGAAGGATGCGCGGCCGTACATGCTCCGAGCTGGAGTTCCGCACCGTGAAGCCGGACCTGGTGGCCGAGTTCGCCGCCGTCTCCGCCGTCGACGCCGGCCGCTACCGCCACCCGGTCCGTTTCGTACGGCTGCGCGACGACCTCACCCCGCACGAGATGCCGCCCTTCACCACCTGACCGCCTTCACGGACGAGGATCCCTCGCAGACCACGGCTTCTTCCCTGCGGGCTACGGGTGGGCCCCGCCGCCGGTCGCGGGCACCGGTGTCCCCGGCGGGGTGAAGGCGGCGAGCACCGTGGCCGTGATGTGGCCGGCGGCGCGGTCGGAGGTCAGGCGGCCGGCGCGGATCTCCTCTGCGGCGCTGTGCATGACCGCGTGCAGGACATTGACCATCCAGGCGATGGGCAGGTCGGTGCGGAAGACCCCCTCGGCACGACCGCGGGCGACCAGCGCCTCGACCCGGGCGGCGGGCCCGGCATGCAGTTCGAGGATGCGCCCGGCGGACAGCTCCCGCTGCGCGGCGGCGAGCAGCGCCCGCGCCTGGTCCACCAGGTGCCAGCCAGCCTCGATGTACCGGGCCAGGGCGAGCCTCGGGTCACCGGCCATATCCACCGTGTCCAGGACTTCGTTGCCCCGGTCGAGCGCGCGGCTCATCGCCGCGTCGACGACCTCCGCCCGGGAGGCGAAATGGCCATACAGCGTCACCCGGCCCACGCCGGCGGCCCGCGCGATCTCGCTCAGGCTCGCTTCCGGGTTCCGCCCGAGGCATTCGGCGGCGGCCTGCACGATCGCCTCGATGCTGCGCAGCGCGTCGGCGCGCTTGGTAGTTGTGGGGTTCTTGCTCGCCATGCGCCCACCTTACCTCGCTAAGCCGTACACACCTGTTTGGCTTATACCCCCGGGGCGTATAACGTGAACAGCCTTGTACGAGTTATCGAGGAGGGGTGAGCGTCATGAGCGACACGGAATCCACCACCACCCGGGCGCCGGATGCACCGCATCCGCTGCGCTGGACGGCCCTGGGACTGCTGGGGCTGGCCCAGTTGATGCTGATCCTCGACATCACGGTCGTCGCGATCGCCCTGCCGGACATGGGCGCCGAACTGGGCCTGAACCGCGCGGCCTTGACCTGGGTGGTCAGCGGCTACGCCCTCACGTTCGGGAGCATGATGCTGCTCGGCGGCCGGGCCGCGGACCTGTTCGGGCCCAAGCGGGTTGTCCTGGCCGGGCTCGCCGTGTTCACCGCCGCGTCCCTGGCCGCCGGACTCGCCACCGGCGCCCCGCTGCTGCTCGCCGCGCGAATCGCCCAGGGGGCGGGGGCCGCGCTGCTCTCGCCCGCCGCGCTGTCGGTGGTGGTGCGGCTGTTCGACGGCGAGGAGCGCAACCGGGCGCTGGGTATCTGGTCGGCGCTCGGCGGCGGAGGTGCCGCCCTCGGGGTGCTGCTGGGCGGGCTGATCACGGCGGGGCCGGGTTGGGCTTGGGTCTTCTTCGTCAACGTCCCGGTCGGCCTGGTCGTCCTCGTCTCGCTCGCCCGGATCCTGCCCCACCTGCCCCGCGCGGGCACCGGCTCCCTCGACATACCCGGCGCTGTCCTGGTCGCCGCCGCGACCGGCGCCCTCATCTACGCCCTGATCCGTGCCGGTGACCATGGCTGGCTCGACCTGGTCACCGTGGCCCTGGCCTTCGCTGCGGCAGCCGGCTACGCGGCCTTCGCTCTGTGGCAGCGCCGGGCGGCGGCACCGCTGATGGACCTGCGGCTGCTTACCCGGCGGCCGGTGGTGGCGGGCACCTTCGTCATTGCCGTCACGACGGCGCTGATGGTGGGGGCCTTCTTCCTCGGCTCTTTCTACCTGCAGAACCTTCGGGGCCACGGGGCGCTGATGACCGGGGTGCTGTTCCTGCCGGTGGCGCTGCTGACCATGGCCGCGGCCGCAGCCGCCGGCCGCGTGATCGGCTCGCTGGGAGCCCGGCTGCTGGCGGTGATCTCCCTGGCCGTGGCGGCCGCCGGGTTCCTCGTGCCGGTGCTGTGGTCCGGAACGGCCGCGATGGTGACCGGGGTGAGCCTGGCCGCGGCGGGACTGGGCGGCCTGTTCGTGGTCGCCTCAGTCACCGCCCTCGCCAGCGTCGCCTCCCACGAGGCCGGGGTCGCGTCGGGCATCGTGAGCACCTTCCACGAGTTCGGCGCCTCCGCCGGCGCGGCGGCCGTCTCCAGCGCCGCCGCCACGAGTATCGCCGCCCGCACCGGTGCCCAGAGCGCCTCCGGCTTCGACGACGCGTTTCTCGTCGCCACCGGCCTGGCCGCCGTCTCCGCTGTCATCGTCTGGTGGCTGATCCCCGCCAAACAGCAGTAAGCCCAGGCCACACGCCGGATCCCACCCACAGCGAAGCGGGCACACCACCCGCCCCTGGACGTGCTCACGGAAGGCACACGATGAACGTCGCACAGCGCCGGCTGCTGACGGCCGGTATCACCACAGCCTGCATCGGCGCGGCCCTGGGGGCAGCCTTGTGGATCGGCGGCCCCCAACAAGACGGCGGCGAGGGGCAGACCAGTCGGAAGGAAGCGGTCGCCGAACGCGGCCGGTCAGTGATGCCCTTCGACCTCGAAGAGACCACCCACCACTTCACCCCGACCGACACAGGCGGCGTCCAGGACGTCGTCGCCGACCAGCCCGACGACGACAAGCAGATCGCCCTCATCCGCACCCACCTGAAGCAGGAGGCCAAGGCATTCGCCCAGGGTGACTTCGGCGACCCCGCCCAGATCCACGGCGACAGCATGCCGGGACTGGCCGCACTGGCGGAGGGCTACGAGCGCGTCGAAGTCCGCTACAAGGAGCGGTCCGACGGAGCCACCCTGACGTACACCACCGACGAGCCCGCCTTGGTCGACGCCCTGCATGACTGGTTCGAAGCCCAGCTCAGCGACCACGGCGACCACGCCGAAACCGGCCACTGACCCACCAGCCGAACACCATGGCAACCTCTTCACCGCACACGACGCACGATCGGAAGTGGACAGCGTGAACGACCCGTACGAGTTGAGCGTCGGGGTACCCTCCGTCGAGGTCTTCCGCCGCCTGCGCACCGACGCCGGCCTCTCCGACAAAGACCCCGAAGCGGTCGCGCACGCCCTGCCGAACACATGGCACGGGGTGGTCCTCCACCACGAAGGGGAGCCTGTCGGCATGGGACGGATCATCGGGGACGGCGGCACCGCCTTCCAGATCGTCGACATGTGCGTCAACCCCGCCCACCAAGGCCGCGGTTTCGGCAAGCGCATCATGGCCGCGCTCACCGAGGAACTGGAACGCCGGGCGCCCGCCACCGCCTACGTCTCACTGATCGCCGACGGCCCGGCCCGCTTCCTCTACGAGAAGTTCGGCTTCGCCGACACCGCCACCCACGATTCGATCGGCATGTACCGCGTCATCAGCAAACCCCCTGGGGCCGGCCGATCACAGGCGCAGCCCTAGACGTTGCCGGCCCCGTGATCGCGGCTCCCACCGGGCCTACCCGTCCGGTGACCGCGCTGGCCGGGCGAGGGCACCGCACCCCCGCCCGGCCGATCGTGAACATCTCGTTGCAGGTCACCTCGCTGTCCTGCGAGGCGTTGATACTGGCCAGGCGAGCAACGGGCAGGGGGCGACGGTGGACTGGACAGTGCCAGCAGGCCTGGTCGCCGGGCTGCTGATCGCGACCGTGACCGCACCGGTCGGCGTGTCCGGCGCAGTGTTCCTCCTCCCGGTCCAGCTGAGCGTCTTCGGCGTGCCCAACCCGGCCGTCACCCCGACGAACCTGCTGTTCAACGTCGTCGCCGGACCCGGCGCCCTGTGGCGCTACCGCAACGACGGCGCCCTGCGCGGCGGCCTCGCCCGGCGCCTGGTGCTGGGCACCCTGCCCGGCGTCGTCATCGGCGCCGCCCTCCGCGTCTTCGCCCTCCCCGGCCCCGGCGTCTTCCGCCTCCTGATCGCCGCACTGCTGCTGCCACTCGGCCTGTGGCTGTGCCTGCGCACCCTCATCCCGTCCCGACACCGGCCTTCGCCCACAGGCGAGTTGGCCCCGCGCACCCTGACCGGCCTCGCCCTGGCGGTCGGCGTAGTCGGCGGCATCTACGGTATCGGCGGCGGCTCCCTCCTGGGCCCGATCCTCGTCGGCCGCGGCCTGCCCGTCGCCCGTGTGGCGCCGGCCGCGCTCGCCGCCACCTTCGCCACGTCCCTCGTCGGCGCCGCAACCTATGCGCTGCTGTCCCTCGTCAGCCCCGGAGACGTCGCCCCCGATTGGGGGCTCGGACTCGCCTGCGGCACCGGCGGCCTGATCGGCGGCTACCTCGGCGCCCGCCTCCAACCCCGCCTGCCCGAACGCGCCCTACGCCTCCTCCTCGGCACCCTCGCCACTGCCCTCGGGGCCCTGTACGCAGCCCAGACCCTGACCTGAGCACCCGGCTGCGGATCACGAACGAGGGGCTCCCCAAGCGGAGTTCGCTATGGACAACGGACAAGAAGAAGCCCCGTCCATAACTTGATCTCGTAAGCCCACGACGGACCCTTCGGCAGCTGCGTCACGGGCCGCGCGAGGGCGACGTTCACCGGCCACTCCACCCCCTCAGCCCGCGCCTTCGGGACCCCGGCCGCCTGCTGGCGTACTCCCGCACGGCCAGCAGGCGGCCCGGGCGGCACAGCTGTTGCGGTACAGCTCGCGCCGCCGCACGGCGCGAGCCCGGCCGCGCAGCGCGACCGGGCCCTGAAGTGGTCTGTGGTGTTCTCGACTCTCTGCTGAGCGTCTCGCCGAACCGCCCGGCTGTCATCACCCACACGGGCGGCGCTCGCTCACACCGCGGCGGCCTCCTTCTCCTGACGGGGTTGTCTTGGGGTGTTTGCCCTGGTGGGAGGTCGGCGGTGGCTGATTCGCCGAGAGAAGGCTGTGCATGATCAGCATCACCTGTGTTGGCTGGAACCTTTCTTCTGGTTGGCCTGTTCACGGCATATTCACAGCAGCTACTGCCCACGTTCGCTGATCCAATTCAGGAACGAGTCATTCGGTTTCCGTGCTGGGGAGCGCGGTCGACCCTGCCCTGATGCCGACGGTCTGTACATGTGAGCCGCGGCCCGCGCGTTGACGCGGTCCGCATGGGGCGGGGGGTTCGAGTGGCTGCTCGGCGCGCGCGTTTTGTCTCGGTCGGCCTTGCGAGGGGCCGCCCGGGTGTGCCGGGCCGGGCCGGGGTGATGGAGCGCGTGAGCGGGATTGAGGACCGCCTCGCCCGTGTCGAGCACGAGCTGTATCCCAACAGCGGTGGGAGCCTGCGGGACGCCGTCGACCTGGCGAATGCACGGCTCGCGCAGCTCCTGCCGGACGAGGAGGAGCCGACCGCTCCGCCGGGCGCGGCCCCCGCGTCCCCTTGATCGAACGCCCGCCCACCGCTCCGGGGCGGGCGTTCTGCTGTCTTTGTGATGCTGAGGGCATAACGCCTGATCCGGACCTTGATGCATTCTTCGCCCGGCTGCCGCAGAAGTCGCCGACCGAGATGTGGGCGGAGCTGGACGCCGCGCGCCGGGCGGCCGAAGCGGCGCCGCCGCCCGAGCCGAGCATCATTCCTATGCCTGACTACCCGTACGGCTTCGGGCACCCGCTGTCAGGGACGATTCGCTTCTCGTGTCACTCGGCTGCGGCTGGCACCATGACGAGAATCCGAGCCGCGAGCCGGTCGCGCCGTTCTTCGTGCCCCTGGACCCGGCAAAGCTCGACGAGGCGCTCACCGCGCAGGCGAACGCCCGCCATGAGGTGTTCCGCAGACGCGTCGAGGCACCGATCACCGAGCACTATGCGACCACCCACCCGGGTCTGGAGCCAGGCGATGTCAGACCCGGTTCGTAGGGTGACGGAGTCCACGAGTTGATGCTGCTACTCGGATGACCCTGACGCCCCGCCCGGCCTGGAAATCGGGCGGGGTGTCGCCGTCTACGCGGCTTGTACGACGTCGTCGCGGAAGACCTCGGCCCACTCGACGAGGAGCCGGGCGTAGGCCTCGGTGCGCTCGTCCCCGGCGGGCTCGTCCATGAGTCGGCGGATGCGTTCGTTGACCTGGTCGAGGGCAGGCGTCATCCGGCCGTGAGGCCAGAGGGAGTGGGGCATGGGTCCACGGTACGGCGAGGCACTGACACCGGGGCCCAGCCGCCGTGTTCTATTTTGCGTTCGAGCGCGACATCGCCGCCCGTCGCCCATGAGGAAGAGGGGCACACCCGATGGCCACGCCCGCGCCCCCGATCACCGAGCCGGACCCCTCGGCGCTGACGTCCAGTGGCGACCAGGTCGGCCCTTGCACGGTGTGCCACCGGAAGACCCGGCGGTACGGACACGGCGGATGCCCGCTGTGCTCCTACTGCTTCGCGGACGCGTCGGCGAAGTGGGGGCGGGCGTGAGGCAGAAAGCCTCCGCCGCCTGACCGCTCACCCGGAGACGGCGGCGGCCCGCCCCCCATGGGGTGGGCCGCTCGGTTGGCGCCGGTCAGCGGCTGGCGCCGTCCGGCCACACGATGCGCACCGGTACACCGGTCCGCTCGGCGTACGCGACCGCATCCGCTGTTCCGCCGTACCCCCGGGCTGGTTTCCCGTCCCACACCGCAATGAGCTCGTCGACGAGGCCCACAAGGATTTCACTGCCGGCCTGGTGCGCCTCAGAGGTGGACTCGGTCATGCCGGTCTCGTGGACGTCGGCCGCGCTGCTGTACAGCTCGTCATAGACGGGGTGGTGCCACTCCGGGAGGCTCTCGCGGTACTCGGTGGCGGGTAGGACAACTTCGAGCTGTCCGCCGTGCTTCAGTACCGCTTGGGCGAACCAGGCATCGGGGCCGTCGGCGATGCACGACACGGCCGTTAGATCGTCGGCGGCAAAGCCGTGTACGGCCTCAACGAGCATCGCGCGCACCCGTTGCTCTACTTCCTTGCTGAGTCCGCGGTGGCCGGTGATCCCTACGCGCATGCCGTGATCCCCTCTCCTACAGGTAGACGTCGTGGAGGCGGTCGTCGAAGTCCCGCACCATCTTGGGTGGTGAGGCGGTTGTGAGGGTACGGCGCACGGCGCGGGCGCGCTCCACGATTCGCCCGGACCGGTACGTCAGGCCGGCATCGAGGGCGCGCGAGGCGAGGGCGAACGCGGCCTCCACCCTGCCGGCGGCGAGGTAACCGGCGGCGATGTCCAGTACCAGCAGGGCGCGTTGCTTGGCGTGGCCGGTGGCCAGGGCTTCTACGTCATCGCTGATCACCCAGTCCGAGAGGCCGAGCCGTGCGCCGCACGTCACCCGGCAGGCGGCCACCTTGTCCGGGGTGAAGGAGAACACCCACGGCCAGGGAGGAGGCTCCTCGGATGCCTTCAGGGCCTCTGCCCCGGCCCGGCTCGCGGTCAGGGCTTTGTCGGCCGCCCGTCGGTCTCCGGCTGCCGCGTGGCCGAGCGCTTCGACGCTGGCGAGCCACGCATCCGCGACGGCCGGACGCCGGTCGCCGAGCGCGCGCCGTGCCCGGCGGGCGAGGTTGAGTGCCTCCACACCGTTTCCGGCGTGTGCCTCGAACTGGGCGAGCGTGCCGGTCTGGTAGGCGGCGAGCAAGGGGTTACCGGCCGACTTGGCGGCCTTGATCGCTGCGCCGTACCAGGAACGGGCGGAGCCGTTGTCGCCCTTGTCCCACGCGAGTCAGCCCGCGAAGGAGGCAGCTTCGCTGCCCACTGCTGCCAGCCGTGTCCGGTCGCCGTCGCTGTTCGCGGATCGGGTGATGCTCTGGATGAGCCGGATGTGAGACTCGACGGTGTCGTACAGGTCGCGGGACGGGGTGGAGCCGTCGAGCCGTCTGTAGGCGCTGGTGGACAGGCGCAGGGCGGCGGCCTGCCCGCCGCCACCGTCGGTGGCATCAGCGGCAGGAGTAGGAGATATGACCGGGGTCGCCGCGGCTGCGACGACCCCGCCTAGAAGAGTCCTGCGGTGCATGTCGTCTGACCCGTCTTTCACCTGCAATCGGGTCAACCCGGTACCACTTCGAGCTGGCCGAAGGCGGATGGATCGAAGGCTTCCCCCACGGACGCGTGATCGTCCGCCGCAGCGGTTCGCACAAGCCCATCCGCACCTTCACGCTCACCGCCCGCACCAGCCGCAAGGCCATCGCCCGGTTCGTCAGCTCCCTGTGATCCGCGCGCCAGCACGCCGCGCCGATCGGCCCCGTACCCCGGACAGCCGCTCCGGAGTGCGGGGCCGCCCGCATGCCCGCCCGCGAATATGCTCCGTCGCGGTCGTGTTCTTGCCCGCCTAGGACCTGTCCGGCCGGTCAAGTCGCAGGAAACCTCGGTGCCTGGCCAGTGCCGGTGTGCGTGCCACACCCCGCGTCTGCGGCATGATCGGCCGGACAGGTCCCTAGGTGGACCATGTCCTGGGCCACGTGCTCTACGGCACGGTGAAGGACCTGCGGGAACTGGGCGCCTTCGTGAGCTTTGCAACGAGCTCTACCACCGCCTCGAAGGGCTGATCGAGGACCCCGGCCCGACCCGGAACGTCACCATCCGGGTGCTCATCCCCGACTTCGCCCAGGCCATGACGGTCGCGTCGAGGGTCGGCGAGAGGGGTGTCCCCGTGGACGCCCCCCTCGAAGGGGCCGAGGACTCCAAGGCCCTCATCGCCACGTGGAACAGGCACCCCGACAATCTCTGGACGCCGGCCGCACCCCCGCCTGAACCGTGCCCCGGCCGCCGTAGGCTCCCCTTCATGAGGGACGTGAGCGGGACCGGGCTGCGTGAGCTGAAGAGGCGGCGGATGTATCAGGAGGTGTCGGAGATCGCCGTTCGGCTCTTCCTGGAGCGGGGGTTCGACGCGGTGTCCGTCGCCGAGGTGGCCGCCGCGGCCGAGATCTCCAAGCCGACGCTCTTCCGGTACTTCCCGTCGAAGGAGGACCTGGTCCTGCACCAGATCGCCGACCACGAGGAGGAGTCCGCCCGGGTCGTCGTCGCGCGGGAGGAGGGGGTCGGGCCCCTTCCCGCCCTGCGCCGGCACTTCCTCGCCGGGCTCGCCGCCTGCGATCCCGTCACCGGGCTCAACGACCATCCGGCCGTCCGCGCCTTCTACGACATGCTCTACGGCACCCCTTCCCTCGTCGCCCGTCTCCACGGCTACCTGGAGCGCTCGGAGACGGCCCTGGCGGAGGTGCTCGGCGGCGGTCTCGACGCCCGACTGGCAGCCGGCCAGATCATCGCCGTACGGCGGATCCTCGCGGAGGAGAACTGGCGGCGGATCGTGGCGGGGGAGGCGGTGGAGGACGTACGGCGGGACGCGGAGGCGGCGGCTGAGCGGGCGTTCGCGGTGCTGGAGGCGGGGCTGCCGGGTCTCCGCCGAGCGTAACTCGGTAAAAGATGTAACTCAGTTACGGATTTTGCCCTTGCCGTATGACGTCCGCCGATCCCACCGCCCGCGAGGACCTCACCGCCGCCCTGCACCGCGAACGCGCCCACCACGACGTCTGCCGTGCCGCCCTCGCCGCGATGATCGAGGGCGCCGATCAGCAGGTGGTCGTCGGGGAGGACGTCTCCGCGTCCGGGGCGGACGCCGAGGTTCTCGGGTACGGGTTGCGCAGCCGCGCCAAGGAACTGCACGAGCTGCCCGAGGGGCCGTTGTTCTTCGGGCGGCTGGACTTCGTGGGGCAGGGCCCCGGGCATCACATCGGCCGGCTCCGGATCAGCACGCACCCCGCCGCCCCGCCCCTCGTCGTCGACTGGCGCGCCCCTGTCTCCCGTGCTTTCTACCAGGCCGGCACCCACGACCCCCAGGGCGTCGCGATCCGCCGCCGCTTCGGCTGGGCCATCGCCCGCCGCGTCCGCTTCGGCTCGCTCACGGTGCTCGGCGACCTCGCGCAGGGCACCACCCCCTGGGCCGCCCGCTCCTGGCCGCTCCAACTGGCCCACCTGGGCAAGCCGGACGCGACGGTCGTCCCGCTGACCGTCGGCTTCCGCGTCCCCGGCGCGGTCCTCGCCCTCGCCGACCGCCTCCTCGACCGCCTCGGCACCGACGTACCCCGCGCCCGTTCGCTCCGCCGCGACGGCGCCCTGCGCATCCGCCACGCGGACGGCGCCGCCGACCCGGTCGCCACCGTCGTACGGGAGGCGCTCGCGCACGAGGGTTCGGTAGGGGGCGTGGCCGCGGACGCCGAGGCGTCCCGTGTGCGCGAGGCCCTCGACGCAGCCGGTCTCACCCCCTCCCCGCGGATCACCGTCATCCCCGCCACCCTCGTCAAGGGCCTGGAGTACGACCATGTCGTCGCCGTCGAGCCGGCGGCCATCGCGGAGGCCGAGCCGCGCGGCCTAAACCGGCCGTACGTCGTCCTGACCCGCGCGGTGTCCCGGCTGGACGTGGTGCACGCCCGCGCGCTTCCCTGGTGACGTACGGGACGCCCGGGGCTGATGTGACGTAGGTCACCGGAACTCGCCTGCTCCGACAGTCAGTTCATAACGTGACCACAGATATGCGAACCCGGGTGCGAACCGGAGATCCGAACGCGTTTGCGGAACTCTTCGACGACCATGCCCGCGCCGTGTACAACCACGCCTTCAGGCTGACCGCCGACTGGTCCGCGGCCGAGGACGTCATGTCGACGACGTTCATGGAGGCGTGGCGGCGCCGTGCGTCGGTCGAGGCCGAAGGGGGTTCGCTGCGGCCCTGGCTGCTGGGTATCGCCACCAACGTGGCCCGCGCCCAGTACCGCAGCAACCGGCGCTACCGGAACGCCGCGAGCGCGGCAGCCGCCGCGAACGCCGCGGACGAGCACGTCGAGGACCACGCCGAGGAGACCGCAGGCCGGCTGGACGACCGGCGCCGCATCAGCGCCACGCTCACCGCGCTCAGTTCGCTCAAGCGCCCCGAACGCGAGGTCCTGACCCTGTGCCTGTGCGAGGGCATGGAGTACGCCGAGGCCGCCCGCGCCCTCGGCATCCCCGTCGGCACCGTCCGCTCCCGGCTGTCCCGCGCCCGCGGCAAGCTGCGAAAACTCGCCGACGCGGAACTGCTCAGAAAAAAAAGCGAACTCAGCGGGAAAAAAATGGAACTCACCCGCACAGACCGGCAGATAACAGGTGATCGCGGATACGTGATCCGGTCCGCACAGGAAGGAAACCGATGAACGCCAACCCCTCCCAGCCGCACCCGGCTGAGTGGACGGAGACCCAGGACCTCCTGCCCTCCGTCGAGCGGGATCTGCCGGCGGGCCGCCACCAGTTCCACAAGGAGCACATGATGGCCCAGATCCACGAAGACCTCCGCGGCAGCCGCACCCCCGGCCCGCAGCGGCAGCGCAACCCGTTCCTGCGCCGCGCGATCCTGGTGCCCGCCGCCGCCTTCGCCGTGGCCGGCGCGGTCGTGGCCGGCCTCGCCCTGTCCGGCGGCAACGGAGACGGCGGCAAGACCGCCGTGGCCACCGGCCCCGCCCTGACCACCCAGATCGGCGCCGCCGACGCCAAGGGCGCCCCCCAACTGCTCGACCGCATCTCGCTCGCCGCCGCCGACACCTCCGGACCGACGGCGCACGACGGCCAGTACATCTACATCGCCTCGAAGGTGGCCAGCACCCACTCCAGGACCGTCGACGACAAGACCACGATCGTCAGCAAGGAGCTGCACTCCCGTCAGGTCTGGGTGTCCACCGACGGGAAGGACGGCTGGCTGATCGAGAAGGGCGAGGAGGACATCACCCTGGCCGGGGACACCCCGCTCACCGGGGCGTACGACAGCCTGGTCAAGCTGCCCACCGACCCCGACGTACTGCTGAAGCAGATCTACAAGGAGTCGGACGCCGTCCGGGACCCCGAAGTCCCCCGCGACCAGGCGGCCTTCGTCGCCATCGGCGATCTGCTGAACGAGAGCTACCCGCCCGCGGACGTGGCCGTCGCCCTGTACAAGGCCGCCGCCAAGATCCCGGGGGTCGTCGCGGTGGACGACGCGGTCGACGCCTTGGGCCGCCACGGGGTCGCCATCGCGCGGCAGAACGACACCGACGGCCAGCGCACCGAGTGGATCTTCGACAAGAAGACCCTCCAGTTGCTCGGCGACCGCACCGTCCAGGTCAAGGCCGAAAAGGACGGGGAGTTCAAGCCCGGCACCGTCCTGTTCACCTCCGCGATCACCCAGCGCGCGGTCGTCGACGCCAACAAGCAGGTCCCCGGGAAGGCGAGCTGACGTGCGCCTCGGTTCCTCTTCGGCGGCGCTGGCCGCCCTGCTGGTCGCGGGAGTGATGACGGGCGTCTCGGTGTCGGCCACCGGCTCCGGCCTCGGCGTGCGGACCGCCGCGGCGGCCACCGCCGCCCGGCCGGACACCGGCTCCCCGGCCCGGTACGTCACCCTCGTCACCGGCGACCGGGTCCAACTGGATGCCCGGGGCCAGGTGACCGGCGTCCGGCGGGCCCCTGGCCGTGGACACGTCCCGTTGTCCGTTCGCCGCCTCGGCGACGACCAGTACGTCATCCCCGCCGACGCCGCCGCCCTCATCGGCCAAGGCGTCCTGGACAAGCGGCTGTTCGACGTCAGCGGTCTGATACGGGCCGGCTACGACGACACCCGGCGCGGCACACTCCCCCTGATCGTGTCGTACGAGGGGAAGGCCGCCCAGCGCAGGAACACCCAAAGGTCGCTGCTCGCGGACGGACAAGGGGCCGTCACCGTCCGCCGTGAACTGCCCAGCGTGGACGGCGCCGCGCTCAGCGTCCGCAAGGAGGAGGCCGAGGGCACCTGGCAGGCCCTCACATCCGCACAGGGCGTCGAACGGGTCTGGCTGGACGGCCGGTTCAAAGCGGCTGCTGCTCAGGGTGACAGTGACAAGGTCAGCGACAACGTCATGCGGATCGGCGCGCCGACCGCCTGGAACGCCGGGTACGACGGCAAGGGCGTCAAGGTCGCCGTCCTGGACACCGGCATCGACACCACGCACCCGGACCTCGCCTCGGTGGTGACGGAGTCGAAGGACTTCAGCGGCACCGGCAGCACGGACGACAGGGTCGGCCACGGCACGCACGTCGCGGCGACGGTGGCCGGCTCGGGCGCCAGATCCGACGGCCTCTACAAGGGCGTCGCACCGGGCGCGCGGCTCCTCAACGCCAAGGTGCTGAACGACGACGGCGAGGGCACCGACTCCAGCGTCATCGCCGGCCTGGAGTGGGCCGCCGCGCAGGGCGCCGAGGTGGCCAACCTCAGCCTCGGCCAGACGGACGCCCCGGGGGCAGACCCGGTGGAGACGGCCGTGAACGCCCTCTCCGAGAGCACCGGCATGCTCACCGTCGCCGCGGCCGGCAACGAGGGCCCGGGCGCCGGGACCGTCGGCTCCCCGGGCGCCGCGGAGTCGGCGCTCACCGTGGGAGCGGTCGACGGCGAGGACCGGATCGCCGAGTTCTCCAGCATCGGCCCGACCGCCGACAGCGCGCTGAAGCCGGACCTCACCGCGCCGGGCGTCGACATCGTCGCGGCGAAGGCGGCGAACGGCGTTTTGGGCGACCCGGCCGCCGACGGCTACGTCTCCATGTCCGGTACGTCGATGGCGACACCGCATGCCGCGGGCGCCGCCGCGATCCTGGCGCAACGGCACCCGGACTGGACGGGGGCGCGGATCAAGCAGGCACTCACCGCGTCCACCACGCCGACCGCCGGCCTGACCGGCTACCAGCAGGGCACCGGCAGGCTCGACGTGGCCCGGGCGCTCGTCCAGAGCGTGGTCGGCGAGCAGATGTCGGTGTCCTTCGGCAAGCAGCTGTGGCCCCACACCGACGACCGGCCGGCCACCCGGCGGGTCACCTACCGCAACGACGGCGACCGCCCCGTCACCCTGGACCTGACGGCCACCGCGACCGGCCCCGGGGGCAGCACCGCCCCCGACGGCATGTTCACGCTCAGCACACGGCAGCTCACCGTCCCCGCGGGCGGCACCGCGAGCGTCGACCTCACCTCGGACACCCGCACCGAGGCGGCGGACGGCGCGTACTCGGGCACGGTCGCCGCCACCGCGCAGGGCGACGGCGACGGCAGGTCCGTGCGGACCTCCTTCGGCGTGATCCGCGAGGCGGAGGCGTACGAGCTCACCCTGAAGTTCCTCGACCGTGGCGGCAAGCCCGTCAGCTCGCCGCTGACCGAGATCATCGGCTACTCGGGTGAGTACGAGACCAATGTCCTGGAGGACTCCCAGCAGATCGCCAAGGGCGTCTACAAGGTGCGCGTCCCGCGCGGCGACTACGTCCTGGACACGCTGATCGGCGACGGCGCCAGCGAGGGCACCTCGGCGCTCGTCCGGCCGAAGCTCTCGCTCACCGAGGACACCACGGTCACCTTCGACGCCCGTAAGACCAAGCCGGTCCGGATCACCGCCCCCGGCGGCGCGAAGATGTCGGCCGGCTACCTCAACTACCGCATGGACACCGGCGGCACCCGCTACAACACCACCCTCCTGTTCTCGGACTCCTTCACCGACCTGCGCACCGCGAGCCTGGGCCCGGCGCCCGCCGCGGGGAGGCTCAGCACCCAGCTCAGCGGCCTGTGGCAGAAGGGCAGCACCACCTACAACCTGCTCTACAACCTGCCCGACCGCTTCCCCACCGGCTACCAGCACACGGCGCGGATGAGCGAACTGGCCCTGCTGAAGCGGAACATCGGCTCCTCCGTCGCCCACCGCAAGGGTTCCGTCAACGCCCTGTGGTACGGCCCCGAGCTGGGGCTGGGCACGATCAGCGACCCGTTCCCGCTGCCGACGACGGCGAAGACGTACGTCACCACGCCCAAGGGCTTCCGGTGGACGGTCAACGTCGGCCAGCTGAACGCCGCCGGTGAAGAGACCGACGTTTTCTACGACGACCAACGGGTGTCCTACCGGGCGGGCCGGACGTACGAGTCGACGTACAACGTCGGCGTCTTCAGCCCCATGGTCGGCCAGGGGTGGGGCGCGCAGCGGGTCGGCGACACCCTCGACCTGTGTGTCCCCGACCTCGTCGACGGCGCCGGACACCCCGCGTCCTCCGTCGCCGCACGGCACACGACGGTCACCGCGGGCGGCCGTACCCTGCTCGACAACGACGGCGACCTCTGCCAGACGGTGGAGAACCTCCCGGCGGCGTCCACCCGCTACACGATCCGCACGGACCTGACCCGCCCGGCCACGGTCGTCGGCACCACCAGCCGTCTGACCGCGGCCTGGACCTTCACCTCGAAGCAGCCCGCCCAGCCGGCCGACTCGAAGGCGATGCCCCTCTCCACCGTCCGCTTCCACCCGAAGCTGACCCCGGTCGGCACGGCCCGCGCCGGCCACCGCACCACGGTCCCCCTCTCCATCGAGGGCCCGGCCGCCGCCCACCTCAAGTCCCTCGCGGTGAAGGTCTCCTACAACGGCGGAACGACCTGGTCCAACGCCCCGGTCACCACCAGGAACGCCAAGAAGACCCTCACCCTGACCCACCCGAAGACGGCCAGGTCGGTCTCCTTGAAGGCCACCCTGACCGACACCACCGGCAACACGTACACGGTGACGATCCTGAAGGCATACCTCCTGACATAGGTCCTCCCGTAGGTTCCATGGCATGGCTGACGAACCTGACGAATGCTTCGGGAATCCACGCCTCGCCGAGATCTACGACGCCCTCGACCCCGATCGCGGCGACCTCGACCCCTACCTCCGGATGGCGGAGGGGGTCGGGGCTCGCCGCGTTCTGGACATCGGCTGCGGGACCGGTGTCCTCGCGCTGCTGCTGGCCGACCGCGGCATCGAGGTCGTCGGCGTCGATCCCGCCGGGGCCTCCCTCGACGGGCGCTGTCACGTTGTTGGGTGGGTAGGTGTCTGATGGCGTCGCGCGTGGTGCAGCTCGGTTCCGGGCTGTGCTCAGGCAGCGTTGGCGAGGCCGGCGACGCCGGTGATCTGCTCCCAGATTGCGAAGCGGATGCTCATCTCGGCTCGGTGGGCGGCAGCGGTCATCAGGTGTCGGCGGGGCCGGAAGTGGGGCGAGATACCGCTGAACGCGGACAGGAACCGCTGGGCCCCGCCCACTGAGCGGAAGCCCTTCATCGCCCGTTCGCGCTGTCCGGTGGGCTGGGTGGCTGTTCTCGGCTCGGTTGTTGAGGTACTTCGACTGCCGGTGCTCGACGGAGGGCATGACCTCGCGGTGGGCGGCGCCGTAGGAGCGGAGCTTGTCGGTGACGATCACCCGCGGCACCGCGTGCGTCTTCTTCATCAGGCGGCGGAAGAAGCGCCTGGCCGCGGCCTTGTCCCGCCGGTTCTGCACCAGGATGTCCAGCACGATGCCGTCCTGGTCGACGGCCCGCCACAGGTACTTCTGTTCTCCATTGATCTTGATGAAGACCTCGTCCAGGTGCCATTTGTCACCAGGCCGGAGCTGCCGGCGGCGCAGCGCGCCTGCGTACCGCTGCCCGAACTTGGCGCACCAGCGGCGCACCGTCTCGTACGAGACGACGATCCCGCGCTCGAGCATCAGCTCCTCGACCTCGCGGAACGACAGCGGGAAGCGGAAGTACAGCCACACGCAGTGGGAGATGACCTCGACCGGGTACCGGTGCCCCTTGTACGACGGCGACACGGTCCCCACGGACAGCCCCCTCCAGCACGATCAACCAGAGAAGATCATCCCACCCGGCTAACCAACGTGACAGCGCCCTCCCGACGGCGGCCGAGGACCGCCACCGCACGCTCCCTCTTCGGGGAACGCGCGTGCGGTCGCCCGGCCGATGCCGGTGCCGGATCCCATGACCAGGATGACCTGGCCTTGGTAGGGGTAGGTGGTTCAGGCGATCACGACTGCAGCGACTCCTGGAGGGCCGCGGCGGCGGCCTTGAGTACTTCGGCTGCCACGGCGACACCCTCGACGGGGCCGAGTTCGGTGTCCTCGTGCTCGATGTTGACCATCATGTCCGGGTCGACCTCGTGCAGGGCGCGTAGGAACTCGGTCCAGTAGGCGACGTCATGGCCCTTGCCGAGGGCGACGAAGTCCCACGCGGATGCCTTGGGCCACTCGTTGGCCCACTCGTCGCCGCCGAGGTTGGTGCGAGGCTCCTCGGGCGACAGACGGCGGAAGCTGTTGTCGAGCACGCCGTTGAGTGCTGCGTGTTCGGGGTTGATGCGGACGTCCTTGGCGGCGGCGTGGAAGACGAGTTCGCCGAGGTGGCGGACGACCGCGACGGGGTCCATCTGCTGCCAGAACAGGTGCGAGGCGTCCAGTTCGACGCCCACGTGGGTCGCGCCGGTGAGGTCGATGAGCTTGTGCACGTCGGCGGAGTTGAACACGACGTTCTGCGGGTGCAGTTCGAGGGCGACCTTGACGTCGTGGTCACGGGCGAGCCGGTCGGTCTCGCGCCAGAAGTCGGCGACGATCTTCCACTGGTGGTCCAGCACGTCCAGGGCCGCGGAGTTCCATGCGTTGACGATCCAGTTCGGGCGGGTGGCGCCGGGCTCGCCGCCGGGCAGACCCGACATGGTCACGAGGCGGTGCTGTCCGAGCCGTTCGGCCAGGCGGATGGAGCGGCGGATGTCCTCGGCGTGCTTTTCACCGATGACCGGGTTCGGGTGGAGTGGGTTGCCGTTGGCGTTCAGGCCGGCGATGGAGACGCCGGTGCCCTCGAAGAGACCGAGGAAGTCGTCCCGGGCGGTGTCACTGACGAGGATGTCGTCGAACTTCGGTACATGCACGGCGGGCAGGAAGCCACCGGTGTTGATCTCTATGCCCGTCAGGCCCAGGTCGGCGATGACTTTGATCGCCTCCGGAAGCGGCCGGTCGTGCAGGATCGCGTTGTACAGTCCCAGCTTCATTTCGTAATTCCTCGGTCCTTCTCGATGATGACGGTGGTGCCGCTGACGAGGGCGGAGGAGCTCGTGCGAGCTCCCGCGTACGCAGGGCTGTGCCTGGCGTATACGGCACGGGTGGTGGGCAGCCCTGCAGTGGCGGTTCTCCTGCCGGAGAGCTGAACGGAAGGGGGCAAGCCGAGCCGACCTCACTGGACGGTGACGGCCTGTCCGCCGGCGTCGGCGGAGGCGACGATCGCATCGATGACGCGCAGGTTGTGCAGCCCGTCGGCAAGGGTGGGGCAGGACGGCAGCCCGTTCAGACCTGCGATCTGCTCCAGGAAGGCCCGGGCCTGCCAGACGAAGAACTCGTGCTGGCCGTGACCCACGCTGGGAAAGTCCATGGGCAGACCACCGGCGATGTAGGGGTGGCCGGGGCCGACCACGGTGCGCCGGTAGCCGTCCACAGGGGCGGAGGCCGCCGAGTCCACGATGGTGAACTCTGCGGGACGTGACAGTTCGAAGGTGGCCGCGCCGCCCTTCGTGAACACCTCGAAGCCGAGGGAGTTGGCCAGACCGCGGGCGATTCGTGAGACGGAGAAGGTGCCGACGGCGCCGGAGGCGAAGGTCGCGGTGAAGGTGGCTATGTCGTCGTTCTCGACGAGCTCGCGTTCCTGGCTCACCTGTACGTCGGCCGAGTGGCCCACCGCGGTGCCCAGTGGCAGAGGTCGCTCGTGCACCTGGGTGGAGAGCACGGCGCCCTGAACGCTCTGCACCGGACCGCAGAAGTACTCGCCGAGATCGATGAGGTGGCTGCCGATGTCGGACAGTGCCCCGGAGCCGGGTCCGCCCCGGTAACGCCAGCTCATCGGTGCCTCGGGGTTGTGGCCGTAGTCGCACCAGTAGTGTCCGTTGAAGTGTTGTACCGGCCCGAGCGTGCCCTCCCGCACCTGCTGCCGGATGGCGTTGATGGCGGGGGAGCGGCGGAAGGTAAAGCCTGTGGCCGCCACCAGGCCGGTGCCTTCGGCCGCCGCCACCATGGCCTGCGCGTCTGCCACACTCGGCGCGAGCGGCTTCTCGCACAGCACGTGCTTGCCCGCCGCCAGCAGGGCTTCGACGATCTCGCGGTGCAGGTGGTTGGCGACCACGACGCTGACCGCGTCGATGTCGTCGGCCTCGACGATTGCCCGCCAGTCGGTCTCGGCCCGCTCGTAGCCGTAGCGGCGGGCGGCGTCCTGGGCGAAGGGCTCATGGGCGTCGGCGACAGCGACCAGGCGGATCCCGGGCAGCCCGTCGCCGTACAGCGTCGAGGCCTGTCTGTAGCCGTTGAGGTGGGCCCGGCCTGCCATTCCGGCCCCGATGACCGCCACCCCGATCGGTCGTGTGCTCATGGTGATTCCTCTCCGGCGCGCCGTTGTGCCGTGACTAGGGGGATGGGGACCGAGCGTCGTGGGCGCGGGTTTCACCTCGGGATCTACCAGCCAAGACCTCGTTTAAAGCGCTTTAAGCACTGGTACTATCGGCGGCGTTACGGGCGTATGTCAAGCGGTGCCGTAAATCCACGGGAGACCGCGTGGGCGACTTTGGCCCGGCTGCCCCCGCAGGCCTGGACGGCGCGATACCGCGTCCCCGATCGGAGGACGTCACCGCGTGCGTCCACCGTCCTGCCCCAGCCGCCGGTGCTGTGGCCGGCCCGTCGTTTCGAGGGCTGCAGGATCACCGGTGCCAACTCGACGTCGTGTGCGGTGCTGGACGGCGACGGTGTCGACCGGGCCGTCGACGCCCTGGTGGGCCTCGGTAATCGTGCGGTCGCCACGGCAGCTGGAGCGAGGTTGTCATCGCCGCCGACCGTCGCCGCGGATACCGGAGCGCCATGCGCCGCCACGGCCTCGTCTCGCTGACCGGGATCCTCCATGGTGCCAATGAGGAATCCGGCAGCGGGGCCGGGTCGGCATCCCGTCGGCGGACGGCGCTCTGTCGGCCGACGTCGTGACGCTCCATGACCGGAGTGCTCTGGCCTCGCTGACTGCCTTCCGGCGGGCGGAGGAGAGGTTCCCGGCGCCGGTCCGTCGCGGGCTGCGGTGCTCTTGTCCCCGCTGTGCTGCTTCATCCGACCGCGGTCGGCCAGAATGCCGAGGAGCAGGCCCCGTCAGGCCGTCATCGCCGTGGTCGTACGCCTTGATCGGGGTGGTATCGCGTCCCGCGAGACATCTTGCCTCCTCCCTCCTCCTGCGTGGAACCACATCGCAGCCGCGCTGATCGGGCGAACCGCTTGGTGCGTTCCGGCCACCGCCGGCCGCCGGCCGCGTGGGCGCCAAATGTGTGCCCTATGCAGCCTTTTGCGGTCAGTGGTGGCACAGTGTGCACTCTTCCGCGAAAAGACCCTTGACACGTTTCGGAAACACAAGCATGCTCTGGCCATCACTTAAAGCGATTTAAAAGATCACGAATACGAATCCGCACTCACCAATCCGTCCGGCGTTGCCGTGATCGCCGCAGCACCCTCCTGGCGAGCTCTTCCGTCGCTCGCCCATGCCTGTAAGCCCAATCACGCGAATACCCGGTACTGCGGACGTGCCCGGTCTTCCCCGCGCAATCGCGCGCCCCGGTTCGTACGCGTCACCGTCGCACCACCACCCCGAGACATGCCTGGCCTCGCTCACACGCGCCTCGGCATCACTCAAAGGAGCACCCCGCACATGGATCACACCCAGTCCCGGCGACTGCTCGGTCGCCGTCCTGCCCGAAGAGCTCTGACCGCGGTGAGCCTGCTCGCCGTCATGGCGGTCGCCACGACCGGATGCGCCAGCGGTAAGGCCTCGGGCGGCGATGGCGACCAGTCGTCCGCGCCTGCCGAGGGCGGATCGACGTCCGCCGCGAAGAACGGCAAGAACGCCATCTACGTCATAGGCGGCAAGCCCGACGACCCGTTCTGGTCCGCGGTCAAGCGGGGCGGCGAAGACGCGGCGAAGCTCGTGAAGTCCGGCGGCGGTTCTGTGACATTCCTCGGCCCCAAGACGTACGACAACCTCGGCCCGGACGCCGCCAAGCTGACGCTCACCGCGCTGTCGCAGAACCCGTCGGCGATCGTCGTACCGGACTGGGTGCCCGAGAACCAGGACGACGCGATCAAGCAGGCCGTGAAGCAGGGCGTGCCCGTCTTCATCTACAACGCGGGCGGTGTCGACGCGGCCGAGAAGACCGGGTCGCTCAAGTACATCGGATCGGACGACTACGAGGCCGGCAAGGCCGGTGGCGCCAAGTTCGCCGAAGAAGGCGCGAAGAACATCCTGTGCGTCAACACCGTGCCCGGCGCGGCGAATTCGGAGGCCCGCTGCGACGGCATCGCCGACGGTGCCAAGAGCAACGGGGCCAAGTCCAAGCAACTGCCCCTGCCCTCCTCCAACTTCGGCAACCCCTCCGCGGTGACCCAGGCCATCAAGGGCGCCCTGCTGAAGGACGACACCATTGACGCCCTCGTGACGATCGGCGTCCAGGACGCGGACAGCGCGGCCGCCGCGATCGACCAGGCGAGCGCCGCCGACAAAGTGAAGCTGGGCACCTTCGACCTCTCGGACAGCCAGCTCAACCGGATCAAGGCCGGCAAGCAGCTGTTCGCCATCGACCAGCAGCCTTACCTACAGGGCTTCTACGCGGTGTCGATAGCCAACCAGTACCTGTCCTACGGCGTGATCCCGCCGCAGAACCCGCTGCTGACCGGCCCGCTCCTGGTCACCAAGGACAACGTCGCCGAGGCGATCGCGGGCACGAAGGCCGGCGTCCGCTAGTCGGCGGAGGACCGCTCCCGGCCCGAGTCGCTCATCCCTCGTTCACCGTCCCGCGTTTCCCGCTCCGCGTTCCGCGTGGAGGTGCCGGGCCCCGGCCCGGGCGCGGCACCTCTCGCAGGCGCACGACGCGCCGCACTCCGAGATCCACAAAGGTGGTACCAGACCGATGACAACCTCCCTCCCGAAGACGACGGCCGGCCCGGAGACCGCCGTCATACCGGCGAAGCAATCCGAGAGTCGGCTGGGGCAGCTGCGCCATCGCCCCGAGGCTGGAGCGCTCATCGGAACACTGAGTGTCTTCGTCTTCTTCGCGATCTTCGGCGGTGAGAAGTTCCTCGCCCAGGCGGGGGCAGCGAGCTGGCTGAACATCGCCGCAGAACTCGGCATCATCGCCATCCCCGTCGGGCTGCTGATGATCGCCGGCGAACTCGACGTGTCCGTGGGCTCGGTGCTCGCGGGCAGCTCGATGACGCTGGCCATCGTGTCCGGGCACTGGGGCGCGCCGATGATCGTCGGCATCGTGATCGCACTCGCGCTGGGTCTGCTCACCGGCCTGATCAACGGAATTCTCGTCACCAGGAGCAACGTCCCCTCCCTGGTCGTCACCCTGGCCACCCTGTTCGCGCTCTCCGGGCTCACCCTCGGCCTGTCCCGGTTCACGACCGGTACCACCAGCGTCGCCATCGCCCCCGACCCCACCTCCAAGGCGATCTTCGGACAACTGATCGGCGGCCAGTTCGAGGTCGCGATCTTCTGGTGGATCGCCGTGGCCGTCGCCGTCACCGTGCTGCTGCAGGCCATGCCGTACGGCAACTGGATCTTCGCCATCGGCGGTGACAAGGAGAGCGCCCGCGCCAACGGCATCCCCGTCGCCCGCGTGAAGATCTCCCTGTACATGGCCAGCGGATTCTGCGCCGCCCTCGTCGGCGTGATCCAGACCATCCTCTACAACGGCGCCCAGGTCGCCAACGGCCAGTCCTTCGTCTTCAACTCCATCATCGCCGTGGTCATCGGCGGCGTACTGCTCCAGGGCGGCTACGGCTCGGTCGTCGGCGTCGTACTGGGAACCCTCACCTTCGCCATCGTCAACCAGGGCATCTACTTCACCGGCTGGAACTCCGACTGGGCCGCCCTGATCCTCGGCGTCCTCATCCTTGCGGCGGTGCTGATGAACAACACGTTCCGCCGGCTCGCCCTGTCCCACAAGCCCCGCTCCGCGAAGAAGGCCTGACCATGACCACACCCCTTCTGCGCCTGGAAGGCGTCAGCAAGTCCTTCCTCGGCACCCACGCGCTGCAGGACATCTCCCTGGAGGTGGACGCCGGAAAGGTGCTGTGCCTACTCGGCGACAACGGTGCCGGCAAGTCGACCCTCATCAAGATCCTCTCCGGGTTCCACAAGCCGACCACCGGCACCATCGAGGTCAACGGCGCCCCGGCCGTCTTCGACAGTCCGCGCGACGCCAGCGCCCAGGGCATCGCCACCGTCCACCAGTTCGGCGGTACGTTCCCGTTGATGGGCGTCGGCCGCTGCTTCTTCGTCGGGGCCGAACCCACCAAGGGCTGGGGCCCGTTCAAGTTGTTCGACAAGAAACTGGCGGGCGAGATCGCCGTCCGCGAGATGCAGTCCCTCGGCATCACCCGCGTCACCGACGGCGCCCGCCTGGTCGGCAGCCTCTCCGGCGGCGAGCGCCAGGCCCTGGCCATCGCCCGCGCCGTCTACTTCGGCGCCAACGTCCTCATCCTCGACGAACCCACCGCCGCCCTCGGTGTCAAGGAAGCCGCCCACGTCCTGCGCATCATCATGCAGGCCCGCGCCAAGGGCGTCGCCGTCATCCTCGTCACCCACAACGTGCGCCACGCCATGATGGTCGGCGACCACTTCGCCGTCCTCATCCGCGGCCAGAAGGCCGACGACTTCCGCAAGGGCGAACGGACCCGCGAGGAGATCACCGACCTCATGGCCGGCGGCGAGGCCATGGCCGACCTCGAGGCCGAACTCGCGGAGCTTCAGGCCGGCGCCTGAGCCCAGCGCTCCGAGCCCGACCACCCGCTTCGGCCACCGACTTCGCGTCCCTCCCCCGCGAGCCGGAGGCCGAGATACGCGGCGCGACCGGAAACGGTACGCGCTGCCCCCAGCCCGTACCGGGTGGAGCTCACTCTCCGCCCGGTACGGGCGCGACCGCGGTCGACCCGGCGGGTCTGGGCACGGCAGGTGACGTCGTGCATGGGCAGACGGCCCGTGAGTAGGGATGCAGGGCGCCTGGCGAGTGCCGGGCGCCCTGGCATGAGCCATCCTTGGATGCGAGAGAAGAATGGGCGTATCGCACCCTGAGTGGGGGAGCGGCTGGGGTCGTCGCGACTCTGGTGGAGGTGAGACGGTGGGGAGACGGCGGAATCACCCACGACGCCGAACTGTCGAACCGCGTCGACACGTCCGGCGACTCACGGACGGCGCGTGCCGTTGAAGACCAACACGGTGTGATCGCCGAGTGGAAGGAGGGCGCTCGTCGCCTACTCGGCTATGCGTCTGCGAAGGGACGAAGAGATCTCCGCGGAGGCACTGCGTCGACTTCCGAGCCTGCCGAGGTGGAGCGGGAGGGTCCGGCTGCGGCACCACGACGGATACCAGGAAGTCCGGTACAGGTCGCCGGAGAGATCCGCAAGCAGGCTCCTTTGGCGAGGGCGATCTGTTGCCGGCCGAGGAGATCACCGCCCGGGCCGCGGTCTGCATCGACAGTCCTGCGGGTGTCGTCGATCTCATGGATACCGGCCGGTCCCCCGTTGGGACTGGGCGGGTTGCCGTTCGAGACCACCGAGATCACTCTTCCTGAGGGAAGCCTGCTCGCTCTCCATACCGATGGGGCTGGTCGACTCCCGGGAACAGGACCTCGACGAGGGAACCGCGCGCCTGTGCAGCGCCCCCGCCCGTCCCGCGTTGTACGGTCCGCGTCCTCTGGACGATCTTTGTCACGACGTGCTCGCCACCGTGCCACCCGAGCACCCAGCCGACGACATCGCCTGCTCATCGCCCGCGCCCAGGGCACGCAAGCTGGTCACCGCGCAGCTCGATGCGTGGAATGTGTCGGAGGCGTCCTTCGCCATGGAGCGTTTTCAGCTTGATCTAGCGCGGAACCCCGGGCGTTCACGCCCGGGAGGAAGCGCTTCTCTGGATCGCTCTGACCCGCAGGTGTCCACGGGCCTGCACTGTTGACCTCAGCCAGGTCGCTTCTGGTTCTCGATGTACTCCTTGATGATCTCCAGCGGTGCTCCGCCGCACGAGGCGGCGAAGTACGAAGGCGACCAGAAGTGGTCACCCCACAGGTACTTGCGGATATGGGCTGGGAACTCCTGACGGAGCCGCCGGGCGGAGACACCCTTGAGGGAGCCGACCAGCCGGGACAAGGCGACTTTGGGCGGGTAGTGCACCAGCAGGTGGACGTGGTCCCTCTCCCCGTTGAACTCCACCAGCTCGGTGTTGAAGTCCGCGCACACGTCACGCATGACTTCCTCGCAGCGCCGAAGGATCTCATCAGTGAACGGGCCGCGCCGATACCTGGGTGTGAAGACCAAGTGTGCGTGAAGGGTGTAGACGACTGTTCTGCCCCTGCGAATATTGGGGTTTGGCTCCCAGCGTGGTGACATAGATCAACGATACGATCACGCCTGTGAAACTCGTTGTGCAGGTGAAGCTGATGCCGGAGGCCGAGCAGGCCGCCGCACTTCTCGCGACCCTGCGCACGGTCAACGAGGCCGCGAACCGGGTGTCGGCGGTGGCGTTCGAGCAGGGTGTGCCGCGCGAGTACGAGCTGCGCAAGCACACCTACGCGGAGTTGAAGTCGAGAGGGCTGGGGGCGCAAGCGGCCCAGCACACCATCAAGAAGGTCCGCGACGCTTACACGACGCTCAAGGCCAACATCAAGGCCGGGAACCTCGGCAGACCGGGCTCGAAGCGGCGCAGGAAGGCCGAGTCCAAGCCCATCGCCTTTCGGCCCGAGGCAGCCCAGCCGTACGACGACCGGTGCCTGAGCTGGCAGTACGACGCGCAGACGGTGTCCATCTGGACCACCGCCGGACGCATCCGGGGTGTGCGGTTCGCCTGCTCCGCCAACGGCCTCAAGATGCTGCGCGAACACCGTCAGGGCGAATCGGATCTGGTGGAACGCGACGGCGTGTTCTACCTGATCGCCACCTGCGAGGTCCCCGAAGAGAAGAGTTACGAGCCCGACGGGTTCATCGGCGTCGACCTCGGCATCGTCAACATCGCCACCACGTCCACCGGCTACCAGGCCGCCGGGCGCGACCTGAACCGGCATCGCAAACGCCACGGCGATCTACGCGCCAAGCTCCAGCGCAAGGGCACCAAGTCCGCCAAGCGGCTACTGAAGAAGCGCAACCGGCGCGAGCAGCGCCATGTCTCCAACACCAACCACGTCATCGCGAAACGAATCGTGGCCGAGGCTGAACGCACCTCGGCCGGAATCGCCCTGGAAGACCTGGGCGGCATCCGGCAGAGGGTACGGCTCCGCAAGCCCCAACGGGTCACGCTCCATTCCTGGGCCTTCGCTCAGCTCGGAGAGTTCATCGCGTACAAGGCACGCCGCGCAGGCGTGCCCGTGGTTCACGTCGACCCCGCCTACACCTCGCAGACGTGCTGCGAGTGCGGGCACGTCGACAAGAAGAACCGGGTCGACCAGGCCCTCTTCATCTGCCGGAACTGCGGGGTCGTTGCCCACGCGGACCGGAACGCTTCCCACAACATCGCCCAACGTGGCGCCGTGGTGTGGAACGCGGGGCGTGAGTCACGCGTCCCTGCCACCCCGTAAGGGGTGTCTGGACGGAGGAGCCCACCCAGCAGCCAGCTGGGCACTACTTCCAAGCCCGGTCCTTCAGGACCGGGTCAAGTTGACTACGGCCACTGATCGTGTGACGTCGATGGGTGCGCAGCGCACGAGGCTCCCGTGCCGTTGGGGGAGGTGTTCGAAGTCTCAACCCACTGGCATAGGAGCCGCGTTGGTTCCGCAGTTCTGCCGCACTCGACCTGCCTCACGCCCGGGTCGAGTCGGTGACGATGCTCATCGTCACCCACGAGGGTGACCGCCGTTGCAAGCTCCCGCCGCACCAGCGTGCGCTGGTCAGGTTGGTGTACCTGCGCGCCGGCGGAGCGTGTCCCGATAGGGGTCTTGGCCTCGAAGACACCGTCACAGTTCTGACCGTTCCACCGACCGGCGCTGACTATCGGTACGTCGTCGAACAGGAGCACCGTGATCACCCTCTGCATGCCTGCGGCCTTTCCTGCTGCCCACGCTGTCGAGGCCGCGGCCGAGCCGCGCGTGGTGGTGCTCGGCGTCGACACTCACAAGGACGCGCACGTCGCCGTCCTTGACCACCTTGGCGGACTGCTGAGCAGTGGGGAGTTCCCGGCCACCGCGGTCGGCTACGGCCAGCTTCTTGACTGGACACGTCAGTGCGGGACGGTGCTGCGGGCTGGGTTGGAGTGCACCGGCTCCTACGGTGCGGGACTGGCCCGCTACCTCGCGACCCAGCAGGTTTGCGGTGGTGGAGGTCAATCAGCCTGATCGATCCACCCGGCGCCGGCGCGGCAAGACCGACGCCGTCGACGCCGAGGCTGCCGCCCTGGCCGTGCTGTCCGGCATCGCACGGGCGCTACCGAAGAGCGGCGACGGGCAAGTGGAAGCGCTGCGGATGCTCCGGTTGGCGTAGAACTCCGCGGTCGAAGCAAGGAAGTCGAGAGCGGCTCCAGCTCCTCGCGTAGGGCGGAGGGAGCGTTGACCCCGACACCCCGACACCCCGACACCCCGACACCCCGGAACAGCTGGCCGGCGAGGCATCCCTCGCCGCCCTGTGCGGCGTCAGTCCTGTTGAGAAGTCCTCAGGGAAGAGCCGGCGCCGTCGGCTCAACCGCGGCGGAGACAGGCAGGCCAACGCCGCGCTGCACCGCATCGTGGTCACCCGCCTACCATCTACCGGACGGAGTGGAGGCACACGCCCGGACGGCCCGCCTGGCCGCCACACGCGGCCGAGAACGGATCTCGGCCCGCATGCGGCGCGTGGGGGCGACGCCCTCGACGAACACACGTTGTGAAGGGCCCCGCGCGCACCTGTCGGCGGGCGGGGCCTCTCAAGGGGTTCTGTGAGGCGGCTGGCGACGCCGCGTGCAGATTCGGGCTCTACGAGCTCCGGCTCTTCGGTGGTCAGGCGGTGGGCGGGACCGTGACGGCGGCGCCGCCGGCCTGGGAGGACTCGACGACGGCCTTGATGATCTCCATCGTCCGCAGCGCGTCGGCGAACGTGGCGCAGGCCGGCAGCGGCTCGGCCACCCCCGCGACCTGGTCGAGGAAGGCGCGGGCCTGGTAGGTGAAGTTGTCGCCGTTGCTGGCGCCCACACCCGGCGCCTCCATCGGGACACCGCCCGCGAAGTACGGCATCTGCGGGCCGGCGATGATCTGCCGGGCGCCGCGTGTACGGGCGTCGGGCTGGGCGTCGTCGAAGAGGTACTCGGCGGGCCGGTGCTGGTCGAACGCGGCCCGGCCGCCGAGGCCCAGGACGTCGAAGAACAGCCCGTTGGGCAGGCCGAAGCCGGTGCGCGTCACCGAGAAGGTGCCCACGAGCCCGGACTCGAAGCGGGCCGTGAACGACGCGGTGTCCTCGTTCTCGACCTCGCCGAACTCGTCGGAGACGGGAGCCGCGTTGTGGCCGACGACCGCGCCCAGCGGCAGCGGACGCTTGGGGATCTGCGTCGACAGCGCGGCACCGGAGACGGAGGCGATGGGCCCGGCCACGTACTCGGCGGCGTCGATGACGTGCGAGCCGACGTCACCCAGCGCGCCGGAACCCGGGCCGCCCTTGAAGCGCCAGCTCAGCGGGCCGTTCGGGTCGGTCGCGTAGTCGCACCAGTACCGGCCGCTGAACAGGGTCAGGTCACCCAGCTCACCGCGCCGCACATGGTCGCGGATCGCGGCGATACCGGGGGAGCGGCGGAAGGTGTAGCCCACGGCCGTCACGACCTCGGCGGAACGCTCCAACCCGGCCATCGCGCGGGCGTCTTCCAGCGACCCGGCGAGCGGCTTCTCGCACAGCACGTGCTTGCCTGCCGCGACCAGGGCCTCCGCGATCGGCCGGTGCAGGGCGTTGCCCACGACGATGCTGACGGCGTCGATCGTCGGGTCCTCGACGACGGCCTCCCAGCTGGGGAGCGCCTTCTCGAACCCGTAACGGCGGGCGGCGTCCTCGGCGAGTGCGACATTGGCGTCGGCTATCGCGGCCAGCCGCACCGGCGGCAGACCGGCGCCGAAGACCGTGTTGACATTGCGGTAACCGGCGGCGTGGCTGCGGCCGGCCATACCGGCACCGATCACGGCGACTGACAGAGGCTTGGCGGACGTGGTCATGGGGGTGCCTTTCGAAGAGCTCTGAGAACAGCGGGAGGGACTGGTCAGGTGGCGTACTGTCCGCGGAAGTGGGACTCGATGGCTTCCATCGAGCGCCCCCGGGTCTCGGGAACGGTGCGCAGGTAATGGAGGAAGGTGGCGGCGTTGATCGCGGCGAAGATCAGGAAGGTAAACCCGCCGATCGCGTCGATCAGCGGCGGGAACACCAGGGTCACCAGGAAGTTCGCCATCCAGGTGCCGAAGACGGCCGTACCCATCGCGAAGCCGCGCAGCCGGAGCGGGAAGATCTCCGAGAGCATCAGCCAGAACACGGTCGCGATGCACCCCTGCATGAACAGCAGGAACGTCAGCATCGACGCGAGCACGAGGTAGCTGCGCGCGGTCGACTCGGGCAGGACCAGGAAGCAGAACGCGATCAGCACGAGCGAGACGGTGACGCCGATCTGACCGGTGAGCAGCATTGGGCGTCGGCCGTACCGGCCGAGCAGATACATGCCCGTCGAGACCGAGAGCACGGCCACGACCCCGTTCGCGATCGTCGCGGTCAGGGCGGCCTGTGTACCCAGACCGGTGTCCAGCAGGATCGTCGGCGCAAAGTACATGATCGAGTTGACGCCGGTCAGTTGGGTCAGGGCGGCAAGCCCGAACCCGAACGTCACGATGCGCCGGATCCACGGGGTGCGCAGGTCACCCCAGCCGGCCCGGGGCTCGCGGGCGTCGGCGACGACCCGCTCCTTGATCGCCGCGAACTCCACGGCGACGACATCCGCGTCACGGACGAGGCCCAGCGTGCGTTCGGCCTCCTCGTACCGGCCGCGCGAGGCCAGCCAGCGCGGCGACTCGGGCACGAACAGCATGCCGGCCCAGAGCAGCACGGCGGGCACCGAGGCGATCGCGAGCATCCAGCGCCACACGCCCCCCTCGCCCACGGTCTCGGCGATGACCGCGTTCGAGGTGTAGGCCAGCAGCTGACCCGTCACGATCATCAGCTCGTTCTGGGTCACCAGACGCCCTCGGCGCTCGGCCGGAGCCAGCTCCGCGAGGAACACCGGCACCGTCGCCGACGCCCCGCCGACGGCCAGCCCGAGCAGCACCCGGAAGAGGACCATCACCCAGAGGTCCGGGGCGAGCGCGGTGCCGAGCGCGCCGACGAAGAACAGCACGGCGAGCCCGAGGATCGTCCGCCTGCGCCCATGGTGGTCGCAGAGCCGGCCGCCGAACAGTGCGCCGAACGCCGCGCCGAGCACGAGGGACGAGGCGACGACGCCTTCGGTCAGCGGGGTGAGGCCGAGCCCGCCCTCCCCGGGCGAGAGGGCCATGAAGGGCAGTGCTCCGGAGATGACTCCGGTGTCGTAGCCGAAGAGGAGCCCACCGAAGGTCGCGATGACCGTGATGGTCCGCAGCCTCCGGTAGACCTTCGGCGAGGTGTCGCCCATGGCGGCGGTGCTCGGTGCGGGGGCCTGAGTCGCGTCGTCCCTGACGCCCATGGCCACCTCCTAGCGGTCGATGTGGGGGGACGGGATCAACTCAGGTGCTGGTGGGGAAGTTGAAGCCGGCGTTCACTTGCTGGGCGGGCTGGGGCCAGCGTGTGGTGACGACCTTGGGGCGGGTGTAGAAGCGGATGCCTTCGGGGCCGTGGATGGGGGAGTCGCCGATGAGGGAGTCCTTCCAGCCGCCGAAGGAGTAGTACGACATCGGCACGGGCACGGGGACGTTGATGCCGATCATGCCGACCTTGATGGTGCGCTGGAAGCGGCGGGCGGCTTCGCCGGAGGCGGTGAAGAGGGCGGTGCCGTTGCCGTAGGGGTTGGCGTTGATGAGGTCGATGGCGTGGTCGAGGGAGTCGGTGCGGATGACGGCGAGGACGGGGCCGAACAGCTCTTCCTTGTAGGCGTCCATGTCGGTGGTGACGTGGTCGAGGAGGGAGGGGCCGGTGAAGAAGCCGTCCTCGTGGCCGTCGATCTTGAGGCCGCGTCCGTCGACGACGACGGTGGCCCCTTGGGTGGCGGCGCCGCCGACCGCGTTCTCGACGCGTTCCTGGGCGGTCTTGGTGACGAGTGGGCCCATGTCGATGCCGGGCTGGTCGCCGGGGCCGACCTTCACCTCGCGGGCCTTGCGCTGGAGGATCTCGACGAGCTTGTCGGCGGCGTCGCCGACGGCGATGGCGACGGAGACGGCCATACAGCGTTCGCCGGCGGAGCCGTAGGCGCCGGCGGTGATGTGGTTGGCGGCGAATTCGAGGTCGGCGTCGGGGAGGACGACGGCGTGGTTCTTGGCGCCGCCGAGGGCCTGGACGCGTTTGCCGTGGGCGGTCGCGGTCTCGTGGACGTACTTGGCGATGGGGGTGGAGCCGACGAAGGAGACGGCTTCGATGCCGGGGTGGGTGAGGATCGCGTCGACGGCCGGCTTGCCGCCGTGGACGACGTTGAAGACGCCGTCGGGGAGGCCGGCTTTCTGGTAGAGCTCGGCGACGAAGTTCGCCGCCGACGGGTCGCGTTCGCTGGGCTTGAGGATGAAGGTGTTGCCGGTGGCGATGGCGATGGGGTGCATCCACAGGGGCACCATGGCGGGGAAGTTGAAGGGGGTGATGCCGGCGACGACGCCGAGGGGCTGGCGGAAGTTGTGCACGTCCACGCCGCGTGAGACCTGGTCGGAGAAGGAGCCCTTCAGCACGTCGCCGAGGCCGCAGGCGAACTCCACGACCTCGCGGCCGCGGGTGATCTCGCCGCGTGCGTCGTCGACGGTCTTGCCGTGCTCGGCGGAGATGATCCGCCCGAGTTCCTCCTCGTGCTCGACGAGCAACTGGCGGAAGGCGAACATCACCTGGGTGCGCTGGCTGAGCGAGGACTCCGACCAGGTCTCGAACGCGGCGGAAGCAGCTGCGACGGCGGTGTCCACGTCGGCGGTGCCGCCCAGGACCACCTGTGCCTGCTCGGCACCGGTGGCCGGGTTGAACACCGGCTGGGTGTTGGCGGCGGAGCCCGGGGTGGGGCTGCCGTTGATCCAGTGCTGGATGGTAGTCACGGTGCGGGTTTCCTTTGCGGGGACGGGACTTACAGGTAGTGCCGCTGGGTGCGCTTGTGGGCGGCGTATGTCTCGTACGCGGTGCGGGTGGTGTCGAGGGCGGAGGTCTGGCTGACGGGGACGTCCCACCAGCCGTGGCCGGGTGGGTTGGGCCCGTAGAGGTCGGTCTCGACGTGCACGACCGTGGTGTGGGTGGCGGCTTTCGCCTTCTCCATCGCGGTGCGGAATTCGTCGACGGTGGTGGCGTGCAGGACGTCCGCGCCGAGGGAGGCGGCGTTGGCGGCGAGGTCGACGGGGAGGATGCCGCCGTCGAGGCGGCCCGAGTCCTCGTCGCGGAAGCGGTACTTGGTGCCGAAGCGCTGCGAGCCGAGGGACTCCGACAGGGCGCCGATGGAGGCGAAGCCGTGGTTCTGGACGAGGACGATGATGACCTTCAGTCCTTCGGAGACCATGGTGACGATCTCCTGGGCCATCATCAGATAGGAGCCGTCGCCGACCAGGACGACGACCTCGCGCGAGGGGTCGGCCATCTTGGCGCCGACGCCGGCGGCGACCTCGTAGCCCATGCAGGAGTAGGCGTACTCGACGTGGTAGGCCTTCGGGTCCCTCGCCCGCCACAGCTGTTGCAGGTCGCCGGGCATGGAGCCTGCCGCGTTGATGACCACGTCACGGTCGCCGAGCACGTCGTTGAGGGCGCCCAGGATCTGGGTCTGAGCGGGGAGGTCGCCGGTGCTGCGGTCCGGGGCGAAGCATTCCTCCTCGATCTTCCTTGTACGGGCGATTAGTTGGCGTGTCCGGTCGCGGTACTCCTGGTCCACCTCCCAGTCCGTCAGCGCGCCCGCGAGGGCCTGGATGCCGAGCCGGGCGTCCGCGACCAGGGGTTCGGCGGAGTGCTTCACGGCGTCCAGGCGGGCGACGTTGAGGTTGACGAAGGTGGCGTCGGGGTTGGCGAAGACGGTGTGGCTGGCGGTGGTGAAGTCGGAGTAGCGGGTGCCGATCCCGAGGATCACATCGGCCTCGCGTGCCAGCTCGTTCGCGGCGTACGAACCGGTCGAGCCGATCCCGCCGACCGCGTACGGGTGGTCCCAGGCGACGGCGCCCTTGCCGGCGTGGGTGTCGGCGACGGGGATGCCGGTGGCTTCGGCGAAGGCCCGCAGCTGAGTCTCGGCACCGGAGTAGACGGTGCCGCCTCCTGCGACGATCAGCGGCTTGCGGGCGCCTCGCAGCAGGGCGGCGGCGCGCTCGACGGCGGCCGGCTCCGGAACCGGGCGGCCCACATGCCACACCCGGCGCCGGAAGAACGAGACGGGCCAGTCGTACGCTTCGGCCTGCACGTCCTGCGGGAGGGCGAGGGTGACGGCGCCGGTCTCGACGGGGTCGGTCAGTACCCGCATCGCGGCGAGTGCGGCCGGGATCAGCTGCTCGGGACGCGAGATGCGGTCGAAGTACTTGGATACGGCGCGGAAGGTGTCGTTGACGGTGACGTCGCCGCCCCGGGTGTCCTCCAGCTGCTGGAGGACGGGGTCGGCGGCGCGGGTGGCGAACATGTCGGAGGGCAGCAGCAGCACCGGGATGCGGTTGGTGGTGGCGAGCGCCGCGCCGGTGATCATGTTGGTGGAGCCGGGGCCGGTGGAGGCGGTGCAGGCGAAGGTGGCCAGCCGGTCACGCATCTTGGCGTAGGCGACGGAGGCGTGGACCATGCCCTGTTCGTTGCGGGCGAGGTAGTAGGGCAGGTCGGCTTCGCCGGTCGTGGCTGCCTGCAACAGTGCCTGGCCGATGCCGGCGACGTTGCCGTGCCCGAAGATGCCCCACACACCGGGGATGAGACGGTGTTCCTGGCCGTCGCGTTCGCTGTACTGGTGGGCCAGGAAGCGTACGAGCGCCTGGGCGGTGGTGAGTCGGATGGTGTTCATTGCTCGGTGGGCCCTTCGAAGGGAAGCCGGTCGTCGACGTCCTGGGACTCCCAGGTGGAACGCACCCAGCCGTGGGCGGGGTCGTCGCAGATCAGCCAGGCGCGGTCCTGCCCCGGACCGGCCATGACGTTGAGGTAGTACAGGTCGTAGCCGGGGGCCGCGATCGACGGGCCGTGCCAGCCGTGCGGAATGAGGACGGCGTCGCTGGAGCGCACCTCGGCGAGCACCTCGATGGGCCGGTCGGTGGTGCCGTAGACCCGCTGGTAGCCGAAGCCGTTCCCGTCGCCGGAGACCTCGAAGTAGTAGATCTCCTCCAGCTCTGACTCGACCGGGTTGCCGGCCTCGTCGGTGCGTACCTCGTCGTGCTTGTGCGGCGGGTACGAGGACCAGTTCCCGCCGGGGGTGAGCACCTCGCACACCAGCAGCTGCTCGGCGTCGAACGTGCCGGGCAGGCAGTAGTTGTTGACCTGCCGCGAGCACGCCCCGGCACCCCGCAGCTCGACAGGGACGTCCTCCTTGCGCCCGTACCGAGCCGGTTGACCTCCCCGCTCGGTACGGGCGGAGGGCAGCGCGAACCGTCCCCCGGCCGCGCTGCTGATGAGAGCCTCCGACTCGCGCGGGAGATACACGAAGTCGGTGGTGGAGGCGAACACGCCTGTCCGGCCGACGAGTTCGAAGGACTTGCCGTCCGTGGTGACGGTGCAGGAGCCCGTCAGCGGCAGGACCAGGAACTCGGAATCCCCGGTGGACAGGGCGTGCGCCTCGCCCGGAGCCAGGGTCAGGATCCTGAGTCCGGAGTATCCCCAGCCCGCCGACTCCGGCGTGATCAGGAGGTCGTAGGGGCCGTCGGCCGATGTGCCCCTGGGCAGGTGGTACTTGCTCGTGTCGCTCACAGCAGGCTCACCGCCCGGTCCACCGCCCCGGCGACATCGCCGTCCGAGGGGTAGAGCAGGGAGCGGCCCACGACCAGACCCTGAGCGGTGGGCTGCTTCAGTGCCTTGCCCCAGGAGGCGAAGGCCGCGGCGGCGTCCTTGACCTCGCCGCCCAGCAGCAGCGCGGGCAGCGTGGAGGAGGCGAGGACGCGCTCCATGTCGTCGACGACCGGCAGCTTCAGCCAGGTGTAGGCGGTGCGGCGGCCCAGCCCGGAGGCGATGGTGATCGACTTGACGACAGCGTCGGTGGAGAGGTCGTTGCGGATCTTCCCGTCCTGCCAGAGGGAGAGGAACGGCTCGACCATGGCTATGAGCTGCCGGTCGTTCAGCTCGTCGACCGCGCGGGCGGTGTTCTCCAGGACCGACGGGGTGGCCGGGTCGTCGAGGGCGATGCGGGTGAGCATCTTGCCGCCGTCGAAGCCCATCGCCGCGATCGTCTCGGCGTCGTACCCGGTGAACCGGTCGTCGATCTCGAACACCGAACCCGCCAGCCCACCGCGGTTCATGGAACCGAAGACGCTCTTGCCGTCGAGGACGCCGAGCAGCAGCAGGTCCTCCAGGATGTCGGCGGTGGCCAGGACGCCGGTCACTCCGGGCCGTTCCAGCGCCACGCACAGGCGGTCGAGCAGCTTGAAGCGGTCGGCCATGGCGGTCGGGTCGCCGCCTACGCCGTTGGCCCCTCGCGCCGGATGGTCGGCGGCGATGATCATGGCTTTACCGTGCTCGCCGAGCAGCGAGGTCGCCCTCACACGGCGGGCGGCGGCCGCCGCGATGGCACCGGGGTCGTTGACGCGGGCCCCCACGATCCGGCTCACATTGTCGGGCAGCATGGCGTCACACCTCTCGTTCATCGGATGCGAGGGCTGCCTCGCGGAGCTTGGCCGCGACCTCGGCCTCGGTGGGCATGGCGTCGGAGCAGGACAGCCGGCCCGCCACGATCGCGCCGGCGGCATTGGCGAAGGACACCGTGCGGCGCGTGTCCCAGCCGGACAGCAGCCCGTGGCACAGCGCGCCGCCGAAGGCGTCACCCGCGCCCAGACCGTTGACGACGTCGACGGGCACCGGCGGGATCTCGGCGGTCGAGCCGTCCCGGGTCATGGCCAGCACGCCCTTGGGGCCCTGCTTGACCACGGCGAGCTCGACCCCGGCGGCGAGCAGTGCCTTCGCGGCGGCGTACGGCTCCCGCTCCCCGGTCGCCACCTCGCACTCGTCGAGGTTCCCGACGGCCACGGTCGTATGACGCAGAGCCTCGGCGTAGTACGCCCGCGCCCCGGACGGGTCCGCCCAGAACATCGGCCGCCAGTCCAGGTCGAAGACCGTCGTGCCCGCCTTGGCCCGGTGCGCCAGGGCGGCCAGCGTCGCCGAGCGGCTCGGCTCCTCGCTCAGCCCCGTCCCGGTCATCCAGAAGACACTGGCGTCGCGCACGGCGTCCAGGTCGAGCTCGTCGGGACGGATGTCCAGGTCAGGGGCCTTGGGCAGGCGGTAGAAGTACAGCGGGAAGTCGTCCGGCGGGAAGATCTCGCAGAACGTCACCGGCGTCGGCGCGATGTCCGACGTCCCCACGAAGCCGGCGTCGACGCCGTATCCCTCCAGCGCCTGCCGGACGAAGTCCCCGAACGGGTCGCGGCCCGTCTTGGTGACGACGCTCGCGGTGTGCCCGTAACGGGCGGCGGCCACCGCGACGTTGGTGGGGCTGCCGCCGAGGTACTTGCCGAATGACGTGACCTCGGCCAGCCCCACACCGGTCTGAAGCGGATACACATCCACCCCCACACGGCCCATGGTCAGCACTTCGAACGGCATAACGGCAGCTCCCCTTCTTCCTTAAAGCGCTTTAAGCGACTGCAGCGAGAACGATGCCTTCCGACATATGTCATGTCAATAGGTTGTTAGGTCAATCGATGTCAGGACCAAGTGGCCAGGTACTCGTCGATCTTCTTCCGCATGAAGACGGACGACTCTTTCGCGCGGTCTTCCCAGGCGAAGACGCAGGACGTGAGAGTGCCGTCGAAGCCGTTCGCGCGCAGTTCGCGGAAGAGCTCGTCGAAGTCGACCTCGCCCTGACCCATGTCGAGGTGCTGGTGGACGCGTGCCGTCGTGCCGGGCGGGTTGAGGATGTAGCGGTTGCCCGAGGAGGCCGTGTGGTCGAGGACGTCGGCCAGATGAACATGGGTGAGCAGATCGCCCGCGTGCTTGATGATGCCGGGGGCGTCGTTGCCGATGTGGAAGGTGTGCGGGGCGCAGTAGAGGAAACTGACGCTGGGGTGGTTGATCCCGCGGATCAGGTTCACCGCGTCGTGGCCGTCCTCGATGAAGTCGTCCGGGTGCGGCTCCAGGGCGAGCTTGACGCCCTCCCGCTCGAAGAGCGGAAGGAGTTCGTCCATCGACTTCCAGAACTGGGCCTCGCTGCGGTCCGGGTCCTCGGGGCGCCCGTTGAACTCGGAGATCATGCTGTCCACACCGAGGTCCGAGCAGATCTGGATGGACCGCTTCCAGTAGCGGACGGCGGCCTGCCGCGCGTCCTCGTCGGGGCCGGACCAGCGGAAGAGGGGCAGGAGGGAGGAGATCCCGACGCCCGCCGCGTCCAGCGCCTTGCGGAACTTCCGTACGGTGGCGTCGTCCACGCGCGGATGGCGGAAGAAGGGGATGAAGTCCTCTCGGGGGGAGAGCTCGATCCATTCGTAGCCCAACTCGGCGACCACTGCGGGCAGTTCGAGGAGCGGGACATTGCGGATCATGTATGGGTCGAGGGCGATCTTCACGACGGGGTACCTTCCGGGGTGTCAGGGGAGGACGGTGGAGCGTCGGGGCCGGTTCACGCAGCCCCGTCCTTCGAGGTGGCCACGGGTGCGGTGAGGTCGTCCTCCTCGGGGAGTTCCTCGACGTCGACGCCGCGTACTTGGGCCAGTTCGTGTTTGAGGGCGGCGAGTTCGGTGCCCCCGGCCATGTGGTTGGTGAGTTCTTCGAGGCTGACCTGGTCGCGGGCGGCGCTCAGTTCGAGGGTGCCCAGGCGCAGGACGCTGAAGTGGTCGCCGACCATGTAGGCGTGGTGGGGGTTGTGGGTGATGAAGATGACGCCCAGACCGCGGTCGCGGGCGGCGGCGATGTACTTCAGCACCACACCCGACTGCTTCACGCCGAGGGCGGCGGTGGGCTCGTCGAGGATGAGGACGCGGGCACCGAAGTAGACGGCGCGGGCGATGGCCACGCACTGGCGCTGGCCGCCGGAGAGGGTGCCGATGGGCTGGTCGAGGTCGTCCAGGACGATGCCCATGTTCCGCAGTTCCTCGTCCGCGGTCCTCTTCATCTTCGCGATGTCGAGGCGGCGGACGGGCCAGGGGCCGCGGGTGAATTCGGAGCCGAGGAAGAAGTTGCGCCACACCGGCATCAGGGGCACGGTCGCCAGGTCCTGGTAGACGGTGGCGATGCCGGCGTCCAGCGCCTCACGGGGGGTGGAGAAGCGCACCGGCTTGCCGTCGACGAGGACGTCGCCCTCGGTGTGCTGGTGCAGGCCGGAGATGATTTTGATGAGGGTGGACTTGCCGGCGCCGTTGTCGCCCAGGACACAGGTGACGCGGCCGGGGTGGACGCTGAGGTTCACGCTGTGCAGGGCGCGGACATTGCCGTAGGCCTTGCCGGTGCCGCGCAGTTCTACGACGGGGGTGTCGTTCTGGGATTCGGTGTCCGTGACGATAGCCGTGTTGGTGTTGGTCATGGGGTGGTTCACCTCCGGGTCGCTTGGCTGCGGACCCACAGATTGACGAGGGCGGCGATCAGGAGCATCACGCCGAGGAAGGCCTTGAACCAGTCGGGGTTCCAGTTGGCGTAGACGATGCCCTGGGAGACCATGCCGAAGATGAAGGCACCGATCACCGGGCCCACGGCCGAGCCGTAACCGCCGGTCAGCAGACAGCCGCCGATCACCGCGGCGATGATGTACAGGAACTCGTTGCCCACGCCCTCGCCGGACTGGACCGTGTTGAACGAGAACAGCAGGTGCATGCCGACGAACCAGGCCCCGGCGCCGACGCCCGTGAACAGCGCGACCTTCGTGAAGTTGACGGGGACACCCACCGCGCGGGCGGAGTCCTTGTTGCCGCCGACGGCGAAGATCCAGTTGCCGAACTTGGTGCGCAGCAGCAGCCAGGTCGCGATCGCGGCGAAGACGAGCCAGTAGAAGATCGTGATTTTGAAGTCGACGCCGCCGATCGACACCTCGGACGCGAAGATGCTCTTGGCCTGGTCGAAGCCGTCCATGTCGGCGATCGAGTCACTGGCGACATTGCCGGTGAAGATCTTCGTGACGGCGAGGTTGGAGCCCTGGAGGATCAGGAACGAGCCCAGCGTGACGAGGAAGCTCGGCAGGCCGGTCTTGATGAGCAGCCAGCCGTTGAACGCGCCGACGGCGAGGGACACGATGAGCGCGACGATCACGCCGGTCCACACGTTCACCGTCAGCTGGAAGCTGAGGATTGCCGCTGTCAGGGCGGAGGTGGTGACCGCGACGCCGGCGGACAGGTCGAACTCGCCGCCGATCATCAGCAGGGCCACCGGCAGGGCCATGATGCCCATCACCGAGGCCTGGTAGAGCACCGTCGCCAGCGAACTGGCCTCGCGGAACGAGGGGGCCACGGAGAAGAAGAACGCGTAGACGCCGATCGCGGCTATGAGCGCGCCGACCTCGGGGCGGGCCAGCAGCCTGCGCCCCAGCGAACGCTGTACGGTGCGGCCGTCCTTGTGGGCGGCCGGCGGAGCCGGCGACGAAGGTGAGCTCGCCGCCGGTGCCGTTGCTTGGGTCATGATCAGATCACCGGGTGCCCTTCGAGGCGAACTTGGCGATCGTGTCGACGTTGTCCTTGTCGACGAAGGCCGGGCCTGTCAGCACCGGCTCCTCGCCACCGCCGCTGTAGTTTCCGTTGTTCTTGTAGAGCCAGAGCGAGTCCACGGCCAGGTAGCCCTGCAGGTAGGGCTGCTGGTCGACGGCGAACTCGATGTCGCCCGCCTTGATGGCGTCCGTGAGCTCCTTGTTCAGGTCGAATGTGGCGACCTTCGCCTTGCTGCCCGCGTCCGAGATCGACTCCACCGCCGTCAGCGCGAACGGGGCGCCGAGCGTGACGACCTGGTCGATCGAGGAGTCCTGCTTGAGCTTGGCCGAGATGGTCGACTTGGTCGCGGGCATGTCGTTGCCGTTGACGTAGAGGTTCTCGGTCTTGCCCTTGAAGGTCTTCTTCACGCCGGCGCAGCGCTGCTCCAGGCCGACGTGCCCCTGGACCTGGACGACGCAGAGCGCGTGCTTGGCGCCGGTCTCGTTGAGCTTGTTGCCGAAGGCCTGGCCGGAGACGGCCTCGTCCTGGCCGAAGAAGGAGAGCAGCCCCTGCTCCTTCCAGACGTCCATGCCGGAGTTGAAGCCGACGACGGGGATGCCGGCCTTCTGTGCCTTGGCGATGGCGTCCTTGAGGGCGTCGGGTTTGGCGAGGGTGACGGCGATGCCGTCGACCTTCTGGTCGATCGCGTTCTGGATCAGCGTCGCCTGGCCGCTGGCGCTCTCGTCGTTGGAGTAGATCAGCTCGACGTTGTCCTTGGCGGCGGCGGCCTGGGCGCCCTTGCGGATGATGTCCCAGAACGTGTCGCCGGACGGCGCGTGAGTGACCATCGCGACCTTCATACGGGGCGTGTCGGCCTTGCCGGCCGCGGCGTCCGCCCCGCCCTCCTCGGCCTCCTTGCCGCCGGAGCTGCTGGAGCAGCCCGCGAGGACCAGGGTGGCCACGGCGGCCACGGCCACGACGGAGGCTGTTCTGCGAGAGCGGGGAAGGGAGGTTCGGTTCATGATTCGTGCACCTCACTGTGCAACTGGGAGGGTCGGTGGAACGGCGGCCGTAGGGGTGGATGGTGGGTGTGGCGGCCTCGATGTCCTGAGCGAGCGCCTTGTGGGCGTCGTCGCCGACGACCGAGCCGGAGAACACGATCCGCGCGGACCGCGCTTTCGAGCTGGCTTAGTCGGAACATCAGCACAATTTAAAACGCTTTAAGTTCTGGTACTATCGGATTGTTTCGCGAGCGTGTCAAGGGTGTTGTGCCAGCAGATTTCCGCAGGGGAGGCGCAAGTGGGCGACGGTGATCCCGTACGTCACCGGAATGGCGCGAACAAGCGTCCCCGGCTGGAGGACGTGGCCGCGCGGGTGGGCCTGTCCACCGCGTCGGTGTCCCTCGTGCTGCGTGGGGTGGCCGGTCCCAGTGAGCGGACGCGGCAGCGTGTCCTCAGGGCCGCCGCAGACCTCGGCTATCAGGTGGACCGTACGGCCAGCGTGCTCGCGAGCCGCCGCAGCCGTCTGCTGGGCGTCATGATCGACATCTACAGCCCGTTCCACGCCGAGTTGGTCGACCATCTGCATGTGGCGGCCGAGGAGGTCGGCTATGACCTGGTGCTCAGCACCCTGACGCGCACCCGCGACGAGCACACGGCCGTCGAGACGCTGCTCGCCTACCGCAGCGAGGCCCTGATCCTGCTCGGCCCGACCGCCCCCGCCGCGACCCTCGCCGCGCTGGACCGCAAGTCTCCGGTCATCGCCGTCGGCCGCCGGATCTCCGACGCGGCCCTGGACGTCGTGCGCACCGCTGACGACGACGGGGTCGGCCAGATCGTCGACCATCTCGTCGGGCTCGGCCATCGTGCGATCACCTACGTCGACGGCGGCAAGGGCGTGATCGCCACCGATCGGCGCCGGGGTTACCGCACCGCCATGCGCCGCCACGGCCTGGACGAACACATCAGCGTCCTGCGCGGCGACCACACCGAAGCGGCCGGCGAGCGCGCCGCGGGCCAGCTACTCGAAGCCGGCGATCTTCCCACCGCCGTCGTCGCCTTCAACGACCAGTGCGCCATCGGCGTCCTGGCCGCCCTGACCCGCGCCGGGGTCGAGATCCCTGGCCGGGTGTCCGTGGTCGGCTACGACGACGACACCCACTCGCGGCTGAGCTGCTTCAATCTGACCACGGTCAGCCAGGGGGCCGAGGCGCAGGCGCGGCATGCGGTGACCGCGGCCGTCGAGCGCCTCGACCAGGACCGGACCGAACCCCGCGAGGTCGTCCTCACCCCGCGTCTCGTCCTCCGGGGGACGACGGCGAAGCCCGTCTGACGTATACGTCGTGCCAGGGCGTGCCCGAGCGGTTTGATGCAGATCAGCGGTTGGATCTTGTCGGCCGCTGTGGACACGGTTCGTGCCTGCGCCGCTGTAGGGCTGACCCGCCTCCCGGTTGATCCCGTCGCCAACAGCGGGGAAGCCAGCCAGGACTGGTGAGTTTTGCGGAGGCTTGTCAGCTTGTCTCTTACCCTCTGAGGCTGTCGCGCTCGATAATGCTCTCGGGTCGCCTGGTCGTTTTCCCAACGTCATAGTGGGTCGCGGGGCGGCGATTCTTGCAGCCAAGTGGTCTTCCTGGGCCGGGTGTTGAGAGGCTCGGTGCACCGGCCGGGCAGTGTGCGGGTGCGGGCGGAGGTTCCGAATCCCCGGCGGACGCGGGCCGGGGTGAGTCGTGCGGGCTCGGTCGGCCTGGGGCTTGACCCAAGGCCGGGTAGTTAGCGTATTTCCGCTGGTGGCGAGGGAGTTCGGTGTCGGGTAGGAACGCGGGCAACGGGGCCGCGTTGGTCAGGTAGTCCGCCAAGACTTCCGGCCGTTGAGGAGCCCCGTTGCCCACGCGTCATTGTGTCCTGCCACCCGGTCTGGCGAGGGTCACCCGTGAGTTCATCGTGGCCGAGGGGCGGTTCGCGCCCGGTCATCTGGGCGAGTTGACGCAGGTCATACCGTTCGACCTCGTCGATGCCGTTCTGGATGAAACTCGTTGCGTGCAGCGCCGGTTACGGGATCTGCCCTCGCGGGTCGGGGTCTACTTCCTTCTCGCGATGTGCCTGTTCCCGGAGGTCGGCTACCGGCTGGTCTGGCACAAGCTGACCGCAGCCCTTACGGGCGTCGGGATCGAGGTCGCGGAGCCAACTGCGAAAGCCTTACGTGACCTGCGCAGACGGCTCGGTGCAGAACCGATGAAGCGCGTGTTCGAGACCCTGGCCGGCCCGCTCGCCCAGCCGGTGACTCCCGGAGTGCGGTTCGGGCCGTTCCGAATGGTCTCCTTCGACGGCTGCACCTCGATCAAGCTCCCCGATACCGAGCGCAACGTGGAGTGGTTCGGACCCGGCAGCCGTGGCGGGTATCCGATGCTGGAACTGATGACCCTGGTGGAGACCGGCACCCGTGCCCTGATCGGCGCCGTGTTCGGCACTCCCAGCGACGGGGAGACCTCCTACGCTCGCAGGCTCCTGCACCACCTGGGCCCCGGCATGCTGGTCCTGTGGGACAAGGGTTTCGACGCCAACGCCTTCCTCGCCGCCGTGCACGACACCGGAGCCAGTTTCCTGGGCCGGCTGCGCGCCAACCGACGCACCCCGGTCCTGAGCCGACTCACCGATGGCTCCTACCTCTCGGTCATCGGCACCGTCCCGGTACGCGTCGTGGAAGCGCAGATCACCGTGGCCTATGACGACTGCTCGTTCACCAACTCCTACCGGCTGGTCACGACGCTGACCGATGCTCGTCGTTACCCCGCCCCGGCCCTCGTTGCCCTTTACCACCAGCGGTGGGAGCACGAGTCGGCGTATTTTGCTCTGCGTCACACGATCACAGACGGCCGGGTCCTGCGTTCAGGCGACCCGGTCGGGGTCGAGCAGGAGATGTGGGCCCTACTCGCCCTCTACCAGGCACTTCGGACCGTGATGGTGGAGGCCGCCGAGTCCCGGCCGGGCACCGACCCGGACCGCTGCGGCTTCACCATAGCCATCCAGACCGCCCGCGACCTCGTGGTCCAGGCCGCCGACGTCATCAAGCCCGACGCCCTGGGCAACCGCACCACCGGCGTCATCGGCAACCGGGTCCTGGCCGGGCTCCTCCCGCACCGGCGCCCCCGCATCAGCACCCGAAAAGTCAGGTCACCGGTCTCCCGGTACGCCGAACGCCAAGACGACGGCCGCCCCGACACAAGCCGCCTGGTCACCGACCTCGACGTCACCATCCTCGAACCCGATCCCGACCTGCCCACCGTCTCGCACGACGATCGGCACACACCGGCCGCCGACCGGCGCAGACAGCGCGTCCTGGACCTCCTTCATGCAGAACCCGACCGCCAGTGGCACACCCGCGACCTCGCCCGCCACCTCGGCGACATCACCCTCGGCACGATGTACCGACAGCTCGATAGATGGGCCGTAAACGGACTCATCGCCAAGACCGGCCCCGCCACCTACAGCAGCCCGAGAACTCGCTCAACCCTCTTGCCACCAGCGGAAATACGCTAACTACCCGGCCTTGGGGCTTGACCCGGAATCTTGGACACGGGCTATGCGGCTTGGGCCAGGGTAGTTGATGTTGTGTCGAGTGCTGTCTCGTAGGCGATGGCTCGACCTTGTTCTTCTTCGCCCAGCGGCGGATGTCGGTGCCCTTGTGGGCGGAGAGGTTGTCCAGGATCACGTAGATCGGGGCGCCGTCGGGCCGGGCAGCGCGGATGGACTTCAGCGCGGCCAGCGTGTTGGCGGCGCCCTTCTTGCGCCTGTTGACGCCCCATAGCCGGTCGTCGCCGACCGAGTAGCAGCCGTGGAAGTACCGCACGCCGTGGGGGCGGTGGTAGGTGGCGGGCAGCCGGTCGGGGCGTTTGCGCGCGGCCCAGCCCGAGCCTGCGGTGGGGCGGATGCCGAGCGGGCCGAACTCGTCGAAAGCGAAGACCCGGTCCGGGAAGCGGTCGAGGACTTCCTAGATCCGGTCCAGCTTCGCCTCGCGTTCGGGGTCCGGGGATTCCTTCCAGGTCTTGGTGCGCTGGAAGGTGACGCCGCGGCGGGCGAGCAGGCAGCGTAACGCCTCGCGGCCGATGAGGATCATCCGGCCGTGGACTTTGCGCAGGTAGGCGACGAGTTTGCGCAGGGACCAGCGGGTGAAGGGCTGGCCGAGCTTGGTGGGGCGGGTGGTGGCCGTCTGGATGACGAAGTCCTCGTCGTCAGGGGTGAGCAGGCGGGGACGGCCTCCCGCCCACTGAGGGTCCAGGCAGGCCAAGCCGATCTCGTTGAACCGATGAATCACATCGCGCACGGTGTCCTCATCGGCCTGCACCAGCTGGGCGATCGGCGGAACCCGGTTTTCGCCGGCCGAGGCCAGCAGCATCATCGCGCGCCGATAGCGCACCGAACTGGTGCTGCCCCGGCGCACGATCTGCTGCAGCTTCTGCCCTTCCTGATCGGTCAGTCTGCGCACACGGACGGGCTCAACCACCGCGCCTCCAGCGGTCGGATCGGACGTCACCCCACATCCAACCGTCACGACCGCCAACCCGGCGAACCTATGCGGTCACAGCACAGGGCGGCGAGCTGGTCGTAGGCGGTGGGCTGGTTGGTCTTGATGACGGCGATGTAGTGGGCCTTCTTCGTCTCGACCAGCCAGGTGATGTTGGCCTTCACCGAGTGGAGGGCATCGAAGGTGACGACGGTGCCGGCGAGGTCGAGTGGTGCCAGCAGGGGCTTGAAGTGGCGCACTTCGTTGGTTTTCACACCGACCTCGACCTGGGCGATCGTGGCGACGCGGTCGTGGGTGACCGCCGAGAGCAGGTGACGGCGCGGCGTGTCCGGGCGGGCTGAGCCCTTGAGGGCCTTGCCGTCCACGGCGATGGCCTGCCGCGATCGGGCTGCGGGCACGTCCGCGGACGCGGTGATGCGGTGCCGGTTGGCCAGGTAGGCGCCCACGGCCTGGTCCAGGGCGTCGCCGTCAAGTGCCTGAAGGACGCGTCCGATAGTGACCGGCTTGGGGCTGCGTCGCCAGCCGAGCAGGCGACGGCGTATCCCGAGGGAGGCCAGCAGCGAGTTCGTGGCCCGTTCGCCGAACTCGGCGAGTTCGTCGATGCTCTTCGCGCCGCAGACGGCCGCGCAGGCACACACCAGCAAGATCGCCGTCAGCGCGTACCACCGGCCCCGGCGTGAGCGCGGATCCGGAACCGATTCGAGGTAGGGACGCAGGTCAGCGATCCGGTCCGCATCCAGCGGACCCAGCACGGCAGGGATGGGGGAAGATGCAACAGCAGGCACGGGACGTCCTCGTGATCATCTGGCTTCGACACCACAATGATCACGAACCCCCGTGCCTGCTCTGCTATCCGCCCCTACCGGTCTGATCGCCAACCCTCCACGCAATCAGGGAACTTGACGGAGCACTGGTCGGGGACGGCGATCGGGTATGACCGCCGTCCCTCGCCAGCAGTGGTTGATCAGTGGATCTTGATGGCGTCTATGCGGACCCCGCCGGGGTTGTTTCCCCAGACGAAGTAGGTCCACTTGTTGATCGGGCTATCGGGCTGCCACCTTCCGTCCCCGTGCCACTGGACCCGGTTGTTGCCGGTGCTGATGTAATCCACCCACTGAGTCCCCAGCGCGTCGATACTCGCTTCTCCGGCGTTGGCGTAACAATTCTTCCAGTGTTCTACCACCCCGGCGCCGATGCTGGTGTGCCCTCCTACTTGGAGGAAATCGCCGCTGTTGCAGGAGACCAGATTGATCGCGGATGCCTGCGTCGTGGTGGCGACGGTGAGTGAGGCTGCTGCCATGACAGCTGTCAGCGCGGACAGGACCACTCGTTTGGCTTTTTGATTCATGGGAGTTTCTCCTCTTTCTTGTCGTGCTGGGGGCCGGACGGTGGTGCGCTCTGGCGCGGTGCCGTCCGGAGTCGAGAGGTGAGGACCGTCGTGGTGCGGCTCGTCGCCGAACAAGTCGGCAGTGATGACGAGCGCTTCGCCGAGTACGGAGCACGCTCGGGGCGGCGAACCAGCCAGCCGCTGTTGCCCACCGCCGAAGGCTCCGAATCCGCTCGCTCACACGCCAGCGGCACTGCGGTCAACAGATCCTTGAGGGCCTTGGCGAATGGCCCTGCGCATTGAGGACGGCGATCGGGCGGGACCGCCGCCCCCACCGGCGCGGCTGTTTCAGAGGATCCTGATGTGGTCTATGCGGACCCCGTCGGGGTGGTTCGGCCAGGTGAAGGTGACCCACTTCTCGATCGGGGCATTGGGCTGCCACCTGTCGTCCCCGTGCCACTGGACCCGGTTGTTGCCGGTGGCGATTGTTGTAACCCAGTCACGAAGCCCCGTGTTCGGGTCAATCTTCGCTTCTCCGGCGTTGGCGTAACACGTAGTCCAGTAAGGGTTGACGGGTACCGGGTCGGAATGGCCCTGCACCCAGAGGAAATCGGGCCGGTTGCAGGGGACTTCATTGATCGCGGACGCCTGCGGCGCGGTGGCGACGGTGAGTGAGGCCGCCGCCATGACGGCTGTCAGCGCGGACAGCGCCAGTCGCTTGGCTCGTCGAGTCACGTACGTTCTCCTGTTCTCGCTGTTTCTTGTCGTGCTGAGGGACCGGACGGCAACGCGAGGGGACAACGCGCCGTCCGGAGTCGAGGGGTGAGGGTGTTCAGGCCGTGTCGGAGGCGGCCAGTAGTTGCTCCGCCCGGTCGACCTGTTCCTGGACCTGCTTCTTGTAGCCGGTCAGGACTTCGGTGTTCGCGGAGATGAGCTGCTTCTGATATCCGGTGAGGACCGCGAAGTAGACGCCGGCCAGGTTCGACGACCGGGTGCACTTCTCGTCGGCGGTGGCGGCGGCAATTTCCTTCGGGGTCGTCTTCTTGGCGCTCATGAAGCCCTCGGACAGCTTCTGGGGGTCGTCGGCCGGGTGTCCCGCTTCGCCCATACAGGACGACCAGCTCTTGCGCGCGGCGACGACCCGGCTGTCCGAGGCCGCCTTCTGGAATGACCGGCCGAACAAGTCCTGGGTCAGTTTCCAGCCCTTGCCGCCGGTGGGAGACGGCACCTGCTTGTCCGCCTTGTCCCAGCAGACGTTGTAGTCCTTCAGTTCCCGGCCTTTCGGGCCTTTGGAGACCGGAGGAGTGATCGCGACGTGGAAACCGAGACGCTTCGCGGTGCCGGCGCCGATATAGCCCCAGGCGTCGGCCGGGCGGATGGCTTCCCGTTCCGCTTTCGTCTTCGTGTCGTCCTGGGCCTTCTTCCGGCCCGAATAGTTTTTGTATCCGAGGCTGTTCATGCAGCGGGCGACCAGCGCCTCGTTCGTCCGGAACAGCAGGATGTCCTCCTGCTGGGAGGTGCCGTAGGCGGACAGTGGCAGCCCCGTCAGTCCGTCGTAGCCGGTGACGGGAGCCGCCGGCTCGGCCGCGATGTCCGGCAGAGCCATGTCCGTGTCGCCGCCGGTGAGTTCCGCGGAGCAGCCGGTGGTCAGCAGGCCGACGGCGGCCACCACCGCACAAGTCATGCCCATGACAGGGCGTGTCCGCTTGGTGATGGGTGCGGCAGGGGCTGATGCCATTGCTGGACATGCCTTTCGGAGCGGATGCGGGGTGGCGGCCCACGAGGCGTCAACCCGCACGGTCATCGGCGTTGCGGCGGACCGGGGAGTGCCGTGCGGAGCCTTACTGCTGCTCCGCCGGCGTCTCACCGGCTGCCGACACGCACGATCGTGGCATGGGGAAACAGCCGATTCCGCTTCGTGGGCGCCGCACAGGCTAAGCACAGGGAAAACTGACGCGAACCGGCGGACGCACTGCCCCGACGCGCCTGACACCGACGGATGCTGTCAGAAGGAGCCGGTCAGTACGGCGGTGACGACCTCGGTGCGGGAGCGCAGGCCGGTGCGGCTGAACAGGCGGGACAGGCGCTGGGCGACGGCGTCCTCGTTGAGCCGGAGGACGCAGGCGATCTCGTGGTTGGTGAGTCCCTCGGCGATGAGGGTGGCCAGGAGGTGGTCGTTCTCGACGGTGGTCCGTTTACGGTCGGGGACGGGGAGTCGGGCCGCACGCAGGGCGGTCCGGGTGTGGTGGCGCCACAGAGCGGCACCGATCGTGCCGAACAGTTCGTACGCCTCGTGCAGCAGCCCGGCCGGGACCGCGCCCGCGGTGGCGGCCGTGAGCAGGGTAGTCGCCGTTTCGAAGGGCAGGCCGCGGACCCGGGCGAGGTCCACGGCCTCGCGCAGGTCGCGACGGGCGGTGTCGGGTGCGTCCGGTCGCGGGACCCGGGCCGAGACCAGCAGGTGCAGCAGAGCGGACCGGTCGTTGCCGGTCCGGTCGGCGATCCGCTGAAGGTGCTCCCGGCAGGCGCTCGCCTCGGCAGCGCGTCCCAGCCTGGTCGTGGTCTCCGCCAGCAGGGCCCACAGTTCGTCCGTGCCGTAGACCTGGCCGTGCGCCCGCGCCGTGCCCAGACCGTGGCGCAGTGTCCTCTCGGCCGCGTCCAGATCGCCGAGCAGCATGCGCGCCTCCGCTTCGGACGCGTGCAGTGCGCACTGCGGCGGACTGCCGTCGGGGGCGCGCATGTCCTCGACAGTCTGGAGGGCGCTGGTGACCCGGCCCTGGGCGAGGAGCACGGCCGCCGTACGTGCCGGGAGCAGGGAGCTGTCCGACACCGGGGTGGAATAGACCTCGCTGTTGGCCAGCAGCCGGCGGGCCGATTCCAGGGCCCGGTCCCACCGGCCGGTCACGTGGTCGTACAGGAACCTGCTGAGCGGGGGCAGCACGTCCACGGGCAGGCCGGTGGTCTCCAGCAGGGTGCGGGCCGAGTCGAGGTCGTAGGAGGTGAGCAGGTCGTCGAACAGGCCGCCGGTCAGTGAGTACACCTTGCCCGGCGGCAGTTCGGGGGCATCGGTCATGGCCAGTGCCCGCCGGCACCGTTCCGGGCGGCCCATGGCCAGTTCGGCCATGGCGTGGAAGATGGCGGGTGTCACACGGGCACGGGGGCTCGTGTTCCACACCTCCTCGGTGCGTTCGAGGAGTTCCGCCGTCTCCTGCCATCGTGAGAGGTGGCACAGGGCCAGGGCCCGGCCGGTCACCTTGGCCAGGACGGGGACCGGCAGTCCGTCCCACCAGTGGGCGGTCGCGAGCCGGGACATGGTGGGCCAGTCGCGCTGGTTGGCCGTGACCGCCACGACCAGGCAGGCCGCCTCCTGGAGGTCGAGTTCGTCCAGCGTCGGCCCGGGGTCGCGGAGCAGCAGCTCCCCGACAGCGCGTCCGGTGGGGTAGTCGCACGCCAGGTAGGCGGCGGCAGCGTACTGCTGGAGGACGCGATCGCGGGCGTCGGCGTGCTCGGTCAGGTCACGGGCGGACCGCAGCCACCGCAGGACCCGCCCGTCGTCTGTCCCCGGCCTCATCCGCCGGGCGGCGGCCGTCAGTTCGGCCACCGCGCGTTCCCGGTCGACCAGGCTGCCCGCCTCCGCGATCCGGTCGGCCCGGTAGGCCGGCCCGTTCGTCTCGTCGAGAAGGCCCGGCGCCGGGAGAGTCGCGGGTCCGGTGCCTGGCGAGTCCGTGGGCTTCCAGAGGACCTCAACCGCCGCGGCGGACAGCCGGCCGCGTTCCACCGGGCTCAGCCGTTCTCGGACGGTGTGCGCGGTCAGCGGAAGACGGAAGGCCCAGCCCCCTGCGGCCGTTCCGTCCGGTCCTGGCAATTCGTCGACGATGCCTGCCTCGACCAGGCTGCGGACGGCGTCGCCGACCGCGGCGGGGGACAGACCGGTCCGGACCGCGGTCAGCTCAAGGGCCACCGGGCCGAGCGATCCCAGAACGCTCAGCGCGGCGGCCACCGCGCGCGACGGCCCGCCCAGTCGGTCCAGAGCCGCGACAAACCGGTCGTCATCGGGCAGCACCGGCACCTGGGCTCTCACACCGAGAAAGGCGTGACCGTCGGCGATCCGGATGTCGCCCCGGCGGGTCCAGCCGGTGAGCAGGGCATCGACCGCCCCCGGAACCCCGCGTGTCAGCTCGGCCGTCCGCCCGGCCAGGGCGGCATCGGGCTCGGCCCGCAACCACCGCGCCGCCAGCGCGGTGATGTCGTGCGCTCCCAACGGGCTCAGGACGATCGTGCGCGCCCCCTCGACGCCGTCCAGCCGGTCCACGGCTCCGGCACCGCCCGGTACGGCGTGCCGTGCCGCCGACATCACCAACCGGACACCGGCAGCGCCCCTGGGCCATTCCATCCGGCTGAGCACGTCCAGAGAGTCGGGATCGGCATGCTGAACGTCGTCGACCAGGACCGCCACCGGGGCGCCACGGGTGAGAGCGGTGCGCAACAGCGCCTCCATCGCGGCCTGATCACGCTGGTCGACGGCCAACAAGGCCCGGGCGACCGGCCCTTGGGCCGACGGGCGCTGTTCCGTGCCGGAGGGGCGCTCCTCCAGCGCCATGATCAGTCGCAGCACCAGCAGCAGCGGCCGCTCGCCGTCGCCGGAGACACAGAGCACTGTGCGGACGGCCGCTCCCCGGGCTCCCAGGCGCTCACCAGTCGCGTGCAGGAACGCGCTTCGGCCCACGCCGGGTTCGCCTCGCACGAGGACCAGCCGCGGGCCTTGGGGGGCGCCCAGCAGGGCGTCGATCTGCTCCGACTCGTGTTCGCGGTCGAGCAGCCGGCGGTCGGTTCGGTCCATACGCGCCGGTGTGCCCCAGCGGACCAGTTCGTCGGTGCCCGACCACCACACAGCCACTGTCCCGTACATCCTTCGTCTCGGAGATCCGCCCGGGCGGGTGAAGACACGTTGTCACCGGCCTTGTACCCGCGCCCGGTCCTTCGTCGGTGCGCTGCCAGTATGAGCGGCGTCGTCACGTGTGACCTGCCAGGCCCTCTCCGCACGAACTCCCGCTGCTGAACGTGACGTTGATTTCCGCTCCGATAAGACAACGGTAAGAGGACGGGTGTCATCTCTCCTCCCGGGGGAGGAGCGACGAACGAGGTGGCACCGTGCGGGACCGACGTGGAACGGTCATCGGCAGAGAAAGCATCGTCCGCGAGTTGGCGGACACCCTGCGCACCACCGGAGAGGCGGCGCGCGTCCTGCTGCTCGTCGCCGGGGCGGGCATGGGCAAGACAGCCGTGCTGGAGGAGGCGCGACGTGCCGCGGCCGGGGACGGAGCGGCAGTGCTCCGGCTCGGCTGGCACGACGAGGACCCGGAAGAAGCGGCGGAGACGGCATCGGACGAACCGCCGGACGAGGACGCCACGGCTCTTGCCGACGCGATCGTCGTCACCGCCGGATGCGGCCTGTTCCTCGCCGACCCCGACGACTGTCTGTTGCCGCTGCCCACCGCCCACCGGACACGGCTAGCAGCCGCGGCGCGCAAGGGCGGCGTGAACGGACTGGCCGCGTTCTCCGACGCACTGGCCACGGCGGCCCGCCGATTACCGTTCGCGCTCCTCGTCGACGGCGTCGAGCGCATGCCGGAGCACATCGCCAGCATCTTGGAACTCCTCTTGCGGATCTTCCGCCCGCACGGCGTCCCAGTGGTGCTGGCCGGAAGACCCCGCCCCCCGGCGGACCACGGTCAGGCCCGGCTGACGGCCGCAGCCGACCGGGTCCTCGAACTGCCACAATTACGGCCGACGGACGCCGCCGCGCTCGTCGACCTCCACATCACCCGGCGGTTCGGCCACGCGGCCGAACCCACGCTGGCGGACGCCGTGGCGCGGGCCCTGGGCACACTGGCGGGCAACCCGCGCGCCGTACTGTCGGTCCTCGACACCCTCAACGCAGAAGACCTGCTGGAACTCGACGGCCGGATGTGTCTCACCCGTGCGGAGAAGCTGCTGCGGCTGACCACCACGGACGCCTTCCTCCTCGGGCTGGGGCGGCCCCACTCGCTCCCGTACCCCCCGATCCTCAACGCGGCGATCGTCACCGCCCACGTGCTGAACCACGCCGACGTGCACATCGACGACGCGTTCAGGATGACGCCGTCGGCAGGCGCCCGAGTCCTTGAGCACGCACTGGATCGCCTCATCACGGACCGCGTTCTGACCGCCGATCCGCGGGGCTGGCTGTCGTTCGCCGTTCCGGCGCTCGCCGCGGCCTTGCGGACCCTGCCCTTCCAACGCGATGTGCAGGGCAACTCCGCCCGGTACGTCACGCGGTTGGCGGGCAGGCTCGGCCCCGAGGCCACCGGCCGCGGCTATCCGCGGCTGGCCGATCGCGTCGCGGCCTCCGGCCCGCTCGTGGACGACGATCTCGCGATACCGCTGCTGCTCGCCGCAGCCCGTGAGGAAGCCAGGGCCGACTGGCCCCGGTCGGCCCGCGCCTACGCGGCGGCACTTCGCCGGCTCGCACCGCGGGACGAGCGCACCCCCGGCGTGCTCCAGGAGGCGAGCGAGCTGAGCCTGCGGCACGGCGACCACGACGGACTCCTGGCCCTCGCCGAGCCACTGCTCGCCCACGCGGACACACCGCGCGCCGAACACACCGAGGAGGGGAAGGAACCAACCGGCCTGCACGGCATCGGCGTCGCATGGACGTGGGCGGCGCTGCACGAACACCGAGTTCTCCACGCCGACGACCACCGCGCCCTCTGCCGCGGGCGGACGGACGCCCGACTCCCGTCCGCGGCTGAGCTGGCGGCACTGGGCGGCCTGTACGGCATCGGCCCACTGACGCCTCGGCCCTCGACAGCCGCGGGCCCCACCCCTCACTCCGACCCCGGTCACCGCCGTACGCCATTGCCCTCACCCGCCGAACTGCGACTGGTGGCCGCCTCGGTGGGCAGCCACGCCGAACTGGGCCGCGCGCGGCGGAACCTGCCCCCCGACGCCATCGACGACCAGGCACTGGACCGGCTGCGCCACGCCGCCGCGTACGCGGACCTCACCGGCGCGCTCGCCGCCGTCCTCGGCGACCGGTACACCGCGGCCCCCGACTGCGTCGCCGTCCAGTACCAGGGCATGGTGCGCGACTACCTGGCGGGGAACTGGGACGCCGCGCTCACGACCGCCCGACGCGTCGAAGTACGCTGCCGGACCCACAGCACGGCGGGCGACCCGCACCTGCCACGTGTGCTGGCCGCGGAGATCCACTGCGCTCGCGGGGACCTCACACGCGCCCAGGCATGGCTCGATCTGGTCCCCGACGCCCTCGACCATCCTCTGGCGGCACGCGCCCGCCTGGCCTTCCGGTACTGGTCGGGCCGGAAGGAGGAGGCATCGGAGAGGGCCTGGCGCGACGCCCGGCAGGCCCGCAAGAACGGCCAACTCGCCGGCACCGAACGGCTTTTGCTGCGCATCCTGTCACTCTCCGCCCGGCAGCACCGGTCGCCCCTGACCCAGCGGGCACTGGAGGAACTGGAAACCCTGCATGACGAGGCCGCTACACCCATGACGTACGAGACCCTCCTCATCGCCCGGGGTATCGCCCACCACGACACAGACAGCGCACTGACCGCCCACCGCTCGATCCAGCGCCGCGAAGACGTCCACCTGAGCGTCGTCTCCGGCATGTGCCTGACACGCATCGCCGACGACCCCCGCGCCTGGCTGACCGAGGTCATGTGCAACGCCCAACTCCTCGGCCTCGGACGTCCCTTCCGCACCGCCGTCACCCATGCCGCACAGCTGCGCGGGATTCCCCTGCCGAGGCTCCGCCAAGCCCGGCAGAAGCTCACCGAACCCGACATCATCCTGGTGCGCATGGTCAGCAACGGCGCGACCAACCGGCAGATCGCGGCGGAACTCGCCTGCAGCACCAAGACCGTGGAACAGCGGCTGACACGGCTGTTCCAGCACACCAGTGCCCGCTCCCGGTCAGAACTGGCCGCCGCCTGGCTGAACGGCACCCTCGGCAACGAGACCTGACCGCGAAACGACTGCGGCCCGCCGAGGAAAACCCTCGGCGGGCTGTGTCGTTCGTCCGCACTGCTATGTCATTTCCCGCCCGTGGTGGCCGCCTTCAGCACGGTGCACTCGGAGTCCCACCACGGAAGGTCCCCGCGGACCTCGCTCAGCCGGCGCTCCGAGTAGTCCGGCGGAGCGTCGGGGATTCCCTCGGCGTCGAGGAGGTGGAAGTCCGCCGCGGCGCCGGTGAGGCTCAGCCGTCCGTCCGGGAAGAGGCCGAGGTCCATCCACCACCCCTTTCCGGCCGCCGAGGGCGTGCTCGACATGATCGCGAAGGGCAGCAGCTCACGCTCCAGCGGCTTGTCGCTCCACTGGAGCGACCCCAGCCCGCGGCAGGGCGGCGTTCCCCGTGCGGTACTGCAGGGCCGTACGCATGACGGGCAGCAGTCCGGCCCTGCCGGTGAGGGGGCACACCCGGCAGTCGAGGAGGCAGACATCCTGCAGCGCGTCGGGCTCTCGCAGGGGATCCCAGTCGAAGGGGTCCGCGGATGTGCCGTTGCCGGTGAAGAGGTCTTCGACGGAGGTCATGGGATCGGGATGTGGTACTCAGGTTGAACTCGTGGAGTCCGCGGGTGCGCCTTGAGGCGGCCGAGCGGTTTGCTCGTGGTGAGAAGACCGATGTTGTCGCGAGGGAGCTTCGGGTGACGTCGCGGTCGGTGCGACGTTGGCGGCGGGAGTGGGAGCAGGGCGGTGCGGACGCCCTGCGCTCGAAGGGGCCGGCCTCGGTGGAACGGCTCAGTTCCCGGCAATGGGAGCGGCTGGAGCGGGAGTTGAAGCGGGGTCCGCTCACGCACGGCTGGGACGACGAGTTCCAGGGGTGGACGCTGAAGCGGGTCAGGCTGCTGATCGGGCGGATGTTCCACGTCGGGTACACGGTCCAGGGTGTGTGGAAGCTGTTGCGGCGGCACGGCTGGTCCGCGCAGGTGCCCTTGCGGAGGGTGATCGAACGCGACGACGAGGTGATCGAGGTGTGGAAGGCAGAGGTGTGGCCGCAGGTAAAAGGACCGCGGCGGACCTGGGCGCCCACATCTGCTTCGAGGACGAGGCAGGCCAGGGGCTGAGGCCGCCGAAGGGACGCACCTGGGCACCGCGCGGAGCCCGGCCGGTGGTCAGGTCTTGATCAAGTTCCTTGAGGAGCTGCGGCGGCTGCGCAAGCAGAGTGCCGAGCAGCAGAAGACGATCGAGATCCTGAAAAAGCGGCAGCCTTCTTCGCCAAGGACAGCGAGTGAGCGAGGTCTACCGGTTCATCGCTGCGGAGAAGGCCGTCTACCCGGTGACCCTGCTGTGCCGTGTCCTGGGCGTGGTCCGCTCCTCGTACTACGCCTGGCTGGAGGCGGAGGAGGCCCGGCAGGTCCGGGCCCGGGCGGATGACGCGCTCGCTCACCAGATCACCGTGATCCACCTGGCCTCGAAGGGGGCCTGCGGTGTTCCGCGCGTCACCTTGCGCACCGTGGCCCGCGTCTGCCACACCTCCGACGCGACGATCACCCGCCACCACGTCCCGCACCTGCGCGGCCTGGAAGAGCCCAGCCTGCACGCGCAACTCGCCGCCCACATCGTTCCGTACGCCCGTAAAGCCTGGCTGGACCTGCAGCACCCCGACGACGGCGGCGTCCGCTTCGACCACGACCACTACCTCAAGATCTGGGCCCTCACCCAGCCGAAGATCGACGCCGACTTCCTGCTCCTGGACGAAGCCCAGGACACCAACCCTGTCGTCGAACAGATCTTCCTCGCCCAACACGACCGCGCCCAACTGGTCATGGTCGGCGACTCCGCCCAGGCCATCTACCACTGGCGCGGCGCCAAAGACGTCATGACCGGCTTCGACGGCACCCAGCTTGCCCTGTCCCGGTCCTTCCGCTTCGGCCCCCGCCTCGCCGAGGAAGCCAACCGCTGGCTGCACCTGGCCGACGCCCCCATCCGTCTCACCGGCGTCGACGCCGTGCCCACCGAACTCGGCCCCGTCACCCGGCCCGACGCGGTGCTGTGCCGTACCAACGTCGGCGCCATGGCCCAGGTCATGGAGCCGCTGTCCGGCGGACACCGGGTCGCGCTGGCCGGGGGAGGAGACAGCCTGCGCGCTCTGGCCCTGGCCGCCCGCGACCTCAAAGAAGGACGCCGCACCACCCACCCCGAACTGGTGCTGTTCACCACCTGGGGCGACCTGCAGGACTATGCCGCCTACGACCCCGCCGGACGCGACCTCCAACCCCTGGTCGACCTGGTCGACCCCCATGGCACCGACGCCATCCTGGCCGCCGTCACACATCTCGTCACCGAAGACCGGGCTGAGGTGACCGTCTCCACTGCGCACAAGGCCAAAGGCCGTGAGTGGCCGCTGGTGAAAATCGCTGACGACTTCACCCCGCCAATGGCCGACGGCCCACCGGGCAACACGGCTCCGAGGGCGGCACGCCCGATCGATGACAAGGAAGCCTGTCTGGCCTACGTAGCCGTCACCCGCACCCGGCACCGCCTCGACATCGGTGGCCTGTCCTGGATCAACGAGCATCCGGAAAGTTCCGTGGCCAGTCCCCGGTCGCCGCAGTGATCACACAGAGTGGCAATACCGAGGCAGGCGGAGGGGGCGCAGCACTTCTTCGGCAGCAGGGCCAGGGCCGCCGGTAGGACAGCGCTCGTCTCAGCTGCGGTATCCGCGGTCGAAGTCGGCTCCCCGCCGACTCTCTTCCTCTTCGAGGACGTCGAGGTCGTGCAGGGTGTCGGTGGCGAAGGCGCGGACAGCGGCGTTCGGATCGGTCAGTAGCGGAGCCAAGGAATTCATCCGCAACCACCAGACGCGCTACCGCGACCAGGTCATACCCACCGCCTGGTCAACAGCACCCTCATTGGATCTACACCCAACCGCGTTTCGCCAGGCCGACGCGCCCGCCTGGGAGTTGGTAAGCCACTCAAGGGATCAGAGCGGCGATCAATAGGGTAAGGGGCAGAAAAATTAGGGGAGTTGCCATCACCCAGCCCATGCGCGAGGACGTTTTCGCACCGACAAGGATGCAGAACGGTGCCATGAGGAGCACGTAGAAGAAGAATGCAAAGATCATGACGCCTGCGCCCACGATGTCCTCCTAGCGGTGCCTGCCGCGTGTTCGCGCCAGCTGCTGCACGGTCACCCGCACAGAGCTATTTGAACACGTTCAACTTCGATCGGTGTTGTCACGGCCCGGGATGCCTCGCGGGCACGAAAGCGTGCACACGTGCACGAGCACACGCGTGCAACGAGACGTGACGGCAGGACGGGAAGCCGTCGATGGTTCCCGGGAGGGTCCCGACGCGTGCCGCGTGGCGGGCGTGGCGCGGGTGTGAGGTGCCGCAGACGCCCAGCGCCCACGTCGGCCGCGTGACTACGATGGTGGTCAGTCCGGATGGCTCCTGGCTCGCTACCGCCAGTCGAGACGGGACCGCGCGTATCTGGGACGCCGCGACCGGACAAGAACTGCACATCCTGACCGTGCACACGGCTTCGGTGTTCGCAGTGGTGGTCAGTCCGGATGGCTCCTGGCTCGCTACCGCCAGTCGAGACGGGACCGCGCGTATCTGGGACGCCGCCACTGGACAAGAACTGCACACGCTGGACATCTTCGCGGTGGACGCGATGGTGGTCAGTCCCGACGGCGCCTGGATCGCCACGACGAGCTTCCGTACCGACACCATGCGGATCTGGGACGCCATCACCGGGCAAGAACTGCGCACGCTGACGCGTCACCCATACGGGGTGACCGGAACGGCGTTCAGTCCGGACGGCACCTTGCTCGCCATCACCAGCGTCGACGGAACGATACGGATTTGCAGTCCTGAGACCGGCTTGACGTTAACCATGATGCGCACCGACAGCCCCTTGCTCTCTTGTGCCTGGACTCCCGACGGGCGGTGCCTGCTTGTGGGCGGGCTCGAAGGAATCTTTGGATACACCTTTCGCCTGGCTTCCAACGGACCTCATTAGGCCCTTGAGCCTGCCACCGACGCACGGTGTGACAGCGCGGAAGCCAGCAAAAAATAGCTCCTGACCTGCGGATTCGCAGTCCTTGCTTCAGTCAACACGCCGATTCCGGTGCAGCTCTACGCGGCTACCGAAGAGCACACCGTGCGGCTCCATGAGATCCATACCGCCGACGGCAGCCGTGTCCAGCACCGCCGCTTCTGTGCTGCGGAAGGGCGGGAGATCAGCAATTCCGAGGTCGGTCGGGGCGTCGCCCTCCCGGACGGCCGCATGCTGCCGCTCTCCGAGGACGACCTCGCCCGCCTGCCGCTGCCGACCAAGCGCACGATCACGGTGATGGGATTCATCGACCCGCAGGGCGTGATCCCGATCAGCTACGACCGGCCGTACTACGTCGCTCCCGCCGCAGGGACCGCAGACCGGCCGTACGCTCTGCTGCGTTCCCTGATGCTTGAGCGTGTTCAAGCATCAGGAGAGGTGTGCATTGAGTACGTGGCATGTGGTGCGGGTGCCGGATCCGGAGCGGTGGGGGCCGCTGCCGACTGATGGCGTCCTGGGGGTACGGGACCTGCCGGGGGCGGTGGCCCGTATCGGGCTGAGGCCGGGCGATCCGGTGTTTGTACGGCCGGACGGCATGGTCGATGCGGAGCTGCTCGATTTCGTCCGCTCCGGCGAATTCAGGAATCTGGAACGGGAATCGAAGCGGAACTACGCGACGGACTACCGAATCCTTCTGGAGTTCCTGTCCTCGCGCAGGCTGTCGTGGAGAGAGGCCACTGAGCAGGATCTCGCGGACTTCCGTGACTGGCGCTGCCGGGCCCCGGAGAACCCGCAGCGGATCGGCGGGACGAAGTGGAACCGTGAGGCGGCGGCGTTCACGAAACTGTTCAAGTGGGGGAAGGTCCACCCGCTGCCGGTGGACGTCGCACGGCGGGTGGACCGGGCCGCGGACTCGGTGAGTGCGCGGGTGTCGTGGTTGACGCCGCGGACCTGGGGCCTGTGGTCGGACGTCGGGCTGCGCGGTCACACACGGGCCAGGGCGGCGGCGCCGGGGTGGGAGTCACGGACGGAGATGCGCAACACGAGTTTCGTGCAGTTGCTGCTGAGCTCGGGCCTGCGCCGGCAGGAGGGCGGTTCGCTGCTGACGTTCGAGCTCCCGACACAGCAGCTGCGGCACGGGCGTTACATGCACGGTCGCATCGCGGGTGCCGTGACGAGGTCGAAGAACACCCGCACGTTCTACGCGTCGGTGGACGCCGTCGGCCAAGTTGAGGCTTACGTCCAGTCGGAGCGGGCCTGGGCCGTTCAACGGGCCCAGGAGAAGAGCACCTACGACCGGCTGCCGTTGGTGCGGCTGATCACGAAGGTGACGCGCGGACTGAAGCCGAAGATCGAGTGGGTGGACGCCGACGGCGTTGTCGGCGGGCAGGAACTGAGCCGGCTGGGGTGGAGGGAACGTCAGTGGCTGTTCCTGGAAGGGCCGGACGGGCCGGAGCCGGCGTGGTTGTGGCTGACCGAGCAGGGCCTGCCGATGGCCCCTGACCGGTGGAACGGCGTGTTCAGGAGCGCGAACCTGCGTTGCGAGGAGGTCCTGCTCACCGAGGAGGAACGGAAGATCGAGCGGAGCTTCCGGCTTGCGGAGGTGCGCGGGAAGACTCCGTACGCGACCCCGCACTCTGCCAGGCACTCGATGGCCCTCTACACGCTGATCCTGCTCAACGAGCTGTTCGAGTCCCGCTACGGGCTCACGAGGCAGGACCGGCAGGACTTCGCCCAACTGTTCGGCGACCCGTGGTGGCTGGTCAAGACGGTCTTGGGGCACTCGGACGTGGAGACGACGAAACGGCACTATCTCGCGCCCGTTTCCCACCTGCAGCTGGAGTCGATCCTCGCCGCGGCGGAGACCGCCGACGAGGGCCAGGACGTCGAGGACCTGGACGACGTCTTCTCCCGGCTGGCCCGGGAGACGGTCGGCATCCAGGACATCGACGCTCTCCTCGAGGCAGCCGGATGAGCGGGCGGGGACGGCGGGCCGTCCTGCCGCCGGCCGACCACCGCACCGAGCCCCCGACAGCCCCGGACGGGCTGGTCGTCACCATCGTGAACAAGGCTGGGCACAAGCAGGCTTACGACTTCGCCGACTTGCCGGTTGCGGAGCCTGTGCAACGTTCCCTGGCCGCTGCCTTCGCCGCGCAGTCCCGCCTCTGGAACAGTCACAGAACCGCGGGGAACCACTGGGGCAGGCTGCTGGTGTTCGCGCGGTTCTTGTCCGATCTGGAGCATCCTCCCCAGGACCTGAGCGAGCTGACCGCCGCCACGCTCAAGCGCTGGCGCGCCCAGCACATCAGCACCAACTACGGCAGGAGCACTTTGCGGCCCGTACGCACCCTCCTGCAGAACGCTCCGCAGCTCGGCACCGGGCCGGTGGCCGAAGAGCTTGCCCGCCGCGTCCCCAGCCCGAGGCCCAGCAAGCAGTCCTATGAGGAATCGGACCGGGAGCGGGTGCTGCGGGTCGCGCGACAGCAGTTCCGGAGCGCGTGGATGCGCATCCGCGAGAACACCCTGCTGCTGGAGAGCTGGCGGGCCGCCGCGCTGAAGGAAGGCAGCCGTGAGTGGCGGATCGGTAAGATCCTCGATCACCTTGCCCGCACCGGTGACGTCCCTCGCACCGCATCGTCGGGCGGGAAGCACCACGTGACGAATCGCAGGCTGTTGGGCGGCAAGAGCCCCGACGGCACGTGGGGCAGGCTGTTCCTGACGCGCATGGAGGTCACGGCGCTGGCCGTCTTGCTGACCGACCGGTTCGCCTGGAACCTGTCCGTTTATGACCGGATGCCGGCCCCGACCTCGACGCCGTCGGTTGGAGAGACGGCCTCGGTGACCTACGAGGTCCAGGTGGAAAAGCGCAGAGCGGGCGGGGGCCGGTGGTTCTCCACAGAGAACATCACCGACTCCGGGGCTGACTCCCCAGGACGGCTGATCACGCAGGCGCTGGAGGCCACCGCTCCTGGTCGTGCGCTGGCTGCCCGCCTGGCGCCAGGGTCCGATTTGCTGATGGTCTCGCGCACGCACAGCCTCAGCGGGGCGGACTTTCAGGACTTGGACCGGCCCCGCCCGGTGGGTCTTTTGTCCTTCGGTGTCGCCGACTACGACGCGAAATGGTGGGCTCACACCAACGGGCTGGGAGGGTCGCCGTTCCAGAGGGCTCGCCGGACCACGGTGACGCGGGAGGGCCGGCCCATGCAGCACACGCGGGGCACCCACGAGAGCACCTATGTTCTGCCCGACCAGCGTGTTCAGCGCGCTTCCCGGGACGTCTTCGAAGCCGGTGCCCGCGAGGCCCTGGAACAGGCCAAAGCCGTTGTCTTCGCCGGGAACATCTCGGACATGCCGGATCCGGATCATCAGGAGACCGCCACGGTTGACTGCGCGGACGACACCGCCAGCCCCTGGCCGGCTCCGCAGGGCGGATGCGGGGCGGACTTCCTGCTCTGCCTGGCCTGCCGCAACGCGCACGTTCATCCCGGCCATCACTCGCGGCTCGCTCATCTGCACGAGCAGCTGCGGAGCCTGCGGTCTGTTCTGGACGACCGCGCCTTCAGCGAGCGCTGGAGCGATCATCTTCTGCGGCTGGATGACCTGCGTGACAAGGTCGGCCAGTCCGTCTGGAGGGTGGCTCAAGACCGCACCGACGACACCGACCGGGCTGTTGTCCAACTCTTGGTGAAGGGAGAGCTCGCCCCGTGACCACCGCTGCGGTCTCCGAGAGCGACCCGTACAGGCTGCCCATGCCCGCCCCGGACTCGCTCGTGGTGCTGCCCCGGTGGATCAGCGCTGGCAATACGCACCCGAACTCCCGTTATCAAGATCCCGTCTGGTCCCTTGCCCCACTCATCGACAACCCCAGCACCTGCCTGATCGCGATCCGGTGGAAGCACTGTCCGCCACCCCTGCTCGGCCAGCTGAAACTGGTGGTCTGGACGGTGATCAACGGCCAGCTTCGTCCCACCTACCTCAAGACCCGCGGACACGGGGCAAGGCCCCGGACATCGAGCCTGGACATGCGGGACACGTGCTACGAGTGGATGCGGCTCGCGCGTTGGCTGCATGAACGCGGTATCGACAGCCTCGCCGCCTGTAGCGCCAAGGAGTGGCAAGCCTATGCAAGCGAGCGCTGGGACAGCGGTGTCAACCGCGACACCGCAGAGGCCATCTGCGCAAACCTGACGGATCTTTGGGCATTCGACCAGCTCAGCGCCCGCCCTACGGGCATCACCCGGCCTCCGTGGGACACCCTGGGCTTCGACGACTTCCTCCCCGCGGCCGACGGCACGGCCCGGGGAGAGAACTCGACGGAGCCGTTGGACCCGCAGGTCCTCGGACCGCTGCTGGTCTGGGCTATCCGGTTCGTCGAGGACTTCGCCGATGACATCCTCGCCGCCTGGACCGAGCGATGCCGTCTCACCGCCCTGGCCACCGCCAACACGCCAACTGCCGAGGGCCGGGCCGCACTTCAGGAGTTCCTGCTGAGTCGAGTCCGAGCTGGCGCGTGCCTGCCCAGCACCTCAAACAGAGGGAGGCTGGGGCTGGCCGTTACCTACGTCGCAGCCGTCACCGGCGCCAGCCGCACCCAAGTCGACCACTTCAAAGAACGACATGGCCTCTCGGCCCTGGCCGCCCAGCGACCGGGGCCGTGTCCGATGCGGGTGCCGGTCACCGGGCAGATCAACGGCAAAGCCTGGCGCGAGCACCTGGATTTCAACGAGGCCGCCGAGCTGATGCGGCATCTCGGCACCGCCGCCATGATCACCTGCCTCTATTTGACCGGCATGCGACCGCAGGAAGTCCAGGGCCTGCGGTCCGGGTGCTGCCCCGACCCCGAACCCGCCGCCGACGGCACCGTCGGACGACACCTGATCCGCAGCCGCCACTACAAGAACGTCACCGACGATGACGGCAACCACGTCTCCGACGGCGAGGAACGTGAGGTCCCCTGGGTCGCCATCACGCCGGTTGTCCAGGCCATCCGCGTTCTGGAACTCATGGTGCCCGAGGGGGAACTCCTGCTCAGCGCCGCTTACCACGACTTCCCCGACTCGCGCGGCTACCACGGCACGTTGAAGAAGAACGCCCTGAGTAACCGGGTCGAGAGATTCGTGGCTTGGGTGAATCATGAAGCCGAGGAGCAGGGCCTGCCCGGACAGGCAATCCCCGAGGACCCGCACGGCGCGATCGGCCTGAGACGGTTCAGAAGGAGTCTGGCCTGGCACATCGCCCGCCGTCCGGGCGGACTGATCGCGCTCGCGATTCAGTACGGGCACATGCGCACCATCCTGGATGTGCGCACCTCCAGTGGCTACGGGTCCCGCAGTCGCGGCGGCATCCACAGCGAGCTCGACATCGAGACCGCTCTCGCCGCAGCCGACACCGCCGCCCGTCTGCGCGACCGCCTCGCCGCCGGGGAGAAGGTCTCCGGCCCCGGCGCCCGACGGGCCCTCACCGCTGCCGCCCAGACCCCGCGCTTCGAGGGACGCATCGTCCCTGGGACGTTCGCGAGGAAGGCCGCCAAGTTCCTCGCCCGGGACGGCGTGGTGCTCTATGACAACCCCGACGCGTTCTTGATCTGCGCGTTCAAACACGACACCGCCCTCTGCGAACCCGAGCCCGGCGCGACGGCCCCGCGGCAGTACGACTGCCGGCCCGGCTGCGGCAACACCGTCCGCACCGACACCCATGCCCACCAAATGCGGGAACGCGCCAGCGAGATCGATCAGCTCGCCGCCTACGCCCCCGGCCCGGTCGGCAAGCGGCTACGAGCCAACGCCGACAAACTCCGCAGGACGGCCGACACCCACGACTCGACCGCCCAGACCACCGAGGCACTGGCATGAACCACCAGCACCAGGACGAGCGCTCCCGCATCCGGGAGGCCATGGACCGGCTCCTGACCGGACAAGCCACCGCCTCCAACGGCAGCCTCACCGTCGTTGCCCTCGCCGCAGAGGCAGGCGTCCACCGCATGGCCCTCCAAAAGCGGCATGCCGACCTCAAGAACGAGTTCTACGAGCGTGTCCGCACCGAGACACGACAGGTCCCAGAATCCGAAAGACGCCTTCGTGAGACCGTCACCAAGCTCAAGGAGACCGTCGCCAACCAGAGAGCCGAGATCAAGGAGCTGCGCCAACTGGTCACCAGGCTCACGTTGGCCAGCGCCGTGCTCACCCGAGATGATTATCAGCAGGCGCAGGGCCCACCTGCCGCCGACAACGTCGTGCCGTTCCGCCGGTCGACATCCTGAAGGTGGACGTCCTCGACCGGTTGGGCCCGGCGCACCGCCCGGAAGGGCAGGCTGCCGGTGTCGGCAGGGATATGCCACGACCGAGGACTTCCCCGCTCTGGAGAGCAGAAGGCCGAGGGCCTGGGCTCGGATGACCGTGCTGGTGCCGTCAGGGGTGCCGAGCTTGGCGCGCAGGTTCTCCGCGTGCTTGTCGACGGTGCGCCGGGTGATGTGGCCCACCCAGAACGCACGGCCAAGCTGCCGCAGTAGAACCAGGCGCATGCATCCTGCCGACACTGCCGGTCAGCCATCCTCAGCGTTTCCGCGGTACGCCATAGAGGGCGAGAAGGTTGTCTATCAGGAGGCCCGGGTGACCGGGCTGCGTCGGCCGAGTGGGTCCACGACGACGAGGTCGTAGTGCGTACCAGCCGGGACAGGGGCGGCGTCCTTCCATGAGAAGGCGGCAGCTTCGACGGCGAGGACCGCCCGTTCCTGCGGTGCGCTACCGGGCGTGCCCCGGTAGATCTCCAGTCGGTACGGTGTGCCCGACGCGGGGTGTGCTGTCGGCAGGCCGCTGAGGGCGAGGGTGACTGAGCCGTCGGCCGCCGTGGTGAGCACCGGAGCAGCCGGAGCCGCGGGGGGAAAAGGCGAGACAAGCAGGGACGCGGCTGGCAGCGAGGGTTCGCTCCACACCCCCTCCGCCTCGTCCCCAATCGCACCCCAGACGGGTTCCACGCCGCCGTCGACGGGTTCGGAGGGCGTGCCGGGAAGCAGGGGCGGCTCGGCCGGGTAGCGCACTTCGGCGTACCAGTCGGTACGGACGAAGGGGCTGAGCCCGCTCGCCGGGACGGTCACAGTCGCCGTCCACGGCCCGCCGCCGTCCGGCATCGTCAGTTTCCCGCCGGTCCACACCGGGGCGAAGTGACGGTCGGCGCCCGTACGGGTGCGGCGGACCCGGAACTCGGGTGCCTTGCCCGCCCCTGCGTCGAGCAGCTCGGGCCGCATTCCTTGGGCGCGTACGGTCAGGGTGAGTCCGCCGTCGGGCGCGGTGACGGCGTCCAGCAGGGGCGGCGGCGGCCGGTCGGCGCTGGGGATGGCGACCGGTACGAGCCCGCAGGCGGCGAACGCCGTCTCGGCGCCGCCCGCCGTGAGCGGAACGATCCGCACGAACTGGACGCTGCGCAGCCCTCCGGGGACACGGGTGGAGAAGTGGACCAGGCCGTCGGAGTCCGCAGTGCCCCCGGTCTCGCCGAGAAAGGTGAACACCCCCTTGTCGGTGAGGCGGCCGCGTGCGGCATGCAGCGGCTCGGCTTGCGCGGCCCTGACCGGACTCGTGGGCAGGGCGAGGGCTGGGGTGAGCGAGCCGGCGAGGCGGCGAGCGTCACCGAGGTAGACCCGGTAGCGGGTGGCGCCGGTAGGCGGCGGCCAGCGCAGCGACAGCTCGGCCATGCCCGTGGAGTCCATCCGGCCGGTCCAGATGACCACGGGCGAGGTGGGGATGGCCTGCGGTGCTCGGGCGTCATGGGCGAGGACATGGGTCGTGGGCTTCTCCGACAAGGTGCCGGTCGTGTCGACGAACCAGGCGACGACCGGCACTGGCCGCTGCCCTCCGACTGTGAACGCCTGGGGCTGCGCCTCGACGAGCACCGTCTGGTTCTGGACGACTGGCCGCGGCGGGAGCGCAACCCCGTCGACCTCGACCCACAGTTCGGCGATGGGTGCGCTGCCCGGGGCCGTGTGCCCGGGACCCGGGACGGTGCAGCGGAGCCGGAGCGTGCCGGGCACGCGCGCGCTGCTCGTACCGTCGTCCGGGGTCGCGTCGAAGGTGCCCTCGAGCACGGGCCAGGGTGGCGCGGGCCGGGCGGGCAGCGGTGCGGTGAGATCGTATGCGCCAACATCGGCGCCGTGGGACCACTGGCCGAACTCGTCGGCGCTCCAGACCCGCCAGCTTGCGCCGTCCGCGTCCACGGGCGCGGCGCTGTCCTCCACGACGCGGCGGTTGTTGCCGGCCCAGTTCGGCACGAGCGGCATGGCACGGCTGACGTAGCCGTGGCCGGGTGGCGGCTCGAAGCGGTGCAGCGCCACGGGCTTTCCCGGTCCCGTCCGGGCGAAGCCGACCATGCCGCGGGCCGGTTCATCGCCGAGGGAGACCGTCTGCCGCCAGGTCTCTGGGCCCGGGTGTTGCGGGTCGGCGTGCGGGTTCCAGGTGCCGGGGGTATCGGCGGCGAGGGGGAAGGGGTCGGGCGGGTCTGGCTGCGCGTCGCCTGAGGCGACCGCCAGCGCGAGCAGTGTCCGGCAGCTCCAAGGGCCGGACTCGCCGCCCGGCCGATAGGGAAGGTCGGCGATGATGCCGGGCGCGTCGGGAAAGAGGCGGTCGAGGGTGTGGTCGAGGCCGCCGGGCAGGGACGGCTGCGGTCCGAGGACGTCGCCCAGGGTGATCGGGAAGCCGAACGGGCTGCCCGGCGCATGGACGACGCGGTGCCGCTGCACGGCCCAGCGGGCCGCGATGAGCCAGATGTTGCAGTCCTCGACCGGTGCGGTGGAGCCGTATGGCACGAGGGTGGCGAGCCCGAGATAGCGGGCGATCTGCGGGTCGACGGCCATCGTCAGGAGCGACGGTGTCACCAGGGCCGTGGCCCGGCCGGTCCGTCCGTCGGCCAGAGTGAGCGTGTCGCTGAAGGCGGCGACGGCTGGCGCGGTGGCGGGATCGCCCCAGCCGCTGGTGAGCCACGGGTCGACGAACCCGGGCCCGATCCGATCCATGATCCGCTCCGTCTCGGCGGTCGGGTCGATGCCGCCGGGGGCGTCCGGCCCGAGTTCGTCCGGCGGGCTGAGCCGGGGCGGGACGGCCGAGGCGACACGGTCCCGGCCGGCGTCCTGCGGGTGTGTCTTCGGATCGGGGGCGTACCAGTATTCCGGCAACCGGATCGGCAGCCCGAAGATCAGGTCGGGGTCGCCGAGCTCGGACAGGTACACGTACGACTGGCGTACCCCGGTCGTCTCGCCGATGGTTCCCTTACCGGTCGCCCTTAGTCGGACGACGGGGGTGTGGCCGAAGCGGTAGGGCCCCGCGGTCCGGGTGGCGAGGACACGGTCACCGCCGCCCGCCGTCCGGTTGCCGTCCAGCAGGTCCACACGCAGCCCCCGGTCGTCGGGCACGGAGACCTCAGCCCAGATGTACGGGTCGTCCACGGGGACGCCGAATAGGCACCCCTCCGCCTGCCCGTCGGCGTCCTCTAGGTGGAAGGGGACGGACAGTCGATGTCCGTGGGCATCGCGCCACACGATCCGCACCCGCTCCGTCTTGGCGCCGGAGGCCCGCCAGGCGGCGAAGGGATGCAGCGGGAAGCCGATCCACGGGCTGACCTTCAGCCGCAGGTGGAAGCCCTCGGCCAGCCATGTCGTGTCGCGCGCGGCGAGGGCGCTCGCCCGGAACAGGGTGGGCGGGGCGATGGGAGTGGTCATGGCAGGTCCTTCGCGAACGCCGGCTTCGGCGGTACGGGGCAGGTGACATCGGCCGTGTTCGCAACCGTGGCGCGCTCCAGGGGCACGTCCTGCACGGTCACGGACAGGACGAGCGGGGCGGCCGGTGCGAAGGGACTGGTCGTGAGGAAGAGGATTCGGTCCCCGGAGCCGCTGCGGATCACTGTGTTGAAGGCGTGGGAGCCACAGAGCAGGCTGTTCACTCGCAGCCTGCCGCTGTATCCCACGATCCCGAGGGAGTCGGTCCGGTGGATAGGTTCGGGTGCTTCCAGCAGTACGCCGTGGAGGGCCCAGGTGCCTCCCTGATCTGTCCACAGCGCGCTCGTGCGTCCCGCGCGGGTAGGCGCAAGCCAGCCGATCCCGAGCTGGGCCAGGGCCAGTTCGAGGCCGCCGTCCGCGATGGTTTCGCCGGCGGGCATCGTGATCCGTGTGGCCTGCAGGTCACCGGGGAGCCCGTCGCCGCCAGCGCCGCCCTGGGCGAATCCGAGGTCCGTCAGGAGCGCGGCGGGGCCGCTGTAGCGGGAGGTGCTGAAGATCCCGCCGCGGATCGCCGCGCCGCCCGAGTTCCCGGAGCTTCCGGAGTCGAGGAACGGGAAGGCGAGGGAGAGTTCGTATGTGCACTGCGGCTGGAGCGTGGGCCTGCCGCCGAGCGTGGCGCCCGGCTTTGGATATGGGCAGGCCCCGGACGCGGCCGTCTCTTTCTGGAGCAGTAGATCGGCTTTGGGCTGCGCCTGCGAGACGACGGCCTGCCACATGTGGTGCGCCGCGGGGAACGCCTGTTCCTCGAACGGGTCGGGTCGACCCTTCGTCGGGTCCGTACGGCGGACACGGACGACCGTGTCGTGGTCGTAGACAGCTGCGAGATCGGGAACGTGGTTGACCTCCAGCTGCACGCCGACGGGGTCGCCGAGGAACCAGTCGCGGGTCTTGTCGCGGGGCGTCCAGGACAGCAGATAGCGCTGCAGATACACCGGGTCGAAGCGGTCCGTTTTTTGGTGGACGGTGGTGGCGGCGACGAAAGAGTCGTAGTGGGCCTTGGCTACAGCGGGCGTGCTGCCCTGCAGGTACTGCGCGTTCTTGCTGGGGGCGGGCCCTGACATATCGGCGGTGCGGAACCAGTAGCGGTCCGTGTGGTGGACCACGTTTCCGTCCTTGCCCTCGCGGCGGCCCAGGCCGTCGACGCCGATGTCTACGCGGTAGACGGTGCCGGGCCGTAGCATCGGCCGTGGCGTGACGGCTGCAGCCTTCGCCGCCGCCAGGCTGCCGGCCTGCTGGGCCGCCGAAGTGGCGGCGTCGGCGGCGTCCCAGGACTTCTCGGTGATGGCCCGGAGACCGAGTACCTGCGGAGCGAGCGCCGGGTGGTACCTCAGGGCGACCCCCTTGTAGACCCCGTCCTGCCGTTCGTAGCGGCGGACGAACGCGTCACCGATGCCCGGCTCGTCACCCGTGGGCGGAAACGGCGTGGACGAACCGTCGGGCTTGATCAGACGGACCTCCATCTGGTCGGCAAACCCATCGGGCCATGCGGGCAGATGCAGGCCGAGACACGGCTCGCGAAGCTCCTGGGAGAAGGCGAGGACGACGTCGAACCACACCTCGCCGATCCCGGGGGCGATCTCGTCCGGGGCAACGTCGAGAGGCAGCCCCTCCACGTGCGGGAGGGTGAAGGCGCCCGTGAAACGGCGCTCGATCGCGTCCAGCGGCTCGCCGAAGGAGACGGGCGTTCCAAGCCGCAGCGGGAAGGTGTACGGGAACAGGCCGACGGTCGGGTCGTCGATGGGGAGTTGGCTCCAAGTGGCCTCGACGGCGACGTTGAACTCCGAGGCGAACGCGCCGGACGCGGGCTCGGTCGGCAGCCGCCAGGGGCTTCCCGGGCTGTGCCGGCCACCGAGGCTGCCGAGAGCCCATCCGGGGTCGGCCGAGTGCCGTGTACGGCAGCGGCGCGCGATCTTCCGGGCGGGGTTGTTCGGGTCGCAGGCGCCGCCGTCGGCCAGTTTGCGGGTCCACAGGGCCGACTCCCAGGTGAGGAGCGCCAGTTCGCGGGCGCCCCGCTGGCCGGGCGCCCCGGCCTTGATTTCCTGCCAGGCGGCGTCGAGCGGCCCGCCGACCAGTGTCTCGGCCCCGGTGGCGGGGTCGACCGCGGTCAGGCTGAGCGAGGTGAGCGTGTACGTGTGGCTCACTCGGTCGTTGCCGACGACACCGTCCCCGATCTCCGTGGCGTTCCAGGCGAGCCGGTCGGTGAACGGGCCCGGCTGGAGGCCGTTGGCCGGGCCGTTGGTGAACTGCAGGAGGGGAATGGCGTCCGGCCAGACGACCGGGAGGGAGTTTGTCGGCGGCCGGGTCTCGGATCGGAGGGCGTCGGCCGTCTTGGTGTAGCGGTGGTCGGCGAGGCAGACCGATTCGAGCGGCCAGTCGGCGGGGGCGGGAATCGTGCCGCTCTTCTCGCCGAGTTCGACGGTGACACAGCCCTGCAGGCTGAAGAAGAAGAGGTCGACCTCGCCGCAGACTTTGAACTCGACCCAGGTGTCGCCGAGATCGGGGGCGACCTGAAAGGCCACGTCCGCGCTGGCGCCGATGGAGACCGGCCCCAGGTGCAGGCTGCCGGAGAGGTGTCCGACGCCGGCGAGCAGGACCGGGCGGGTGCCGAGGGCCAGCAGGACCGACGCGCTGACGTCGACGTGGATGAGCGGGATGCCGTACCGCGCGGTGAACCCGGCGCCGAAGCCGAGGGAGAACCCGGTCGGCGAGAGCGTCAGCTCGCCGCCGAGCTGCGGGATGCCGTTGCCTTCCACCATCAGGAACGCCCAGGCACCGACATCGAGGAAGTCCGGCAGCACCCGCACCTGGAGGGGGCCGGGCCCGCGGTCGAGCACGTTGTCTGAGCCGAGCCGGACATTCCACTTGTTGTCCCGGGCGGGGAACCGTGCGCCGAAGGGCGCGTCGACGGTGAACAGGACCGGCACCTCGTAGTGCCCGCGCAGCGCGGCAGTGACGCCGTCCCCATCGACGGTGAGCGCGCCGATGAGGCTGCCGCCCGCGGTCGGTGGCCCCAGGTTCTCGGTCATCTGGACACGGGGCGACAGGATGCGGCCCTGGAGGCTCGCGCGGACGGCGACGTCCGGCAGCCCGATCACCAGGACGCCCTTGGCGCTGAAGGTGAAGCCGAGGTCGGGGGCGGTGCCGACGACCGCGCCGAGACCGAACACGCTGCCGTCGGCGCAGGTGTACGCGCTGGTCTTGAACGGGTCGAGGCCGAGCTGGAAGAGGACCGGGTCGTCGCTTGGGCCGGGGCGGGGCAGCGCCGCGTGGACGCCGAAGACGCCGCCGAGCCAGTAGAGGCCGAGTCCGCTGTTGGCCAGTGGGATCGGTCCCGGCAGATCGGTCCGCAGTGAGAGGACCAGCTGGTTGACGCCTGAGCCGCAGGGTTTGTAAGTGAGCCCGGCGGCTGCGGCGACGTTGAGAGGGACGATCCTGGCGGCCAGAGCAAGGTCCAGTTGGCCCGCGCCGAGCGATGCCTTGCCCTCGCCCTCGAACAGCTCCGGCATCTCCAGGGCAGCGTCGAGCCCGCGCAGCTCGGGACGGAGAGCACCGTTCGCCCCGAGCGTTACACGGACCGTCGCCCCGCTGACCTTGACCGGGCCAAGATCGAGGGCGAAGCGGAGGTCGATCTCGAACCACTGCGAGCCGCGGCCGGAGCGGCTGCCGAGCACGTCGAAGAGGTTCTTGAGTGTTCCGTCCGACTCGACTTGCCAGCCCCCGGGGTCTTCCACGTCCACGTCGGCCTCGCCATACGAGAGGTGGAAGCGCTCGAGTCCCGACTGGGCGAAGTCGACGAGGAGCCGCACGTTGCGGTAGCGCAGGCGCATCGGAACCGTCGGATTCATGCTGATGCTCATGAACCCGAGGTTGATGGTCCTGACCAGGACGTCGACGCTGTAGTCGACCCGGAGGGAGAGTTTGGTGCCTGCGGGGGAGAAGCCGGAGTCCACCTCAACGGCGTGAACGGTGATCGTACCGTCGTTGAGGAAGGCGCTGAGTCCCGCAGCCGCCACGAGCAGCATATGGAGCGTCGCGCCGAAGCCGTCGTACGCGGTCTGCTGCGGTGCCGGCTTGGCGGCGTCGGCCATGAACGCGGTGGCGAGGGCCGCGGCGGTGACGACGACCTTGCCGGCCGCGTTCTGGGCCTTTACGGAGAGCAGCCCTTGGTCGCCGCCGGCCTCCACTACGAGGCCGAAGTCGAAGTCGCTCGTGCCCGACCTTCGGGTGAACCGGCCGGTCACGCGCAGCGGGCGCCCGCCGAGCAGCTCGATCGTGCCAACCTGCGGCGGTCCCGGGGCCTTGTCCAGGCTCCAGGAAGTGCGGATCTCGATCATGGTCGGCAATGCGGAGTCGAGTGAGGTGGCACCCGGGTCGTCCCAGACGACGGTTGCGTCGAAGGCCGGGCGTGACCCGTCGGCCGGGATGTGGGCCTCGGTCCGTCCGTAGAGGCCGGCCGGCATGCCGAGGTCGAGATCGACGGGGATCGGACCCGAGCCGACGAGCGGGGTCGTCTCGGGTAGGAAGAGCTCGGCTCCGCGGATAGCGATGCCCTGCCAAGCTGGCGCTGCGGATGGCGGCGGCCCGCCGGTCCCGCCGGTGCCAGCAACGAGCGGCGGGGGCGCGAGCGTTGCCGACGAGTCGACCGTGAGCCCGCCCGGCACATGGAGCCCGAAACCCTGGCCGCCCAGCAGGAAAGCGGCCGGTGCGGTGCCGACGGTCAGCATGCCCTGCCCCGCCGCATCGAGGGCGACGATGCCCTGCCGCGCGGCCTGTCCGGCACTGCCCTCGATCCGCACGGCCAATGGATCGGTGCCATTGAGGGTGATAGCGACCCTGTCGGCGGCTGGTGCCGCGACGATCCGGCGCTTGCCGGTGGCGGTGTCCAGCTGGACCGTGGCCGGGCCACAGGAAGCAGGCAGTTTCAGCAGCCCGCTCGCCGGTGTGAGGTCGAGCTGGAAGCCGGTGGGCGCGGCCGCCGGTCCGGTCAGCCGGAGGGCAAAGGGGATCGCGGGGCCGAGCGGAGCCATCGAGAACTGGGCGAAGCCGCCGGCCGTGTCGTCGGCCGTCGCCTTGAGCTTCCCCGAGAACGGGCCGCTGGCAGGCCCGGACGGCACGGGCAGATCGGTCGTGAGGTGCTCGAGGAGCCCCTGTACGGCGGCCGGGAAAACAATGCGGTCGTACGCTCCCGCGAGTAGAGGCTTGAGGAAGCTAAGCATCGAAATGGCCATAGGGAGCCCATCCTTCGCGGTGCTGAGCGGCGAAAGAGCCGACTGTGGGGTTGCCCCTATCGGGGCTCTTCGCAGATCACGTCGAGCTCACGACGCCTTGAGCTATGTCCGTCGGCGACTTCGTAGGCGCAGGTGGCGCATTCGGCTGCAGGTCGACGATCGAACCTTCGCCTGTGGCGACCCATTCCGTGCCCCCGAAGGTGCTGGTCCGTTCCTGGAGGCCCGTCGAGCGGATCGTCAGCGACACGAGATCGCTCGGGCGCAAGACCGAGTAGCGCTCCGTGGCAGCCATGTCAGACGCTCCTAGTGTCTCGTGATTCCGTCAGCGTTACTTGATCTTGTGTGGCAGGGTCGCTTGGTGTGGAGCTCTCTGTGGAACAGGCCGCCGTGTTGCGGGAGTTGGTGAACAGCCGGGACGTGCCTGCCGACATGGCGACGCGGGGCCGGATCGTGCTGTGGTCGAGTGAAGGCCGTCGACGCAAGGACATTGCCGAGCTGCTTGGCGTATCGCTGCCGACGGTGGACCGCTGGAAGCGGCGTTATGCCGAGTTCGGACTGGCCGGGCTGGAAGGCGACCGGCCCGGCGGAGCCCGGGAACAGGTGCCGGCGCGGGTGCGGGCCCGCGTGATCGCGCTGACGCGCATGACGCCGCCGGACGGCACCGGCCTTTCGCACTGGTCCACACGCGAGTTGGCGAAGTACCTGAAGCAGGTCGAGAACATCACTGTGTCCTGGCACTACGTCGCGCGGATCTGGCGGGAGGAGAGCCTGAAGCCGCACCGGTCCGGCACTTTCAAGCTTTCCAAAGACCCCGCGTTCGCGGAGAAGGTGGCCGATGTGATCGGCCTGTATCTGGCCCCGCCGGGCGGCGCGGTGGTCCTCTCGATCGACGAGAAGACGCAGATCCAGGCGCTGGACCGGACCCAGCCGGTGCTGCCGGTCGCCTTCGCGGTGAGCGAGCAGCGCACCGCCGACTACCTCCGGCATGGCACCACGAACCTGTTCGCCGCCCTGAACGTGACCACCGGCGAAGTACTCGGCGAGTGCAGGCCGACCCGGAACGGCAAGGATTTCCTCGCCTTCTTGAAGAAGGCGGTGAAGCCGCACGCCGGGAAGGACATCCATGTGGTCCTGGACAACCTCTCGACGCACACCACCCCGGAGGTCAAAGAGTGGCTGGCGAAGAACCCGCACGTCCACTTCCATTTCACTCCCGTCGGCTCCTCGTGGCTGAACCAGATCGAGATCTGGTTCGGAATCCTCACCCGGCAGTCCATCCGCCGCGGCACATTCGCCAGCGTCAACGTCCTGATCAAACAGATCCGCGACTACATCAACTCCTGGAACACGACGGCGAAACCGTTCACCTGGACCGCGACCGCCGGCGAGGTCCTCGCGAAGGTCCGACTCGTCGCGACCAACGTGAAGAAACTCGTCAATAACAACTCGAACTGACATGAACAGGATCACGAGACACTAGCTGTCCGAGGCTGCGGTGGCCTAGGGCCTGTTGCGAAAGTGGCGCCTGCCGCGCGACGCCCGGCACGCTCCCCCACTCTCGGCTTCGCTCGAGCGGGAGGTGCCCCCACCGCCGCACCGCCCGAAAGCCCGAGTACACCCAGTACGAGGGCTTTCGGGCGGCACGCCGAGAGCACGCACCGGACGCCGCGCGGCCGCCCTTCGGGCGACGACGCCACTTTCGCAACAGGCCCTAGGCGCTCGCGGACTCCGGAACTTGCGAGCGATGCAGCACGCCGAGCCGCGTCAAGCGCCAGACTGGCTCCGGCGGCGAGCCGTCCTGCCAGAACTGGATCGGGACGACCGTCTCCGGGGCCGATGCCTCCAGGTCCAGGAAGAACTGATAGAGGTCGACCCCCTGGTACTGCCCACCGGGCGCCCCACCGATGATCTCGACCAGGGCCATGTGCAGGTGGGGGGACACCCCGGCGCGCTCGTGCACGGTACCCAGGAGCTGGCCGCGCGAGACCTCCGCCCCTACGAAGACCGAGCCTGGCACGTCGGTCAGGTGGGTGCAGAAGGCGCCCATCATGTCGTTCTTGGAGCGCATGAAGATCTCGGCTCCGTACACCTTCTGCGTGTCCTGCGCCGGATTGTGCGGCTTGAACTTGGTGACGTGGCCGTCGAACGCGGCATACACCGGCGTGCCTCGCTTGCCGCCAATATCCATCCCGTAGCGGATGTACCAGTTCGCGCCGACATGGCCGCCCTGGCCGGGGCCGCCGTGCCCCTGGGTGAATCCCGAGGGGGCGACCGGGGCGGAGACATCGATCGTGAAGGAATCGCTAGCCTGCACGAGGGCGCGGGGGCGACCAACTTTCCACCCGCCCGCTGGCAGCAGGTCCGAGATCTCGGTGGGGATCTCGTCGGAGTCCCAGGTCAGGCTCGCACCGGGGATGGCGCCCTCGACCTCCTGGATCTTGTTCTGCATGACGGCCATCTGGGAGTCGTCGAGGTCGCCGACCCTGGTCGAAACCGAGATCCCTAGGGCTGCCGCCACAGAGTTCGCATAGGCGACCGGATTGTTTCCGTCGGACGCGGGCGCGTACTTCTTGAACGCCTCGAGAATAGACAGGTTCTTGTAGAGATTGCTCCGCAAGAGCTTGGCAATCGCGTACCAGCCGTCTGCCCACGTCGGGAAGATCAGGAAGTTGTGCCAGTTGAACTTGCCGGGATACTGCCCAAAATCGGGGCCGCCGGGTTGCCCGGTGATGTTACCGGGATTGTTGTTCAACCAAGCGTAGCTGCCCTCGTAGTTACGCATGTGCGGTCGTCCGCGGGCGATCTCATCGGCATGGACGACGAAGTTGTAGATCTCCTTGCCGCGCCCTTGGTAGTCGGTCGGATTATTCGGATCCGATCCTGGGAACCAGACCGCTCGCGGGATGTTCTTGTCGAAGGAGATTTTATGGTTCCAGTACCACACGTGGTCGCCGAGTTCGAGAGCCATCCTTGACCTCCAGTGCGAGACGTAATTCTCGTTGGGTTGAGAAGAGGCAACAAGAGCCTAGTGGTTCACACCTCAACAACAATGTGTTCAATTCACCTCCGCGCTGCTCTCAGCGGCAAGTTGGACCACCTGAGCGTCGGTTCATTCCAGGGGGCCCAAGGGTCCGCCCGATCCCAACTCAATGGCCACGATTGCCTCGGCCGATAATTCGTCGAAGGGGAGCGCAATGCAGCCCAGGGTGTCAGTGCAGTCCTTCGCAGGAAAATGTGCCCCAGTACACCAACGACTGATGGCTTGATGAATTAATGGCTCGCCCGGTGCTGAGTCATCTCAGACATGCCTGTTCTTCTAGACCAGCACACTCAGGCGCTGCTTGCACCTTTTCATGAGAGAACGGACGCGGTGCCTCCAGGGAGCGCCCGGTGGAGTGAACCTCGCGGCGGCATTGCGCTGAACGCGATAGCCGTCGAGGGTTTCCCGTTGCAGGGTGAAATCGACCAACTTGGCGTTGTCCATGAGACAATCCACCCGAAGTGTTAGGAGATAAACCATGTCTGACACCCTCGGAAATCTGGATCCCGCGGACATCTCGGTGGACGACGAGGGCCGGATCACCGCCGCGGACTGGAGATCGCCGTCTCGGCGGACGACGAGCCTGGCCAGGCGGGGTTCCTCCGCACGATGATCCCTCTGTCGACGCAGCGCCTGTCTGACGGTCTGTCTGGCTGCGTACTGCCGGACGCGGCATCCATGCTCGCCACCCTGCGTGCCACCACCTGCTACACCGAGATCCTGCGGTCCACCGGCGGCCCGCCGGGCCGTCGGCACCCCGCCTTCGACGATCTGCGGAGCACCGTCGCGGCGGTCCTGGCGCCTACCACGGACGCCCGGACGGCTGATCTGACCGCCAGTGCCTGAACGACCCGATTCCTGAAAGGTCTTGGAGGTCATCCCGCTCTACCACTTCATCTGGGCGGACGCCGACCCCGACGACCTCCCCTTCGCCGACCAGCACGCAGCCCACAGCAACTTCCGCAACTGGGCCGGGCCGTCGGCGTCGATGTCCTTGAGCACGGTGCGATAGCTCCCGATCAGAGCCTCGGTGATCTTCCGCGCGGCGACGCCGTCCATCCACACCGCGCTGTCGCCCAGGCCGTCCAGCCACTCCATGAGTTCGGTCGAGGGGACGGCTCAGCGGTCAGCTCCGCGGCCCTCGCGACCGCCAGCCGCACCGAGGTGAACGCCTCAATCTGCCTGGGCATCCACGACAGCATGAGCCCCCTTCGGCGGGCGGAGCTGCTGCGGCTGCTGGAGGAGCGCGACGCGGACAGCACGACGCTGTTCAACCTGCAAGGGCGCATCGCTGAGACTGAACAGAAGAACTTGACAGGGAAGTTGGTGGAGGTCCTCGCCCGGACGAAGCTGGTGGCCATGGCCAAGGTCGCGATCCGCAGCCGCGAACGCAAGGCGGTACTCCGGCCGTACCGCGGACTGCTGCTGTTGCAGAACCTGCGCTGGAGCGATGAGATCCGCGACCCCGGCGACCTCGCCCACCTGGTCCCCGCCGTCCCGCTCAGCGACCGTGAGCGACGGCTCGCGGAGGTGCTGGTGCAGGAGATGATCGGCGTCGACGACAGCGTGGACCACGACGGGTACGCCCACGCCCTGGAGCAGCTGGTCGACGCCGTCGCCTCGGGAGATGAGCTGGCCGAACCGCCTCCTCAGCCCGAGCCTGCCGTCGATCTCATGACCGCGCTGCAGCAGAGCGTCGATGAGGCACGAGCCGCCCGGCACCCCACGAAGCGCCCTTCGAAGGCCGACCGGCAGGGGAGGTGATCAGCCCGCCCACCCGATGTCACGGACCTCGATCAGGAACTCGCCCTGGAACAGCGGGGTGCTGGCCGCCGTCCGCCAGGCTCTGCCGGACCGGTCGCCCAGCTTCTGGGACATGACGATCCTCGCCTACTGGGCCTGGTCCGCCTTCGACGCCCGCCGCCCCAACACCATGCACTCCGCGCAGGGCGCGGGCGGCCTCGGCTACGCCTTCCCGGCGGCGATCGGCGGCGCGGTCGCCGACCCCACCCAGCCGGTCCTCGCGGTCTCCGGCGACGGCGGCGCGCTGTACTCCATCGCCGAACTGGCCACCGCCAGGCAGCACGACCTGAACGTGACCTGGCTCCGTCGACGACGGCGGTTACGGCATCCTGCGCGAGTACATGACGGACGCCTTCGGCCGGTCCACGGCGACCGAGCTGTCCCGCCCGGACTTCGTGGCGCTCGCGGAGTCCTTCGGCGTCCCCGGCGTACGCACCACCCCGGACTCCCTGGCCGACGACCTCGCCAAGTCCCTCGCCACGCCCGGCCCTTCGGTGGTCGTGCTGCCTGCGGTGCTGCGGATGTTCGCGCCGACGCACCTGGACCGAGGCGGTGAGGCGGCCCGCGCACCTCGGCCGAAGCCGGCTCGCCCCGGCCGGGCATGACGGTGGGGCGGCACCAGGCCGCCCCACCGAACCCCCGTTGCCCGATCGGCTCGCTCAGCGCAGGAGCGCGCCGAAGCGGGCGCCCGTGGCGGGCGCCGAGAGGTCGCCGGCGCCGAACGCGAGGGACGACGTGGCCGTGAGACCGGTCGCCGTGCCGCGCAGCACCCAGACCGCGCCGTTCCAGCTGTTCTCGGCCAGGGAACCGGCCGCGAGGTCGGCGTGGCCGTCACCGTCGACGTCCAGCAGCGCGCTGCTCGCGCCGAACTGGTCGTCGTTCTCGGCGACTCCGGGTACCCCGGCGGTGTCCTGGTGGAAGGTCTGCGTACCGGCGCCCGTGACACCGGAGGCGCTGCCGGGGACCAGGGCGACGGACCCGGCATCGGTGATGTCGCCGATGTCCTCGCCCGGGATGCCGAGCGCGATGTCGCCGAAGCCGTCACCGTTGACGTCCGCCACCGAGACCGTGGAGCCGATCCCGTCGCCCTCCTCCTCCACGCCGGGGAAGCCGGGCAGGTCCTGGTCGAAGGTCTGTACACGCTCCTCGGACAGGCCGGAGGCCGACCCGAACGCGATCTGGACCTTGCCGCCGTTCCAGTAGTTGCCCACCACGACGTCGTCGAACCCGTCGTTGTTGACGTCCCCGATGCCGGTGCCCGTACCGGTCGCCGTGCCGTCCGAGGGGACCCAGCCGCTGGTGAAGCCCGTGCTGCCGCCGCCGAGGAACAGACGGTTGCCCCACTGGCCGTCGCCCGCGTACTTCCAGGCGACGATGTCGTCCTTGCCGTCGCCGTTGACGTCGCCGGTCCGGGTGGAGCGGATGGGCCCGCTGATCGAGTCGCCGTCCTCCTGGCAGCCGCCGTTGGTGGCGCAGGACGCGTCGCCTGCGTCGTAGCCCCACCAGTCGGCCTTGTCCAGCAGCGGCAGGGTGGCGGTGGGCTGTCCGGCACGGGTGACCGGGCCCTTCCACACGGTGGCGTCGCCGCTCGCCGGGTCGTCGCCCGCGCCGGATAGGTAGGAGAACAGGGCGAGGTCCGTCTTGCCGTCCCCGTCGAAGTCGCCGGTCGTGGGGGACTGCCCGTACCCGGGTATGGCCGTGCCGCCGGTGAGTCCGGAGGCGGAGCCCCAGAGGATGACGGAGCCGGGACTGCCGCCCGAGATCACCAGGTCGCTGAAGCCGTCGCCGTCCAGGTCGCCCTTGGTGAAGTTGGTCCCGAAGCGCTGGTTCGCGGTGGCGGAGCCGGGAACGCCGCTGGTGGAGCGGCTGATGAGCTTCTTGTTGGCGGCGGAGACCCCATTGGCGGAGCCGTACGTGACGGCCACGTAGCCCGCCTTGGCCTTGCTGGAGATCGTGGCGTCCGGAGCCGACACGACCAGGTCGGCGTATCCGTCGCCGTTGAAGTCGTCCTGCGTGTCCGCGGACCCGGTGGCCGCCAGCGCCGGGCCGCCGGTGAGAGCCATGGCGCCGAATCCTCCGGCGAGCAGCACCGCGGCTGTCAGGGGTGCGGTGAGCGCGGTACGGGTTCGGCGGTCTGCTCGGGACATGCGTGAGCCTTTCGAGTCGGTCGGTTCTGTACGCGGAAGGCCGCGTTCAGTGGGTACGACTCGAGCCGGGCGATCCCAGTTGTACGTCCCAATGTCATGGATTCGTAACCGAGGAGACAGATGTGGCGCTGAACTCCCTTGTTTTCACAGGGAGTTCAGCGCGGGTAACCGTCGGTCTACCAGATCGCCTCGACCCACTCGGGGTGGTCGATGAACGGCTTCTGCACACCGTCCTGGAGAGCGGACTGCAGCCCGAGTCCATCGGCGACGTCGTCACCCGCGCCGGCGAACGCGCCGGGATCGAGATCCGCTTCACCGGCCACAGCCCCCGCCGCGGGCTCGCCACCTCCTCCCGCCTGAAAGGCCACGACCAGATCGTCATCGCCAAGCAGGGCGGCTGGGCCCCGCACTCCAAGGTCCTCGCCGGCTACCTCGAGCAACCAGTCCCGGCCTGCGCCGGGAGATCCACGGCGGCCTCCAGGTCGTCGAGAACTGGAATTCGGCGAACACCGTGCTCCACTACGGCAAGGACGGCGCCCTGACCGGCCCGGACAAGGAGCACGCCGAGACCTCCATGCTCGCCCTGCACGTGCTCCAGTCCGCGCTCGTGCACGTCAACACCCTGCTGCTCCAGCACGTTCTCGCCGAACCGGAATGGGCCAGGAAACTCGGCGCAGAGGGCCGGCGCGGGCTGACTGCACTGTTCTGGTCGAACATCAACCCCTACGGAACCTTCCGGCTTGGGATGGACAAGCGGCTGATCTCGGGGTGCCTGCGGTTGTGGTACCCAGTCCTCGCACATCGTCGGCCTCCGGAGATCCCCGCATGGAGGCGAGGTGAAGGAAAACAGTAGAGGGCCTGTGGGCTGCTCTGTTACGGTCCTGGGGCCGGCCGCGGGACTTCGGTGCGACTTCCGGAAAATGCCATTTCAGCAATGATTCGCAGCTCGTGCCCCCATTCCCCGGCCGGCATCCGCACTCTTGAGGAAAGAACGGGATGGATTCGTACGGGGACCTCGTCGCAGCCGACGATGTACTGCTCTTCGTCAACGCGGCAACCACCTCCACCGGCCAACGTGAATTCCACAGCGACGCGGGCGAGCAGCGGCTGTCCTTGGACTTCCTCCATGCATACATGCTGGGTAACTACCGTGACCTGTACGCCGGAGTACTTGCGCTCGACATCAACGACCACAACGCAGTCCTCATCATCAGACAGTTGCTGGAGACCACCGGTGAGGCCACTGCCGACCAGCGTCGCAGCGAGGGCCGACTGATCGCGTGCCGTCTGGCGACGCTGCCGCCACAGCGCGTGTACGGGCTGTTCAACGCCTTACGCCGGGCCGGGGTGAACAACCGTCGCACTCGCGCGATCATGCGTGACTGGCTGTCCGCCCGCCCGGACCTGGCGTTCGATGCCGTGAAGTACCGCAGCGGCCTCAAGCGAGCCCTTCGCCATGCACACCTGGCCCCTGCCACCGAAGAGCTAGGGGCGTTTGTATTTGCGCCGCTGACCCGCAAGCACTACGCGACACCTCTCTTGGAGACGTGGCGCCGCGCACACTACGAGCAGGCCGCCCTGTACGAGCTGCCCTATACGGCTGCCGAGGGCTTCGCCGCCAAGCACAAGATCCCCCGGAAGGTTTTCCTGGAGCGCATAGCCCCGCGGATGACCCGCCTGGAGACCTTACGGTTGCAGGAGTCCGCGCACAAGATCGGGATCGCAGGAGTACAGGCAGACCTGTCCCGGATGCCGCTGACCCGGTTGGCAACCTATGTGCTTTCGCTGCCGGTCGAGGACCGCCTGCGCCGACGTGCCGAGCTGACCCACGCCCTGGAATCGGCCGCCGACCGGGTGGCCGGCTCCCACCGAGGGAGCTGGGGCAAGGTCACCGCCGTCCTGGACGACAGCTTTTCCGCCTTCGGTTCGGTTCACAAGCGTCGTCGACCGCTGGCCGTGGCACTGGCCTGCCACTATCTGCTCGCGGCCCTTGCCGACACCTACACCGGGCTGTGGACGTCCGGGCGGACCGACGCACTGCTGACCCGCCCGTACGGGCCGACGCCGTTGGGTCGGCGGATCCTCGACGCGCTGGACACCACACCGTCCAGGCTGGTGATCGTTTCCGACGGATGGGACAACGCACCTCCCGGCCTGGCCGCCGAGGTGCTGCGCATCTGGCGCACTCGGCTCGACCCCAAGCGTCGCACCAGCATCGTCCATCTCAACCCCGTCTACGACGCGGCCGATTTCGACGTACGTCGGCTGTCCTCGACGGTGCCCACCGCGGGTATCCGTGACGCCGAGGACCTTCCCGCCCTGGTGGAACTCGCCCAGTTCGCGGAAGGCCGGACCGGTCTGGCCGAACTGGTCACGTACATGAACACCCGTGCCGCTCAAATGCTGAGCGGACACCAGCAGGAGCAGGCGCGATGACCACACTGGACCTGACCGGCCTGACCGCCCGCCCCTCACAGGTCTGGGGTGCCGTCCGTCTGGTGCCGCTCGTACGTGACGAACCTGTCGTCGACCTCCGCCTGCGCTCTCAGCTCTACGGCGGTGCGACCGGTCTGGTCGAGGTCGGCCCACGCGCTGTCTATACCTCCTACATCCCCCATGGATTCGTCGCTACATGGACTGACGATGGCACGCCGGCAGCCGCCTACGGCACCCAGCTTTCCACTGACGGCAACGCGGCGCCCGCCGCCACCATGGGCCTGCACATCCACCGCAGGATGGCCCGCCGCCAGGCCAGAGACCGGCTGCGGTTCCTCCCCATGAACCTGGCACTGGAAGGCTACCTGGCACTGCACTTCGGCGGCCCCTCCATCGCATGGGAGGAGTGGTCGCAGCGTGCAATCAGCCAAGGGCTCTCCCCGCGCGTCGAGGAAGCCTTTGTGGGTGCCGAAGTAAGCGGACTCGCCGACGCACTGCGCATCTTCGAGATCCACCCCAATCAATGCGGTGTGATGCTCTACGTCGGCGACGCACTCGCGTCCGCCTTCGTGGTCCCGCATCCCGACGACTACCGCGCCCTCCACCCAACACTCCTGCAGGACCTGTACGGCGAACTGATCTACACCTACGCCATGCTGATGCCACCGGTACAGGATTTCCGGGCCCGCATCTCTGACTCGCAGATCCGCTCCCTGGCCCACCTGCGCACGGCAGTTGCCGAGCAGGAACATGATTGGACATGTTTTCACGACACAACCATGGCGGCCGGCCTGCTGGAGCACGCGTATACCTGGCAGTCGGTCTACCGGATGCGGCGCTTCACGCTCTCCCGCTTCCTGCCGCAGTTCCGTCTTCAGCAGGAGAACTACATCGGTGAGGCCATCACCGACGACAGGGGCAGGATCGCCTACCTCAAGACGTTTCGTCTGTCGGAGACCCAGGTCCGTCGCGGTCACCTTCTCAGCAGGCTTGCCGCCAACGACTGGCACCTGGCGAACACCGCACACGAACTTGGCATCGAGTGCTATCAGCTGGGGATACGCCTGTCGTCTGTCGGCTTCAATTTCCTGCTCCGCCAGGACGTTATGGATGGATACCGCAAGCAAGGACGAACCCGGACCGGCCGGGCGCGACACGATCAACCGGCCCGCCGCAGCAAGTAACGGATTTACTGCGGCAGAGCCCCTACCGAGATCACCGTGACCTGCGGCGGACCAATCCGGGCCGCCGGGGCGAGGTGTAACGCATTTACTGCGGCACTATCGGAAGGGCGGGGCGGCGTGACGATCGAACCGGTGACCGAACTCGGGAGCGGGGGCGCACTCGGTTGCCGCGCGCTCGGGTCGTACCCCTGTCCGCCGCCCCGCCGTCGTCGTACACCGCGGCGGTCGAGCGGTACCTCACCGGCGCGGGCATCGCGAAGTCCTCCGCGCGGATCTACCGGATCTCCCTCACGACGTGGGGAGGGATGCTCGCCGGCGAACCGCCGCCGACCGGACCCGCCCGCCGAGGCGCGAAACCGCCTGTCTTCCCCGTCGCCGTGATCGACGACCCGGCGCTGCCGGAGGTCTTGGCCGAGCTGGCGGCGGCGCGGGCGGACGAGATGGACGCCGACACCGTCAACCGGGAACTGTCCTGACGCTCGGAGGGGGGCTTGTTGGTGTACGGGGCGGCGGCTGGCCTGGTGTGTTGCTGGTTCGTTGAGAGGCGGGGTGGGCGGCTTAGGTGGGGAGGTCGGGGTGTGTGAGCTGGGTTTGTGTCTTGTGTGCTGAGCGGGACTGGGTTCGTTGAAGGTAGCTCTGGCGTGAAAGGGCTCGGCGTGTTTTTGTGCTGGTCAGGGCTGTTGTGCTGGTGGGGTGGGGTGGGGTGGGGTGGGGTGGGGTCAGCGGGTCCGTGTGGGGCGGTGATGGGTTTCGGCGAGGTGGTCGAGACGGATGGCCTCGAGTGATTGCTTGGTGATGCGTTCGGTGCCGTCGCAGATGGCGGTGATGGCGGCTTGGGTGTAGCTCGTCCTGAGTGAGGGCATGCCCGATGCGAGTGGGCTGCGACGGCTGCTGGTCAGCCACGAAGTGTCAGTACTGTCTCCTAATATCCGCACCATGCGTAGGTTCTTCATGGTGGGTAGGCGGAGGCTGTCGTATCTGGACTTCGGGGGTCCGGGAAGGCCGCTTCTGGCCCTGCACGGGCATTACAACGAAGCGTCGGCGTTCGCGCCGTTGGCTGCGGCACTGACCCCACGGTGGAGAGTGATCGCGCTCGATCAACGCGGGCATGGAGAGTCCGACCGTGCTCGCAGTTACGAGCGGGACGAGTACGTGGCCGATGTGGCTGCCTTTCACCGGCATCTGCGAGTCGGCCCTGTGGCGGTGCTGGGCCACTCACTGGGCGGAGTGAACGCCTACCAGTTCGCGGCCCGGCACGCGGACAAGGTCAGCGCGTTGATCGTCGAGGACATCGGTGCGGTCGTGGACTGCGACTGGTCGTTCACCACACGCCTTCCCGGCGTCACGCCGTCCCGGGAAGCGCTGGTCGCGGCTCTGGGCACGACGGCGCCCTATCTGGAGTGTTCCTTCCGGCAGACAGCCCAGGGCTGGGGGTTCTCATTCGACATCGCTGACACCGTGGCGTCCCAGAAGGCTCTCAACGGTGATCACTGGAACGACTGGATATCGGTGTCCTGCCCCACGCTGCTGGTCCATGGAACGCGCAGCAACGAATTGGCGGCCGATCACGCCAAAGACATGGTCGCCCGTTGTGCCGACAGAGTCCGCCTTGCCGAGCTGCCCGCCGGTCACGTCGTGCATCACGATGTTCCAGCGCAGTTCGCCGATGCGGTCACCGTCTTTCTCTCCGAACCCTGCTGAACCACAGTCCCTCAGGCTGCCAGGCGATATCCGTCCTGGTCATGGTCCCCATGGGTTCGGTGGTGTTCGCGGGCCAGGTGATAGCGCCAGTACGCTGGGAAGTCGCCGTTGCTGATGAGTGCGCGCAGCTTGAGGACGGCTTCGGCGCCTGTCAGGTGTCAGCGGTCACGTAATTCCCCACGATCTGCATGATCAGCGTCAGCCAATTCCCCACCCTCGTGGTCACGGTTCCCCACCGGGACGCTGACCGTTGATGGTGCCGCTGACCACGCTCGAACTGGACGGATGATCCATGTTTCGGGTGGTTTGAGCCACTAGTAGATCTTTCTTGTGAATCCGCCGGGTTCCCCATGGGCATGCCGGTGCCGGGTTGAGGGTCCTGGCCCTCTCGGAGACGTCGCGGTCCCTCGACCTGCGAACCGAGAGGTCGACGGACACACCGGATGGCAAGGAGAACGTTCACCGTGGTCGACATTGTCGAGATCTACGTGCACTGGTACGCGGGCCGCTCGAAGAGCCAGGTGTCGGCGTCGCTGGGGGTGGACCGCAAGACGGTCAGGAAGTACCTGGCGCCGGCGGAGGCGGCGGGGATCACCCCGGGCGGGCCGCCCATGAGCGAGACGGACTGGGCCAAGCTGATCAAGAGCTGGTTCCCGGAGCTGGCCAGCCGGAGGTTGAACCAGGTGCGGTGGGGAGAGATCGAGCCGCACCGCGACTACGTCAAGTCCCTGCTGGAGACCACCACGGTCACCACGATCCATCAACGGCTGTGGGACGAGGGCAAGTTGAAGGTGTCGTTGTCGACGTTCCGACGCTGGGTGCATGAGAACCTGCCCGACGAAGCGGCCCCCGGTCGAAGGTCACGGTGCTGCGGGATGACGTCGAGCCGGGCTCGGAGGCGCAGATCGACTACGGCTTCCTGGGACAGTGGTTCAACCCGACTACCGGCAAACGCCACCGGATCTGGGCGTTCGTGATGGTGCTTCCCAGCTCGCGGCACATGTTCGTCCGCCCGGTGCTGCACATGGACCAGCACGCCTGGACGCTCGCGCACGCGGAAGCCTTCCGCTTCTTCGGCGGTGTCCCGCGACGTTTGGTCCCGGACAACCTGAAGACCGGGGTGGACAAGCCGGACCTCTACGATCCGCAGATCAACAAGTCGTACGCCGAACTCTCTGCCTACTACGGGGCGTTGGTGGATCCGGCCCGCGCGTCGAAGCCGAAGGACAAGCCCCGGGTGGAACGGCCGATGCCCTATGTCCGCGACTCGTTCTGGAGCGGGCGGACGTTCACCTCGCTGGAGCACATGCAGGCCGAGGCCCTGCTCTGGTCGATGAATGTCGCAGGTCAGCGGCAGTGCCGGCCGCTGGGCGGCGCGAAGCCGTTGTCGGTGTTCGAGGCGGTGGAGGCCGAGACCCTCCTGCCGCTGCCCGAGACGCCGTTCGTGCTGGCGAGATGGTCAACTGCCCTGGTGGGGCCGGACATTCACGTCAAGGTCGGCCGCACGCTCTACTCGGTGCCCTGGAAGCTCATCGGCCGCCGGGTCGATGCCCGCTCCGCCGCCACCATGGTCCAGATCTTCCACGAGGGCGAGCTGGTCAAGACCCACGCCGCCCTGGAACAGGGCAAACGCACCGACAAGAACGACTACCCGCCCGAGAAGATCGCCTTCCAGATGAGGACGCCGATCTGGTGCCGCGGCCAAGCCTCGCAGGTCGGCGATGCCTGCCGGGAGGTGATCGACCAGCTGCTGGAGGTCAACGCTCTCTACCGGCTCCGCGCGGCCCAGGGAGTACTCGGACTGCGCAAGAAGTACGGCGACGCCCGTCTGGAAGCCGCCTGTAGAAAGGCGATCACGGTCGGCGACCCGTCCTACCGCACGGTCAAGGGAATCCTGGTCGCCGGCACCGAGACCGACCCGGAGCCAGAGACCGGCGACGCCGGAGCTGCGGCCTTCCTGCACGGCCCCGAGGGCCTGTTCACCGACACCGTCCCCAGCCAGACACCCGGCGATGTCCACGACGACCAGGACCGCGGTGACACCGAGGAGGCCGTCCGATGAGCGTGATGACCACCGCCCTGCGCGACTCGCTCAAGGTCCTGCGGCTGTCCGGGATGCTGGAAACCCTCGACGCCCGCCTCACCCAGGCACAGAAGGGCGAACTCGGACACCTCGACTTCCTCCAGGTCCTCTGCCAGGACGAGATCACCCGCCGCGAGTCCATCGCCCTCGAACGGCGCCTGCGCAGGGCGAAGTTCGAGCAACAGGCCACCTTGGAGGGCTTCGACTTCAGTGCCTCCCCGAAGCTGCCAGCCGCCCAGATCCGCGACCTCGCGGCCCTGCGCTGGCTCCACTCCGGCGAGTCCGTCATTCTCTTCGGCCCGGTCGGCGTCGGGAAGACACGCGTCGCCCAGGCCCTCGGCCACCAGGCCGTCCGGCAGGGCGCCAACGTCCGCTTCGCCAAGACCAGCCGCATCCTGGCCGAGCTCGCCGGCGGCCACGCGGACCGCACCTGGGACAAGCGCATGCGCGAACTCATCCGGCCCGACGTGCTCATCCTCGACGACTTCGCCATGCGTCAGCTGTCCCCGTCCCAGGCCGACGACCTCTACGAACTTGTCTCCGAGCGGCAAGGCCGCTCCTTGATCATCACCAGTAACAGGGCACCCAGCGACTGGTATCCGCTCTTCCCCAACCCGGTCGTCGCCGAGTCGCTCCTGGACCGCCTGATCAACGCCAGCCACCAGGTCATCATGAACGGTCCCAGCTACCGCCCCAACAAGCGGCCCAAGAACCCCGCGGACAAGCCTCCGATCAAGTAAGTCGAACACCGGAACGAGGCTGGGGCGGGAGCGGCTCTCCCACCCCAGCTGGTGCCATCGGCCTCAGGACGGAACGACGGCATAGCTGAGGTCCTGGACCGTGAGCGAGGAGGGCGTCAACCGCAGCCACATCGTGCCTCGTTCGCCCGGATCGTCATACAGATAGCCCACGAACCGCGCATCCCACAGAGCCTCGTCCGCTCCCAGATAGCGGACCAGCTTGCGTCGGCCCCTCGCCACGTCGAACGGCACGAGCTCAGCCTGCCCACGGGCGATCACCTGCTGGACGCGTCCCGTCACGAGATCGCATTCGTCCACCACGAGCGCGACCTTCGAGTCGTTCTTCACCCGGTCGAACAACCGGGTCCACGGGCCCGTCAGCACCCAGAATGCACCGTCCTCCCACAGGAACCAGACCGGGCGCACGGTGGGCCCGTTGGTGGCAAGGCGAGCGGTGAGCGGCTGCTGCAGGAACGTGTCCATATCGAAGCTACGAGCTGTCACATCGCCAATCCTGCGATGTCACACGCCTCTTGCCTACCGACCTCCGACCTAGGACCACGGCAGCACGGCAGGGACGTGACACGGCCTGACGTCCCAGAGAGGTGGGGAATTACGTGACGTTTGCCCTGGGGAGAATCGTGATCGTCGACACGATGGGCCGTACTTCCGCAGCAGCCCAACCAGCTGCACACGCACCGGATGCGCCATGGCACGCAGCCCCTTGGCATCCAGAACAACGGAGTCCTCTTCAACGTTCGGGCCCCCTGGCCTCTTCATCACGTCAGGCACACCGCACAGACTAAACCGCAAAGAGTTCTTCGCAAAGAGTCCTTCGCGAAGAACTCTTTGCGGTTCGCTTCATGTGAGGGATCCTGCTGCTCATCAATCGGTCGATTGATGAGCAGCTGCATCCTCCGCCTCCCCCCGCCAATTGGCGAGGTTGTGCCGGGTGGCGAGGGTGCCGGGATGGTCCGGACCCAGTACCCGCACCATCTGCTGCACCAGCATCTCGAAGGCCTGGAAAGCACCCTTCGCATCCCCTGTCCCCCGCCAATTGGCGAGGTTGTGCCGGGTGCTCGTCGTTCTTGGGCTGGTAGACCGCCGTGCGATGAGGAGGCCGGGGATCCCGGCGGCGAAGCCGATGAGGCGGACTTCAGGAACGAACGTTCTGTTGCAGTGGTGTCACCATTTGCGTAGCTGCTGGCGGCATAGTGCGGCCTGTTCGGGCAGGTTGATGGCGTCATACAGTGCCGCGGCCGTTTCCATGTGGTGCCGCGCGTCCTCCCTGCGGCCGTCTTGCCAGGCAATCCGCGCGAGCGTTCCGAGGACGGCGGCTTCGCCGTACTGGTTGCCGATGGTGCGGTAGAGGGTGAGTGCCTGGGTGGCGCGCTGGTCCGCGAGGTCGAGGTCACCACGATGCCGGGCGGTGTCGGCGAGCACGCGGAGGGTGACGGCTTCGCCGTGTGGGTTGCCGATGGTGCGGTAGAAGGCGAGCGCCTGCCTGGCGTGTTGCTCGGCAAGGTCGAGGTCACCACGATCCCGCGCGATGATACTGAGAATGTCTAGGCTTTCGGCTTCGCCGTACTGGTTTTCGATGGTGCGGTAGAGGGTGAGTGCTTGGGTGGCGCGCTGGTCCGCGAGGTCGAGGTCGCCTCGGTCCCGGGCGATGCTGGCGAGCACGCGGAGGGTGTCGGCTTCGCCGTGCCGGTTACCGAAGGCGTGGTGGAGGGTGAGTGCTTGGGTGGCGTGCTGGTTGGCGAGGGTGAGGTTGCCACGGTGCAGTGCGGTGGCAGCGAGTGTGTGGAGGATGTCGGCTTCGCCGAGGTGGTTGCCGATGGTGCGGTGGAGGGCAAGGGCCGCATCCGGATCGGCATGGGTGGTGGTGAGGGCCTTCAGAAGGGGGTCGTTGAGGCCGTCGGCCAGTTCGGCTGCGGCGGTGCGGTCCTGGTACGCGAGTTCGTACTGGTGGGCGGATTCGCTGCGTTGGGTGACAGAGATGCTTGTCGGGCCGAGTACCGTGGATTCCTGGGGCGGCATCCATATGGCTTTGCGGTCGGCGAGTTCGGCTCGGGTGAGGAGCAGGTGGACCAGACAGCGCTGGTCGGGGCATTGTCCGGCTGCCGTGTCCGCGTCGCGCAGGTGCTGGCCGGCCTGGTCGATGTCCCACGTGTACAGGGCGATGCGGGCCAGGAGCCGGTGGGCGAGGGCGGTTTGGTGGGGGCCGGCTGCGGAGTCGTCGAGTATCCGGTGTGCGCGGGTGGCGGCCTGGCGGTGGTCGTAGAGGCGGAAGGCGGTCTCGGCGTGCAGGAGGTGCGTGTGCGCCGGGTGCTGTGCGAGGGGCACCAGCTCGCCCAGGACAGGGGCGGGCAACGCGTACTCCACTGCCTGCCCCGGCTGATCGGTGGGTGCAGCGGCTGGAGTACCGGAAGGCGATGGATCGGTGGGGGGCTGCCGTTCCAGCAGGGTGCGGGCGCGGGGTGCGTCTCCGGTGGTCAGGGCGGCCTCGGCCAGGGCGGTACGCAGGCCGAGACTGCCGGGTCCGGTCGCGGTGGCGGGGTCTGTGCCGGTGCGGTCGGGGTGGTGGGTGAGGGCGGTGGTCCAGTGCGTGACCGTGTCCTGGTAACGGGGGCGTTTCCAGGCGGCCTGGCCGGCCAGGCAGGCTGAGACGTACACGGCGTGGGTGCGGCCGTCGAGGGTGCGGTAGAGGGCCAGGGCCTGTTCGGCGTGGTCTTGCGCGGCGGCGTACCGGGCGAAGCGGTGGGCGAGGTGTCCGGCGGCCAGGTGGGCGTCCGCGACGACTGCGGGCAGGGTTTTTTCAACGCCCGGGGAGTCCAGGGCGGCGTCGGTAAGGAGCCGGATCTGCAGATTGTCCGGCGGTGTCGCGCGCAGAGCGGCGGCCAGGCGGCCTGTCCATGCCGCGGCGTGGGTGCCGTCGCCGGTGGCGAACCGGTGGCGGGCGGCCTCCGGAGACCATGCGGCATCACCGGCGAGTGCCTCGTAGTGGCCGGCGGCGGCGCGGTGCAGGGCCGGCAGGACACGCCGGGCAGGCGGCTGCTGCGCGTCGTGGGCACGGGCGTCCTCGATCAGCCACCGGCGCATGACCGCATGCACCTGCCAGCGGCTGTCCGGCGCGAACTGCCCGCCCGCGCCGCCGGTGTGGAGGCTGATGCAGGAGGTCTGTGCCAGACGGGTGAAGGCGTCGTCGGAGACCGGGCCGAGAGTGCGGGCGACGGTCATGAGAGCGGTGGGGGTGAAGCTGTCCAGGACGGCAGCCGTGTGCAGCAGAGCCAGCGTTCCCTCGCTGAGTCGGAACCGGACGTGCTGGGCCAGCCATGCCGCACGGGCCGGTCCCGTCGGTGTGTTCGGTGCGGTGAGCCGGGCGAGGACCTGCGCAGCGGGCGGTGTACCAGCCGTCCTCTCGGCAAGGGGTCCGTTCAAGACGTCCGCGATCCAGCTGATGGACACTGGCAGACCGCCTTCGGCCTCAGTGAGCGCGGCCGCCACCTCGGCGTCGACCTCCAGCCCTCGACGGGCGAGGTAGGAGCGGGTGTCACTGGCTCTCCACGGCTTCAGTTCCACCTGGCGGAACCGGCCCCCAGCCGCGCCAGCCGTGGCGGGGGCGGGGGCGGTGGTGCCGGCCAGCACCACCCGTAGATGCGGCATGAGGGCCAGCAGCTCATCGACCACCGTGCCGAACCAGCCGCCCACCCCATACGGCCTCTCAGGGCGGGGACGCTCAGCCCGCACGTCATCGAAGTAGGCCAGCCGCTCACAGCTGTCCACCATCAGCACCAGCCGCCCGCGCCGTACCCCGCGGGCCACGGCCAGCAGCTGATCGGCCCACTGCCCGCGCAGCTGCCCCTGCGTCAGGGCCCCGGCCACGACCTCAACCGGAGAGCCGCTGATACGGCCGCCGAAACCTGCCCACTGCCACACCCTGACCCGCCACGGCCGGACCTGCCCGATCTGGGAGGCCTTCTGCCGCAGCCAGCGCCTGCGCCACCACGGCCCCAGCCCGGCCAGATGGCCGCCCACGGCCCGCAGCACCAGAAGCGCCGCTTCCTCCGCGCCCTCACTGCGCAGCGCCATTCCCGACACCAGCGCCTCCGCGTCGACCACCGCACACGCCCAGCCCCGCGGCGGACGGGAAGACACGTAGGCCAGCAGCGTGGACTTGCCCATGCCCGGCAGCCCGGTCAGCAGCAGCACCCGCGGCCCGCTGTCGGCTTCCGCCAGCGCGCGCACGGCACTCAGCGCCGCCCTGCGGTCGGTGAACAGCCCCCCGAGATCCCCCACGCCCGTCCCCCCTCGCCTGCCCACCCCTACCCCCAGGGGCTGTTTCTCTAGATAATCTGACACAACGTCTCCTTTCGGGCGAGACGAACTGTTCGACTGCAACTACCGTCAAGGGAACACTTCTTCGGCGCCGAGCCGGCAGGGAGCCCGCATGGCCACAGCGGCACAGAAGGCCGTCACCGCAGGCGGCGTGCTCGTCGGCATCGCCACCGGGGTCGTCACCAACCTGATCACCGACCGGTGGAGCTGGACCATGGCCATGGCCATGGCCGTGCTCGCGGCCGCTGGCATCTGGCTGGCCTTGCTGACCCAGGCCGCCTCCCGGCGCACCCGCCACCGCATCCGGGCATCCCGCGGCGGCCGGATCGAGAACTCGGCAGCGACAGGCCGCGGCGGGGCCGACATCAAGCAGAACGCAACCCATGGCGGAATCATCAGCGGATCACCCGTCACCGCCCGGGGCGCCGATGTCTACCAGCAGACCGGCCGCCACGGACACATCACCGACTCGCCCAGCGACATGCGATAGCCGCGCACCACACACCGGCACTGGCTTTGTTCACGAGTTACGACAGCGGATGTTCACGACGTTGAGCAGCGTCCTGATGATGCCGTGTTCGATATTCATGAGAAGCGACAGCACCAGCTCAGGGGTACTGCTGCCTGCCGGCGTCTCCGGCTGTTGAGAGGCGGCCGCTCAGATCGCGTGGAAGTTGCGAAGGGACCAGGTCGCGATGTTAGGCATCAGGACGCGTGAGGTCGCTGGAGTCCCTGGAGGAGGAGAGCGATCAGGCGTCGGGGGTCGTAGCGGGGGTCGTTGTCACGTCCGATGCAGAGGTTGCCGATGCCGCGCATCAGCTCGTAGGGCTGCGTGCCGGGCTTGATGTCGCCGGCCTCGACCGCGGCGTCGAGCAGTTGGGCGCAGACGGGCAGCAGGCGGTCGAGGAAGTAGGCGTGCAGCGCGGCGAAGCGGTCGCTGTCGGACTGCAGGGCGTCGGCGAGTCCGTGCTTGGTGACCAGGAAGTCGACGAAGAGGTCGATCCACTGGCGCAGCGCGTTGAACGGGGAGTCGGCACTGGCCAGCAGGGTCGGGCCGGCCTCAGCGCATTCCTCGATCTGGTGGCGGTAGACGGCGGTGACGAGATCCGCCCGGGTCGGGAAGTGGCGGTAGATCGTGGCCATCCCGACGCTCGCCCGGGCCGCGATCTGGCGGATCGGCGCGTCGACGCCGGAGGTGACGAACACCTCGGCGGCGGCAGCGAGCACCGCCTGCCGGTTGCGTTGCGCGTCGGCCCGCTTGCCTCGGGACGGTGACTCCCCTGCAGGGCCCTCGGTGGCCATCACGTAGTCCTTCCAAGCCGATTGACAAAACGGAGCATCGATCCGGATACTAAATGGAGCGATGTTCCGCTTCAGGTTAGCCGAAGCGGGACGCTCCTGATCGCCTTGTCCGTCGCCGGTCGCAGGAGACCAGCGGACGGCAGGTGCCACCGAAAGGGAATCCACATCGTGAGCACATCCACTGCCACCAGCGCCGACACCTTGGGCACTCCCGTCCCGGTCCTGTCCTTCAGCCCCGTAGTCCTCTCCGTGCCCGGACGTCCCGTGGACCTCCAGGTGCGCGTCTCCGCACCCGCGACCGGAACCGGCCTCCCCGTCATCCTCCTCTCCCACGGTCACGGCCCCTCGAACAACCTCTCCTCGCTCAACGGCTACGCGCCGCTTGCCAACTTCTGGGCCGCTTACGGATTCGCCGTCGTTCAGCCCACCCACCTCACCTCCCGGACACTGAGCCACCTGGTCGCCGACGCGCCCGGCGCACCTGACTTCTGGCGCTCCCGCGCCGAGGACATGACCCACATCCTCGACCGGCTCGACGTAATCGAGCGCACCGTGCCGCAGCTCGCGGGGCGGATCGACCCCACCAAGGTCGCCATCGTCGGACACTCGCTCGGCGGCTTCACCGCCGCCCTCCTCCTGGGCGCCGGGCTCACCGACCCCGACACCGGGAACGTCGTGCACCTCGTCGAGCCCCGGATCAAGGCAGGCGTGCTGCTCGCCGCGCCCGGCAGGGGCGGCGACGTCCTCAACGGGCCCATGGCCGAGCAGTGGCCGATCATCGGGGCCCTCGACTTCTCCACCATGACCGCACCTGCGCTGGTCGTCGCCGGCGACAAGGACGATTCCCGGCACTTCACGGATATGGGGCCGGACTGGCACGCCGACCCGTACACCCTCGCCCGCGGTCCCAAGAGCCTGCTCACCCTGTTCGACGCGGAGCACGGACTCGGCGGGATCGCCGGATACGACGCCGCCGAGACAACCGACGAGAACCCCGAGCGAGTCTCTGCCCTCGCCTGGCTCACCGCTGCCTACCTCCACACCCAGCTCCACCCCGGCGCCCCCACGTGGCAGACCGCCTGCGAGGCACTGACGACCGGCCCCGACCCAGTAGGACGAGTCGAATCCAAGTAAGCCTCCCACGCTCATAGGCACCCTGCCGGGCAAGGCGGAAGAGGCGCATAGGGACAGCCAGCGGGCTCGTACTCGACGACGGTGTCTGGGCAGCCGGACGCCAACAGTGTGAAGTGCCTCGGCACCCGGGGCCCTCAGCCGTAATCGGCTGCCTCCGCGCTGCCCAGACTCCTGCAGTGTTCGAATCGCAGCCGACCGCACACACTGCTCAAACTGGTGAACAACTGCTGCTGGTACCCGTGAACAGAGCCACCGGCACCAACCGCCGCGGCGACGATGACGACGTCCGGTGCCGCGCTCTCGCTCCCCTGTGGCCGTTGGTGGCGAGCAGCGGCCGGCCTCTCGTGCGGCCGTCTCGCCTCGCGGTGTGCGCCCATGCGGACAGGGCGGTGTCGGCGGCCGGCGCGCGGGGGAGTACCGGCTGGCCAGGCCTGTCGGCATACGGATCCGCGATATCGGTGCGGGGGGCGTGGCCGGTGGATCTACGGTGCAGGGGCGAGCGGCGACGTCCTCGCAGACGCCCTGGTGGCTCAGAAGCTGTTTCACATCTCCTTTCCGCAGGTCACGGCGTCATGAAGTGCTGTGGTGATCCCGTTTGCCGTTCGGTTGGGCGTCGATGGTCGCCGTTCCGAACGACAGCGGCAGCGCGCTGGTCTTCAGGCGGTTGCGAGGGTGGCCAGCGCCGCCTCGGTCTGGCGGCGGGGCCGGGCCAGGCGGCGGGACATGAGGGTGATGAAGGCCCATTGAATGTGGGCTTCTGCGTGGGACATCAGCCGCTCGTAGTCCCTCGCGTTGCGCCTCGCCCGCATCGTCCACGAGTTGCTCCGTTCCACCACCCACCTATCAGTTACGTGCAATCTGACCGCCGCGGAGATCATCTCCCTGCGGTACGCCCATGGACTGAGGAGATGCGTTGGGCACGGTGGTGCTGGAGGAGAAGTGGCCGGTGCTCGGCCGGCATGAGCAGGCGGCCGGGTGGCTGCAGGTGTGGACCGACCTGGGGCGGGCGCCCCGGACCATCGATGCCTATGCCCGAGGGCTGGCCGAGTATCTGGAGATGTGCGAGCGGGAGAACGTCGACCCGCTGACCGCGAACCGTGCCCATATCGCTGTCTACGTACGGGAGTTGACCTCACGACCGAGCCGTCGGGGTGCGAACGTGATCTCGATCGACTCGGGCTACGGTCTTGCCAACGTCACCATTCAGCAGCGTCTGGTGCCGGTCCGGCTGTTCTACGACTTCCTCATGGAGGACGGGCAGCGCGACTCCAACCCGGTCGGCCGTGGCCGCTACACGCCGGGTCGCCGACGCGGCGGGCACGAGCGTGGCCTCGTGCCGAGGCTGACGAAGCTGCCCTGGATACCTACCGAACAGCAGTGGATGGATGTCCTCGCGGTCGCCGCCGCGGAGCCGATCCGCAACCGCGTGATGCTCGCGCTCGCCTACGACGCCGCACTGCGCCGGGAGGAGCTGTGCTCCCTGCGTACGGACGACTTGGACCCGGCTCACCGAACCCTGCGAGTACGGGCGGAGACGACCAAGAACCGGCTGGAGCGCGTTGTCCCGTACTCCGCGCCGACCGGCGTCCTGCTGTCGGGCTACCTCGCTCACCGGGCCCGGATCAGCCGGGCACGGGGACCGCTGTTCCTGTCGGAATCCCGGCGCAATCACGCCGAGCCGCTGAGCTTGTGGACCTGGTCGAAGGTGGTCCGCCGGATCGCGCTGGCCGCTGATGTCCCGCGGTTCTCCACACACACCACGAGACACCTGTGCTTGACCGACCTGGCTCGGATGGGCTGGGAACTGCATGCCATCGCCACGTTCGCCGGCCACCGCCACACCGCCTCCACGCTCACCTACATCCACCTCTCGGGCCGGGACCTGGCCGACAAGCTCAACCGCGGCATGGAGCAGATCCACGGCTGGCGGGTGCAGATGTTGGCCCGTCTGGGCGCGCCCACGAAGGAGGCGGTCTCGCCGTGATCGCACTGACCGCCGTTTCCGCCTCAACGACAGACACGCTGCTGTCCTGGCCGTGGCCGGTTGAGCCGGACCGCTACGACCGGCGTCACGAACTCACCGTCGACGAACGGGAGGCGCTTGTGTCCCTGGGAACGGACCTGCGCCGTTACCCCGGCGGCCACGATCCGCAGGCCCCTTAGAGGTCCTAACAGAAGTTGTTGATCAAGTGACTTTCGACTTGGGTGGTCGTTGGTCTAGTCGTGGGGAAACGTCAGTCGCGGCCGTGGATCGTGTCGGACGAACTGTGGTCGCTCATCGAGCCGTTACTGCCCGAGCCGGGGCCGAAGCTGGTGGCGGGCCGGCCGCGGGTGCCGGACCGACAAGCCCTGTGCGGGATCCTGTTCGTGCTGCACACGGGCATCCAGTGGGAGTACCTGCCCCAGGAACTGGGCTTCGGCTCGGGCATGACCTGCTGGCGGCGCCTGGCCGCATGGAACGAGGCCGGTGTGTGGGAGAAGCTGCACCTGGTGCTGCTGAAGAAGCTGCGGTCGGCGAAGCAGCTGGACTGGTCGAGGGCGGTGATCGACTCCTCCCACGTGCGGGCGGCCCGACGGGGCCCAAAAGCGGTCCCAGCCCGGTCGACCGCGCACGGCCGGGCAGCAAGCACCACGTCCTTGTCGACGGGCAGGGCATCCCGCTCGCGGTGTCGCTGACCGGCGGCAATCGCAATGACGTCACTCAGCTGATCCCGCTGCTGGACAAGATTCCACCCGTGGCCGGCGCGGTCGGGAGGCCGCGGAGACGGCCGGACATGCTCTTCGCGGACCGCGGCTACGACCACGACAAGTACCGGCGACTGCTGCGGAAACGCGGCATCCGGCCCGCGATCGCCGAACGGGGCCAGCCACATGGCTCCGGCCTGGGCATCTTCCGCTGGGTCGTCGAGCGCACCATCTCCTGGCTCCACGGCTTCCGTCGCCTGCGCATCCGCTGGGAACGACGCGACGACATCCATGAAGCCTTCCTCGGCCTCGCCACCTGTCTCATCACCCACCGACACGTCCAACGCCTTTGTTAGGACCTCTTAGTGGAAGACCGTCCGGCGGCTGCTTCGCCCGCTCGACGACGTGCGCTCATCGTTGTGGTGCCCGGATGACGGCAGCTACCGCCGCGGCGTCGACGACGCCATCGCTCTGATTCTCCTGCGCTGTGCCGAGCACGACCGGACAGTCTGGGCCTGGTCGGCCGAGGACTGGCTCGCGCTGATCGGCAACAGCGCCAGGCAGTTCACCGCGAACGCCCCAGGATGGGCCGAGGGAACCGCCCGCCCGTATCTGACCGCGTATGCCTACCTGCTCAGTGGCTTCACCGAGTTCGACCACCTGGGCAGCTTCCGAAGGCTGCCGCTGGCCTGGCGAGTGTTCGGCAAGCGTCCGGTCGACGAAGCGCAACAGCAGGTTGCACAGGTGCTTCGTGGCTGGGGCTATCAGGTCGAGACCGGCATCGACCCACGGATCTCCCCGGTCCTGTGTCAGACCCTCCTGCTCAACCGCAGCCCGATGCTCGAAGACCTGACGACCGCGGCATTCGACCGGATCCGTCAGCACCCCGACCTGCCGGATCGTTACATCGGCGCCCTCTACGGGATCCAGCGCGCCGTGGCCGCGCTCGGGCACTGCTCCCTGCCGCCCACTCCGTATCGCGGGCGGATGCCCGCGATCGAGGGGACCGCGCAGTCGTGGGCCGAATGGATCGAACGCTGGCACTCCACCAGCACGTTGTCGCGCAAGGTCCGAGACAACCACCGCTCCCTGCTGTCGAAGATCGGACGGTGGCTCGCCGACGAACATCCAGAGATCACGGAGCCGACTCAGTGGACCCGCCAGACCTGCGCGGCCTGGGTCGCCGCGGTGGACAAGCTCCGCGTCGGGGACTACGTCCAACGAGTCGCCAGTCACGAGAAACGGGCAGGCCAGCCGATCACACCGCACAGCAAGTCGGGCTACCTCACCGCGACCCGCGCCTTCTTCCACGACCTGCAGGAATGGGAGTGGATACCCCGACGGTTCGACCCCGTACGCGCACTGTCGACACCCCGAACCATCGCGGCGATGCTCGGCCCCGACCCGCGGGTGATAGCCGACGACATCTGGGCCAAACTGCTGTGGGCAGGCCTCAACATCGGCCCCGATGATCTGCCCACCAGACTCAACAGCCTGCGCTACCCATTCGAGCTCCTCCGGGTGCTATCCCTGACCTGGCTGTTCAGTGGCCTGCGCAGTGACGAGATCGCGCGACTTCGCGTGGGCTGCGTCCGCTGGCAGCACGAGGGGTTCCCCATCCCCGGTGACTCCGACGAGGTACTGGCGCGAGACGCCGTCTGCCTGCTGGACGTCCCCACCCACAAGACCGGCACCTCGTTCACCAAGCCCGTCGATCCTCTGCTGGGCAAGGCGATCGAGGGCGCTGTCACGTTGTTGGGTGGGTAGGTGTCTGATGGCGTCGCGCGTGGTGCAGCTCGGTTCCGGGCTGTGCTCAGGCAGCGTTGGCGAGGCCGGCGACGCCGGTGATCTGCTCCCAGATTGCGAAGCGGATGCTCATCTCGGCTCGGTGGGCGGCAGCGGTCATCAGGTGTCGGCGGGGCCGGAAGTGGGGCGAGATACCGCTGAACGCGGACAGGAACCGCTGGGCCCCGCCCACTGAGCGGAAGCCCTTCATCGCCCGTTCGCGCTGTCCGGTGGGCTGGGTGGCTGTTCTCGGCTCGGTTGTTGAGGTACTTCGACTGCCGGTGCTCGACGGAGGGCATGACCTCGCGGTGGGCGGCGCCGTAGGAGCGGAGCTTGTCGGTGACGATCACCCGCGGCACCGCGTGCGTCTTCTTCATCAGGCGGCGGAAGAAGCGCCTGGCCGCGGCCTTGTCCCGCCGGTTCTGCACCAGGATGTCCAGCACGATGCCGTCCTGGTCGACGGCCCGCCACAGGTACTTCTGTTCTCCATTGATCTTGATGAAGACCTCGTCCAGGTGCCATTTGTCACCAGGCCGGAGCTGCCGGCGGCGCAGCGCGCCTGCGTACCGCTGCCCGAACTTGGCGCACCAGCGGCGCACCGTCTCGTACGAGACGACGATCCCGCGCTCGAGCATCAGCTCCTCGACCTCGCGGAACGACAGCGGGAAGCGGAAGTACAGCCACACGCAGTGGGAGATGACCTCGACCGGGTACCGGTGCCCCTTGTACGACGGCGACACGGTCCCCACGGACAGCCCCCTCCAGCACGATCAACCAGAGAAGATCATCCCACCCGGCTAACCAACGTGACAGCGCCGTCGAAGGAGACCATTCGGAACGGCCCGAACCGCACTCCGGGAGTCACCGGCTGGGCGAGCGGGCCGGCCAGGGTCTCGAACACGCGCTTCATCGGTTCTGCACCGAGCCGTCTGCGCAGGTCACGTAAGGCTTTCGCAGTTGGCTCCGCGACCTCGATCCCGACGCCCGTAAGGGCTGCGGTCAGCTTGTGCCAGACCAGCCGGTAGCCGACCTCCGGGAACAGGCACATCGCGAGAAGGAAGTAGACCCCGACCCGCGAGGGCAGATCCCGTAACCGGCGCTGCACGCAACGGGTTTCATCCAGAACGGCATCGACGAGGTCGAACGGTATGACCTGCGTCAACTCGCCCAGATGACCGGGCGCGAACCGCCCCTCGGCCACGATGAACTCACGGGTGACCCTCGCCAGACCGGGTGGCAGGACACAATGACGCGTGGGCAACGGGGCTCCTCAACGGCCGGAAGTCTTGGCGGACTACCTGACCAACGCGGCCCCGATGCCCGCGTTCCTACCCGACACCGAACTCCCCTGCCACCAGCGGAAATACGCTAACTACCCGGCCTTGGGTCAAGGCCCTCGCCCACCTCGCCCCCGAGCCGCACGCCCAGATCACCGTCTCCACCGCCCACAAGGCCAAGGGACGCGAATGGCCCCGCGCTGATGCGACGTAATCTCCATCAACGGACCGAGCTACCGGCTCAAGAACCGCCTCACGGCCATCGAGCGGGATGCAGACGTGGCCTGACAGACGATCGCGGCCGGGGGCGTGGTCACTCGCTGTCGAGTCGTTGGAAGATCCCGGAGAACTCGTCGGTCTCGATCAGTCCGGCAATCACATCGGTCATGTTGTCGATGCCGGGATCCCGGATGATCAGGCCGTCCGAAACCCAGAAGTAGCGCCCGCCGAGAGCCTCGTCGCTTCCTGCCCAGGTCTCCATCAAGCGTTCGACTTCGGCGACCGTGAAGACAGTCGCGCTCCACCGGGAGCCGTCTTTGAGGTCCACGAAGACATCTACGTTGCACACCGAGTCCAACTCCTCGTCCGAGCTGGGCAGGAACGATGCCTCGAAGGCGTCCGCGCGAACCCGGTACCACGGCCCGTCCCAACCTCGTTCGACCGATCCAGGCGATGCGCTACCACTCATCGTGCGAGTATCTCCGGCCAGCCTGACGATCTCAACCAAGATCTCAGCCGTGCCGCTTCCCTCGACATAGCTGGGGACGTTCATCCGTACGCGGCTGGGGAGCTTAGGCAGCTGCGTCACGGGCCGCGCGAGGGCGACGTTCACCGGCCACTCCACCCTCTCAGCCTGCGCCTTCGGGACACTGGCCGCCTGCTGGCGTACTCCCGCACGGCCAGCAGGCGGCCCGGGCGGCACAGCTGTTGCGGTACAGCCGCGCCGCCGCACGGCGGGAGCCCGGCCGCGCAGCGCGACCGGGCCCTGAAGTGGTCTGTGGTGTTCTCGACTTTCTGCTGAGCGTCTCGCCGAACCGCCCGGCTGTCATCACCCACACGGGCGGCGCTCGCTCACACCGCGGCGGCCTCCTTCTTCTGACCGGGTTGTCTTGGGGTGTTTGCCCTGGTGGGAGGCCGGCGGTGGCTGATTCGCCGGGAGAAGGCCGCGCGTGATCAACATCACCCGTGCTGGCTGGAACCTTACTCTCGCTTGGCCTGTTCACGGCGTATTCACAGCAGCTACTGTCCACGTTCACTGATCCAATTCAGGAATGAGTTATTCCGTTTCCGTGCTGGGGAGCGCGGTCGACCCTGCCCTGATGCCGACGGTCTGTACATGTGAGCTGCGGCCCGCGCGTTGACGCGGTCCGCATGGGGCGGGGGGTTCGAGTGGCTGCTCGGCGCGCGCGTTTTGTCTCGGTCGGCCTTGCGAGTGTGATGCTTGCGGGTTTGCTGTCGGCGGTGGTGCCGCAACAGGCCACCGCGGCTGCCGATGACACGACACCGGTCGTTCCGTCGCAGTCTCTCGGCTCGGTCCCGCAGCAGCAGGCCGAGGAGGTCGGCAAGCCGCTTCCCGCGCCGAGGTGGCCGAGTGCGGCGGAGGCAACGGTCGATCTGTCCGAGGCAGCTCCTGGTGAGGCGGGCACAGTGGCTCCCGAACCGTCCGCATCGTCCCCCACGCGCAGCGCGGACGGGGGCGAGGACACACAGGTCGCCGACGTCGTCGAGGTAGCCCCCGTCGTGGAGGCGTCCGGTGCCGAGGCCCAACTGGGCTCGGCCCGGCTGACTGAGGGCGAGACCGCCTCGCCAAGCCCGGGCATCTCCGAAACAGGGGAGACCGCAGCGGACCCGTCGGGCGAGAGCCCGGAAGCCGATTCCGCTACGGTGCCGGACCCGGAAGGGTCCTCGTCGGACGAGCCCGCTGCGGATGCGGTCTCCCCGGACCAGGTGGATGTGCGGGTCCTGGACCGTGAGGATGTGGCCCCGGCCGGTGGTATCGGTCTCGGCCTGGAGGTCACCCGGACCGACGGGGTGGACGTTTCCGGTGAGGTCCAGGTCGCCATCGACTACTCCGGCTTCAAGTACGCCTACGGTGGTGACTTCGCCTCCCGCCTCCGCCTGGTGAAGGTCCCCGCCTGCGCACTGCAGACGCCGGGAGCGGCAGGCTGCACGGACCGTGAGGTCGTGCCGACAGAGAACAACACGGACTCCGGCACCCTGACCGCCACCGTGACGGCGGCCGCCGACACGACGACAGAGGGCGCCTCGACGCAGCTCATGCGCGAGGCCGCGAGCAGCGGTGGCAGCGTGTTCCTGCTGAACACGGGCTCTTCTTCCGACGAGGGTGACTACCGGGCGTCGACGCTCTCGCCGACCGGCTCATGGGACGTCTCGACCGGCTCGGGCGCATTCACGTACAACCTTCCGATCCAGATGCCGGAGCCGCCTATGGGTTCCGCGCCGTCGCTGGCGCTGACGTACAACTCGCAGTCCGTGGACGGCCGTACGTCCGCGTCGAACAACCAGTCCTCCTGGGCCGGCATGGGCTGGGACCTCAACGTCGGCTACATCGAGCGCCGCTACCGCAACTGCACCGAGGACGGCCTGCCGACCATCGGCGATATGTGCTGGGACTCGCCGAACTCCGCCGATGAGCCCTCGGGCGCGGTGTACGTCATCAACCTCAACGGGGTCACCTCGGAGCTGATCCAGGACAACACCGGCAGTGGCGCGTACCACGTGAAGGACGACCCGGGCTGGCGTGTGCAGCGCCTGCTCAACGGGCACGGCGCGGGCCGCGACGGCGAATACTGGGTGATCTCCTCCCAGGACGGCCACCGCTACTACTTCGGCTGGGGCCGCTCGGAGCGCACCGGCACCGCGACCGCCTCCGTCTTCACCGTGCCCGTCGTCGGCAACGACGCCGGTGAGCCCTGCCACGACCAGTTCCCCGAGCCGTGCACCCAGGCCTGGCGCTGGAACCTCGACCGGGTGGTCGACGCCAACGAGGTCGAGACCATGTACTTCTACGACAAGGAGTACAACCACTACCGCTCGGTCGCCACCACCGACAAGGCACGCCAGTACGTCTCCTCCGGCTACGTGAAGGAGATCCAGTACGGCTGGTCCTCCCAGATCACCGGCGGCAAGGTCCCGGCGAAGGTCGAGCTGAGCCACGTCAACCGCTGTATCGAGCGCGTCAACGAGAACGACCCGCTGCGCGACGAGCCCGCTGCCTGCCCCACCTTCGACGCCAAACCGACCTCGTACCCGGACGTGCCCGTCGATCTCATGTGTGACGGCACGTCGGCGGACTACGAGTGCGCGGGCAAGACGTACTACCCCACGTTCTTCTCCACGGACATGCTGTGGGACATCAAGACCTACGTCAGTGACCAGGACGGCACCGGCTGGGACCTGGTGCAGCAGTACCAGAACAAGTACGGCATGCCGAACCCCAACGGGACGATCGGCAAGACGCTGTGGCTGGACTACGTGCAGCGCCGGACGTACGGCAACGGCACCGACCTCGTCCTGCCGGTGATCAACTTCAACCGGGTCGACCTGGACAACAAGGTCGGCTCCGCCGAACTCAACTTCCCCCGCATCGAGGAGATCCACGGCGACCTCGGGGCCACCACCACCGTGTCCTACGGGTTCGCCAACCCCTGCGACAGCGACAACCTGCCCACCCAGGCGTCCAACACGCAGGACTGCTACTGGCAGAAGTGGACCCCGGAAGGCGAGACCGAGGCCCGCACCGGCTGGTTCAAGAAGTTCCTGGTCACCCAGGTTGAAGTCGACCCGACGGTGACGATCAACCAGGACGGCGCCCCGAAGATGACCACCTCGTACGCCTACGAGGACGGCGCCGGCTGGCGGTTCACCAACGACCCCCTCACCAAGGACGAGGACGAATCCTGGTCCGACTGGCGCGGCTACCAGGAGGTCCAGGTCTCCACGGGCGCGGGCACCGGCAAGAAGGCCAAGAAGTACTGGCTCTACCGGGGCCTGGACGGCGACCGCACCTCCAAGACCGACGCATCAGCAACCAAGACCGTCAAGGTCAACAACGGTGACGGCAGCGAATTCACCGACCACGACTGGCTGGCCGGGAAGGTGCTGTCCACGTCCTTGCGGGACGATCAGGACGTCTCCCACGAACGCACTTACCACTCGTACTGGTCCCACAACACCGCCCAGTACGACGGTCTGCCCGACGCCCGCTTCGTCCGCGAGTCCAAGACCACGACCAGCACCAAAGTCAGCGGCGGCTGGCGCGAGCACACGGTGGAGAACGAGTACGACGACACCGAGGCTGCCTCCACCACCTTCGGCCTGCCCATGCGCGTAGACGACTGGGGCGAGCCGAACGTCTCCGACAATCGCTGCACCACCTACGGCCGCGCCTACAACACCGACAACTACGACTCCACCGGCGCCCAGCGCTGGACCGTGCTGCAGGACCAGACCAAGCACTACTCGGTCGGCTGCTCCAGCATCGCCGACAGCAACCAGGACGGTTACGCCACCACCCTGTACGACGGCGCCACGAGCGTGGCAGGCAACAAGCCGGTCGACGGCAACCCGACCGAGGCACGCACCTACACGAAGTCTGGCACCTATCGCTCGACGTGGTCCGGCTACGACTACGCCGGCCGCGTGGTGTGGACCGAAGACGGCAAGCACAACCGCACCACCACCACATACAGCCCGGCCAACACCTGGCCCCTGGACGGCGTCACGACCACAACCCCCGACCCCGACGGCACCGCCTCCGCGCGCACCGGGCTGACCTCCACCGTGTGGACGTCCCGCTTCTGGGGCACACCGACCACCGTCAAGGACGCCAACGGCCACTCCACCAACGTGACCCTGGATTCCGCGGGCCGGGTGGTGGAGGTGTGGAAGCCCACCGAGAGCGGCAGCTCGCCGTCGATGAAGTTCAGCTACAGCATCCCCACGTCGACCAACAGTGCCGAGGTCCCGGACGCGGTCGACGGCTACCCCCACGTGGCCAGCCACGTGCTGCAGTCCGGCACAACCTATCTGACCTCGCACGCCTATATGGACGGCCTCGGCCGCGCCCGCGAAACACAGACCCCGCTGCCGAGCGACCTCGACGCCGCGACCAACCAGACCCTTCCGTACCGGCAGGTGGCGGTCACCCGCTACGACTCCGCCGGACAGGTCACCGGCACCTCAGCCGTCTTCCGCAACCAGGGCACTGCCGGCTCTGGCGGCCCCTCCAGCCCTCAGGTCGCCGAACTCCCTTCGTACAACGACCTGGTCCTGGACTGGGTCGGCCGCACCGTAACTTCCCGGATCCAGGCGTACGGAGTGACCCAGGACGAAGGCCAGGTCACCACCACCTACAACGGCGACTACACAGTCGTCCAGCCTGCCGTGGGCCCCCCTACCGACACGTACACCGATGTCTACGGACAGGTCTCCAAGGTCGTCGAACACAGCGGCAGCTCCACCTTTACCACCGCCTACGCCTACAGCGGCAAGGGCGAACTGAAGCAGATCACCGACCCCCGCGGCAACAACACCTTCTACACCTACGACTGGACCGGCCAGCGCATCACCGTAGACGACCCGGACGCCGGCGACTCGACGACCGAGTACGACGCCAACGGCAAGATCAGCAAGACGACCAGCAACGGCGGTAAAACCGTCCTCACCTACGGGTACGACAATCTCGGCCGCAAGACGGCCGTCTCCAGTGGTTCGGACGAACTCGCTGCCTGGACCTGGGATGGCCTGAACATCACAAACGGCAAGGGCAAGATCACCTCCACCAGCAGCCGTGACACAGCGGGCAACACGTACACCATCAAGGTCGGGTCCTTTGACGCCCGCGGCCGCGCACTGAGCAGCACGGTCACCATCCCTGCCGGTATCAACGGCCTGGCCGGGAACTACACGACCTCGCTCACGTACGACGCCGCCGACCACGTTACCAAGGTGATCTACCCCAGCGCGGGTGGACTCGCCGAGGAGACGGTGACCACTGCGTACGACGCCTATGGCTATCCTTCCCGCCTCACCAGCACCCTGGGCAGCACCGTCTACATCGACGGCACCGCCTACGACGCCTATGGTCGCCTGGTCGAGCGCAACTACGGTACCGGGATTGGCGGCAACGGCATCCGGGCCAAGCGCAGCTACGCCTACGACGACAGCAACGGCACCCGCTGGCTGAAGACCATCGCGACGACCACCACGGTCGATGAACTGGTCACCGAGGCCCAGAAGGACACCTACACCTACGACCTGACCGGCCGTATCACCGAGCTGCGGGAGCAGGCCACCGGCCAGACCGCCCAGTCGCAGTGCTTCCGCTACGACGACCAGCGCCGCCTGAGCAGAGCCTTTACCCACTCCACGGCCGGCATCTGCGCCAACACCGCACAGACCACGTCCGACTTCACGGGCACGGCCCCATACCAGACCGCCTACACCTACGACCGCATGGGCAACCTGCAGTCGGCCACGGACACCAACTCGGCAGGCGTGGCCACCCTGCGCGACTACATCTACCCCGGCTACGACGACGCTGGCACCTGGACGACGGCCAACGCAGCCTGGCCACATGGCGTCCGCAAGATCATCAACAAGACCAGCGGAACCGCCACCCAAACGGACACCTTCACCTACGACGACAACGGCACGATGACGCAGCGCGTCGAAGAGCCCGCCGCTGCAGAAAAGACGACCACGGACTACACGTGGACGAAGCTTGCCCAGCTGTCCACGGTCAAGACCACCAAGCCCAGCGGCAGCGAACTGACCCGCTACGCCTACGACGCAGACGGCAACCTCCTGCTCCGCACCACGCCCCAGGAGACCGTCGCCTCCTTCGGCGGCACCGAACTACGCACCACCAACGGCACAAAGGTCACCGCGACCCGGTACTACACCAACGGTGCGGCCACCGTGGCCATGCGCACGACCAAGGGCACAACCGCCACCAACGGCAAACTCACCTACCTGTTGGCCGACACCCAAGCCTCCACACAACTCACCGTCGACGCCTCCACCGGCACCCCCACCCGCCGCCGCTACACCCCCTTCGGGGACGAACGCAACGGCACTTTGCCTACCGGCACCGACAACGGCTTCCTCGGCAAGACAGAGGACACCAGCACGGGCTTGTCCCTTCTCGGCGCCCGCGCCTACGACCCCCACCTGGGCCGGTTCCTCAGCCCGGACCCCCTCAGCGCCCCCTATTCCCCGCAGAACCTCTCCGCCTACAGCTACAGCCGGAACGACCCCATCAACTACTCCGACCCCTCAGGGCTCATGGAGACGTGCGGCGCCTATTCCGTCACCTGTCCTGGGCCTGACACTGACACCGAACCCAAGAAGAGGTCTGGTGGCGGCTCGGGCGGAGGTGGTGGAACCACTACCGCGACTGGAACAGGCGCGGGAGGCAGCAACTCAGACGGGGGCTGCGGCTCCTGGGGCTTCGTCTCCAGTGTCTGCCGCGGCGTTGGCGAGACCTTCTACGGTTTGATATCGAATGTCCCACACACGGTTGAATACACCGGATGGATCTTTGACGGTGACTGCAGAAATGGCGGAGGGCCCGGTTCTCCGGGATGCGACTACGGGGCTCAATTCGATGCCTGGGTAGCTGGCTACGGCTACGACACATCGAGTGACGCCTATCAAGTACCCAGCGCTCTTGCGGCAATCTTCTCTCACAGGCCTTCATATAGAGGGAAGGGGGCAGCGGATTCCAAGGGGTCAATCATCGGTGCGACAACAAAGTCGACGCACTGGGCTCTTGTGGAGGTTCGCGACGCGGAAGGAGTGAAAGTCAATGCATATACACTGCGCAGTGGGAGCCAGACGCCGGAGGAGGCTGCTCTTGGATTTCCGAATAATACGCAAGCCAGTCATACGGAGAGTCGAGCGACACGTATGTCCGGCGGCAGCCCCACGGTTCGAATCCCTGGTGATCGCTACGCGAAGCTAGCGCCTGTCAGCCCTGGGGACACTGTGACGATCCATGGAACCAAAAATCCGTGCTCGCAGTGCCAGGGCTCTATGAGGCGAGCCGCCGCTGAGACGGGTGCGACGTTCGTGTACGTTTGGGGAAACAGGACGTGGAGCACTGCAGGGGAGTGACATGCCGAGTCGTCACGGTTGGGTCGTAAGGAAGATTTCAATCGAGGAAAATCTCCCTGATTCCGTCTTCACCGTTGGCCTTGCGGAAGATGAAGCTGGTCAAGGGTGCTACCTCGTATTCCAGTGTGGCCTCGAAGAGCCCAGTGAGCAAAACCGTAGACTTGGGCTAGATAGCTATTGCATCCTCAATGAGTCCGGAGGCGTCGATTATGGCGGGGTTGAAGAGGTGTCCATTTCTCAAAATAGACTGACCCTTCGGTTCCGCGAAGAGGCTATTGAGGAACTTGAACTGCCGAATGAGAATATTGTTCTTGCGTTTCATTCTGGCAGCGACATGGCGGGACTGCGAATTGGTTTGGGGAGGATCCTTTCCTACGGAGATCCAGAGAAATTCCCTCGGGTGATGAACCTCTGATGAGAGATGTGAAGGCGTGTGAACGCGAAGCCTGCCTGTGCCCATCGGCAGCGAAGTTCACGATGGAGACCCGATACACTAACTTCCCTGTTTCGCTTCAAGTAGCTGAGCCAGTCTGAGCTTGACTCTGAAGCTCCTATGAGCTCGTAACACGATCATGAGCGGGCCTTCCTGAGGCGTCGCCAGCAGATCAGACTGCAGGCGAGGGAGACGAAGGCATCGTGGAGCTCGGTGCGGCGTTCCCAGCGGACGGCGAGTCTTTGAAGTGGTGGAGCAGGGCGAAGGTCTGCTCGACAACGTAACGGAGCTTGCCCATGCCCTTGATGTTCGGGGCGCCCTTGCGGGAGATGACAGGCAGGATCCGCCGCTTGCGGAGCTCTTCGCGGTTCGGATTGGAGTCGTAGCCCTTGTCTCCGAGCAGGGCTTCTGGACGCCTGCGAGGACGGCCGGGGCGGCCGGCGACAGGTGGGATGCCATCGACCAGAGCGAGGGTTTGGGTGACATCGTTGACGTTCGCCGCGGTCGTGATGACCTTGAGCGGAGTGCCGCGTCCGTCGCAGATCAGATGGTGTTTGCTGCCCGTCTTGCGTCGGTCGACCGGCGACGGACCGGTGTCGGCACCCCCTTTTTCGCGCGGACATGGGAGCCGTCCACGCAGGCCCGCGACCAGTCGAGTTGGCCGGCCGCGTTCAGCTCCGCGAGCAGGATGCGGTGCAGATGGTCGAAGACTCCTGCCTGCTGCCACCGCTCCAGGCGGCGCCAGCAGGTCTGTCCCGAGCCGAACCCCAGCTCCAGCGGCAGGAGTTGCCAGGCTATGTCGTTGTAGAGGACGTAGAGGATGCCCTGGAGACAGAGCCGATCCGCCACTGGCCGCGGGCCTGGTGACCGCTCCGGCCAGGGCGGCAACAACGGTTCGATCAGCGCCCACAAGTCGTCGTCCACGATCCACGGCCGAGTACTCACAGCATCACAAACGGCCGAATCAACAGACCGGTCACGCCCAACCAGCGCACCTCAACAAGATCGTGTTACGAGCTCTTAGCCTCGATTCGTCAGCGGGTTTCGATGGCTGATCGGTGCGGCTGTTCGCTCGTAAATGTCCTCCTCTGTCACGGCAGCTGTAAGTCTTGATCGCTGATGCGACGGGTGACGGCGGCCATGACAAGCTCCCCATAGGCGGCCATTTACCGCCCCACTGATGGCCACGGGATTCCCCACGTACGGCCAGATATCTCCCCGCTCGCATTGGACGCTTCCCGCTCGGCGAGGCTCGGGCGGGTGAAGAACAGCAGGGAGATCATGGAGATCCTTGAGGCGTACGACCTCACGGGCAGTTACCGCGCCGCGGCCGAGCTGACCGGCGTCGACCACCACACGGTGGCCCGGTATGTGAAGATGCGGGCCGCCGGCCAGCATCCCGACCAGCGCCGTCACCGAGCCCGCGCGATCGACGACTATCCGCCGAAGATCGAGGAACTGGTGGTCCGTTCGCAGGGCAAGATCCGCGCGGACGTGGTGCACAAGAGGATCGTCGCGATGGGCTTCACCGGCGGGGAACGCACCACCCGCCGCACCGTTGCCGAGGCGAAAGCCCAGTTCAGAGCCGGTCGACGGCGGGTCTATCGCCCGTGGGTGACCGAGCCGGGGCTGTGGATTCAGTACGACTTCGGCGACGGGCCGACCATCCAGGGCCGCAAGACCATCCTGTGGTGCGCCTGGCTGGCCTGGTCCCGGTTCCGGATCGTGATCCCGATCTGGGACAAGACGCTGCCGACGGTCACCTCGTGTCTGGACGCGACGTTCCGCCGGATCGGCGGAGTGCCGGCCTACGTCCTGACGGACAACGAGAAGACGGTCACCACCGATCACGTTGCCGGGATCGCGGTCCGCAACCCGGAGATCGTCGAGGTCGCCCGGCACTACGGCACGACCATACGCACGTGTCTGCCCGCGGACCCGGAGACGAAGGGCGGTTCCGAGGCGACGGTCCGGATCGCGAAGGCCGACCTGGTGCCGAAGGACGTCAATCTGCGCGAGCACTACAAGACATTCGGCGAGCTGGAGGCGGCCTGCCGAGCGTTCTGCGACGAGGTCAACTCCCGCATCCACCGCGCGACTCGACGCAAGCCGGTCGAGCGGCTCGCCGAGGAACGACAGCGGCTGCACCCGCTGCCCAGACGGCCGTTCACCGCCGCGTTCGGCACCACCCGGCGGGTGAACTGGGAGTCCACAATCTCCGTCGAAGGGGTCCGTTACTCCGTTCCGCACGAACTGATCGACAACCGGGTCTGGGCCCGGTTCCACGGCGACGAGCTGATCGTCACCGCGGTCGGCGAGGACGGCTCGGCCCTCGAGGCCGCCCGTCACCGCCGCGGGCAGCCGGGCACCCCGGTCCTGGACGACGACCACTACCCGCCGCGGGAGAACAAGGACAACGACCGCACCCCGAAGGCCACTTCCGCAGAGGAGGCTGCCTTCCTCCAGCTCGGCCCCGGAGCCGCGTCCTGGCTGGTCGAAGCAGGGGCGTCCGGGGTCCGCCGCATCAAGGCGAAGATGGCCGAGGCCGTCGCCCTTTCCAAGCTCTACTCGGTGGCCGAAGTCGACCGGGCCCTGGGCACCGCCGCGGTCACCGCACGCTTCGCGGACAAGGACCTGCTGTCCATCGTCGACTACCAGGCCACACGCGAACACACCGAACCCGTCCGCCGCAGCGAAGAACACTCCCTGCAGCCCGGCACCTCCGCCTGGTCCTCCTTCGGCCTGCCCACCCAGCCCGCCTCCGACGTCTCCGAGCACGACGAAAGCGATCTCACCTGATGGCCACCCCACTTCGCACCGTTCCCGGCACCAACGGCGACCCGCTCGCCGAGGCCATCGAGCTGACCCGGCGGCTCAAACTCCCCCACCTGCGGCGCGTGTTGGCCGACCTGATCCCCACCGCCAAGGCACAACGCTGGGACCCGGCCGAGGTCGTCCGCGTCCTGCTGGCCGAGGAAGCCGCCGGCCGCGACCGAGCCAACCTCCACACCCGCCGCAAGCGAGCCGGTTTCCCCACCGGCAAGACCTTCGGCGACTGGGACGAGACCAAGTCCGCCATCCCCCGCCCCACCCAGGACGCCCTCAAGTCCCTGGAATGGATCGGGCGTCGGGAGAACTTCTGCATCTGCGGACCCTCCGGCACGGGGAAAAGCCACTTCACCGAGGCCCTCGGCCAGACCGCCATCGAGGCCGGGCTGACCGTCTCCTGGTTCACCATCGAGGACCTCGGAGCCCTGGTCCGCCGACACCGCGCGGACGACTCCATCGCCCGAGCCCTCACGAAGATCATCCGCTCGGATCTGATCATCGTCGACGACATCGGACTGCTGCCGGTCTCACCAGACGCCGCCGAGGGCTTCTACCGACTGGTCGACGCCGCCTACGAACGACGCTCGATCGCCGTCAGCAGCAACCTCCACCCCTCCGGATTCGACGAGATCATGCCCAAGACCCTGGCCACAGCGACAGTCGACCGGCTCATGCACCACGCTCACATCACCGTCACCCAGGGTGACAGCTACCGGCTCACCCAGGCCACCAGCGGACAGGGAGTGAAGCCCTTCAGCTAACCCGACCGACCCCAGGGCGGGGAATTATCTGGCCGCCACCGGGGACATCTCGATGGCCGCCAGCGGGGCGAACTCCTGGCCGCCTACGGGGAGAACGAAATGGCCGTTGACAGCCTTCCTGCAACGCACGGGTCGCGACATCGCGGACATGTACCGGGGCGCCAGCACGTGGACGACGATCCTGCGGCGCGCAGATCTGCTGCCCACCTCCATCACACCGTCACCGGGAGAAGGCAACCTGCTCAAGCGCATGCACAGCTTCCTGCACATCGACGACGATGAACGCGCCAATCTCTACCGACAGTTCACCGCCGACGACGCCCCGGCTTACGAGGACCTCACCGAGTTCGACCAGACGATCGCACGGATGCTGTTCTTCAACCTGTGGGACAAGGCAGGCGGCTTCTCCTCCTACTCGACCGGGCTCGCTTCGCTGCGCAGCCAGCATGCGGTCCGCAGTGAGCTGGGGCAGCTCCTCACGCACCTGATGCACAGCGGCCGGGCGCGCGCGCCCCAGCCGCTGACAGGAGCGCACGCCCACATCCCCCTGAACATCCACCATGCCTACAACCGCTCGGAGATCCTCGCGGCGATGGGCGTGGCCCGTCTCGGCGGACAGATGCCCGGCTTCTTCGCCCAGGGAGTGCTGTGGGATGCGGCGAACAACACGGACGCCCTGCTGATCACCCTGAATAAGAGTGAGCGGGACTTCTCCCCGACGGTGCGCTACAAGGACTACGCGCTCAGCCGGACGCGCTTCCACTGGGAGTCACAGAACTCCACCGCTCCCAACTCGCCGACCGGGCAGCGCTACCAGAAGCACGCCCAGCAGGGCAGCCACGTGCTGCTGTTCATGCGGGACGGCAAGGAGACCGCCAGCGGCAAGGCGATGCCGTGGATCCTGCTCGGCCCGGCGACCTACGAGCGGCACACCGGCAGCAAGCCGATGGCGATCACATGGCGCCTGCACCACCCGCTACCCGACGGGATCTGGTCGAGTCTGCCGGGCACGGAGTCCACCTCCTGAGACCCCTGCTGCCCCCGCTACCCGCATCCGCGCGGGGGCGGGGGCTAGCTGCTGCGTCCTACCCCGGCCGCCGGAGGTCTGCCCCGATCGTCCGGGGCGGCCATCGGCGGGTCCCAGCCGCCGCCCGGCCGCAGTCCGGACCGGGGTTGGGGCTGCGGGGTTGCGTGTCTTGGTCCATCCCGCTCCAGGTTTCCGGTCGTCAACCGCCCTCGGTTGGCCCCGCGTTCGGGCTGACCGTCCCCTTAAAGGAGCCCCGCCATGTCCCAGCCCCGGGGGCCTGTCCCGTCCCGTTTGGGTACCCGCCTCCACCCCGACTATGGCCCGCCGTGCGGCCGTGGACTTCGCCGACCGGGCGGAGCGGTTGTGTGCACAGCTCGCTGATTTCTGGGGCAAGCCCGTCCGTGACCTGCCCAGGCCACGCGGCCGGATGCCGCGTGTCCCCGCCACCGGAGGGACCCCCGTGAACCCCAGCGACACCCCCAACCCGCCCCGTCGAACAAGCACCTGCCTGCCAGGCGGGCAGAAGTGGAACGGCCCGGAGGGCCGCCACCACCCACTACCCACCGCCGCCCGCCGTGAGCCCCTGGTAGCCGTCAGAGACGGTGCCAGGGGCTCACACACCAGTCCCTAACCCTTGGCCTGGCTAATCGGGCCAGCCGCCCCTCCTTCACCGAGGGTCCTGCACCCCCTCCGGCCCCGCGACGAAAGGCTGGCCATGCGGCAGACGACTCTCTTTTCTTCCCATGTGCGCAGTGACCGCCTCACGACCTCGACGTGGTGGCATGTGGTGACCTATTCCGGCACCGAGATGCTCACACAGCACCCGGACAGCGCCTACGCCCCGGCCAACGTATGGGGGAACGGATACCTGATCCCCATCAGGTCCCGGGCACGCTGCACCCTCGCCGAGCGCTGGGTCTCCGCCACGAAGTCGTCCCCGACTTCCGTGCCGCTAACGCCTCGTGCCCCGTCCCTGCCGAGCATCCTGTGTGGGAGATACGACTGCACCGGTTGACCTGATGTGTCTGTCCCCGTGGGGCTGTTGTGCACACCCGGTCCCGGGCCCGTCCCCGTCACCCGCGCGGGGACGGGCCCCCGCTTTCCGGCACCGAGCTGCCCGCTGGCCGGGCCGTACCGCTGCCTGAGCCGGGGGAGCGGGGGTTGTGCTGCTTGCCGTGCTGCCCATGACAGTCAGCCCCGACCGGTGAGCGCCCCGCACGAACCCCCTCTCGTGTGCTGTGAGCGACCGGCATCGGCCGGGCCACGCCCCGCACAGACCCCCTGCCGCACCGCGCGGCCCGGCTGACCCCACCTCTTCTTCCTCGACCATCGGAGCCCCGGCATGCCTGACCCCCGTTTCCTCGCGATCATCACCGACACCGGACAGAGAAAGGTCGCCCGGCGTATCGAGCCGTACGACTACGACCGTGCCCTCAGGATCGAGAAAGCCGGCTGCACGGTGCGCGGGTTGAACGAGGCCGACCTGCCGCTCTTGCGTCCCCTAGCCGACTCCGGACCGCTCACCTACCGGCAGGTGCGACGCCTTGCCGTCCTGGGAGGTACACGAATCGACCCGATGCCCCCTCTGGTGTGCGTCGAGTGCCGCGCGGACCTGGAGGATGCCGCCGTTGCTTACGGCGACTGCGTGGGCTGCGGCTGGATGGTGTGCGAGAACTGCGACGCCGGAACCATCCCGGCAACCGGGCAGTCCGTGTGTCCGGCAGCCGAATGCCGCGCCCACCCCGATGCGGCCGATGCCGAGCACACCCCCTGACTGCCCGCTTCCATACCTTCCATCGGGCCCGGCCCTTACTCCCACCTGGCGGGCCGGGCCCTTCCACGTGTGGGCGGGGTGGCGGGGTTACTGACTTCGGCTCGTCAGGGTGAATCATCGCGAAGTCCCTGAAGGTCTTCGGGTGGTGGCTGTATTCCGTGGTGTGTGAGGTATGCGGATGGGGGTGGGCTGACCGCTGCGGGACGTCGGCGCCTGCAGCCGTACCGACTCCCGGCGCCGACGTCCCGCAGCGGTCAGCCCACCCCTGATGGCACTCTTTGAAAGCGGCCACCCCCGGCTCCGGGGCGACCCCACACCTGCTCAGTGGATCTCCCCACCCATCTGGCACCTGACCCGTGGAGAGGGATCGACGAAATGGTGGTTCGCGGGTGACGGAATGATGTGGTGTTCTCTGGGCTGGCTTGCGGCTTCCTGGGCATCTGTGCGGTTCCGCAGCAGTCGTCGGGGGGCGGCGGATAACGTGTGCAGTGCGTGGAGGTGCAGAAGGGGAGCGCGCTGGTGGGGGACGGACAGTTAGGTGTGGTGCTGGTCCACGGGTTCAATTCCGGTCCGGAGACCTGGGGGCACGTGCAGGAGCGCATCGAGCAGGACCAGTCGCTAGGCGCCGTGCGGTTGCTGTCGTTTCACTATGCGACAGGGGTCGCGAAGTGGGGTCCGCTGGGGATCCGGGTGTTCCCGGAGATCAGCACGATCGCCGACAGCCTCAAGGAGTATCTGCGGACCGAGGGCGGCCCGTTCGATGATCTGGTGATCATCACCCACAGCATGGGTGGGCTGGTCGTGCAGCGGTATCTGGCGCGGATGCTCACCGATGGACACGGTTCGGAGCTGGCCCGAATCCGGCGGGTGGTGATGCTGGCCTGCCCCAACGACGGTTCGGAGCTGCTGCGCTCGCTGCGCCACGCCGTCTTCGGACGCCGCGGCAGGAATCCGCAAGAGCGAGAGCTGCGGCCGCTGAACAAGGAGGTCGCCGAGACCCGGCGGGTCATCGTGAACCAGGTGCTGCGCGCAACCGCGATCACCGACCGGACTTGCCCCGTCCCGTTCTTCGTCTACGCCGGGGAAAGCGACGGCATCGTGTCGGTGGAATCCGCCCGGTCCGTTTTCAGCGACGCCGCGGCTCTGCCGGGTGACCACTTCAGCATCCTCGAAGCCGTCACACCCGAGCACCGCACCTTCACCACCCTGCGCCGCCACCTGCACGAAACCGCCTCGGCCCGCAGCGCAGCGGACCAGCCCCCCGGAAAGGCTCCCGACGGCCCGGCTCGTTCTGCCGGCCTGGAGGAGGTGGTCCGGCCTCGCCAGGTGGGGGTGATCCCGCCGCCGGCGGGGGCGTTCCAGGACCGGGCGGAACGAGCGCGCTTGCGCCGGCCGGTGGCCGGCGGTGGCACGGCCGTGCTCGGCCAGGTCGCAGCGGCTCAAGGTGTCCAGGGGCCGGACCGTGGGCAGGTGCTGTCGGGGATGGGCGGGGTCGGCAAGACGCAGCTCGCCGCCGACCATGCCCGTTCGGCGCTGACCGGTGGTGAGGTGGACCTGCTGGTGTGGGTGACCGCGGCCGACCGTACGTCCCTGGTGGTGGGTCTGGGCCGGGCCGGCATCGAGATAGCGGGCGCGCAGCCGGGCGACCTGGAGGCGGCGGCTGAGGCGTTCACGGCGTGGCTGGAGCCCAAAGCCGGACAGGAGGTGTACCGGTGGCTGGTCGTGCTGGACGACGTCTCCGACCCCGCCGACCTCGAAGGACTCTGGCCCCCCGCCAGCCCGCACGGGCGGACCCTGATCACGACCCGGCGCCGCGACGCGGCCTTCGCCCACGACGGCCGGACCCGCATCGACGTCGGTGTGTTCACCGAGGCTGAAGCCGTGTCCTACTTGGGTGCTGTGCTGGCTATCCACGGCCGCAGTGAACCCGCAGAGCAGTTGGCCGCGTTGGCGGAGGATCTGGGGCGTCTCCCGCTAGCCCTGTCTCAAGCGGCCGCATTTATGGCGGATGCCGATATGGGCGTCTCAGACTACCGGGTGTTGCTGGCCGACCGGACGGGTTCGCTTGCCGAGGCCAGCCCGCAGCCGCTGCCGCCCGGCCACACGCAAGAAATGGCCGCCGCCTGGGACTTGTCGATCGGGCGCGCTGGCCGGATGCGCCCGGCCGGGCTGGCTCCGCTGCTTCTCCATCTGGCCGCGTTCCTCGATCCGAACGGCATCCCCGCCGCTGTCCTGGCCACCTCGCCCGCCCTGACCTACCTGACCCAAGAGCGAGCCAGCTCCGCTGGCCTTCCCCTGCACGACCCCGCCTCCGGCGACGCCACCACGAGGGAGGTCACGGAGGGGGAGGTCACCGCAGGACTGCGGGTGCTGCACCGTTTGAGCCTGATCGACCACACCCCAGATGTGTCCCACCGTGAGGTTCGTATCCACGCTTTGATCCAGCGCGCCGTCCGCGACACCCTCACCACGGAGCAGTACCACAATGCAGCACGCACCGCCGCTGACGCCTTGATGGCGGCCTGGCCCGACGTCGAACGCGACACCGTCCTGGCCCAAACCCTGCGCGCAGGCGCCACCGTCCTCGCCACCCACGCCGAAGCCGCCCTCCACCAGCCCCGCGCCCACGACATCCTGAACCGCACCGGCCGCAGCTTCGGCGAATTCGGTCAGGTCACCGCCGCCGTCACGTACTACCAGTACTTGGCCGGCACTACTCGCCACCACCTCGGCCCCGACCATCCCGACACCCTCGCCGCCCGCCACAACCTGGCCCGCTCGCAAGGGGAAGCGGGGGATGTGGCGGGAGCTGTGACGGCGTTTGTCGAGCTGCTGGATGACTATGTGCGGGTGCTGGGCCCCGACTCCCCCCACACCCTCGCCGCCCGCCACGACGTGGCTTTTTGGCGGGGGGAGGCGGGGGATGCGGGGGGAGCTGTGACGGCGTTTGCCGAGCTGCTGGATGATCGGCTGCGGGTACTGGGCCCCGACCACCCCGACGCCCTCCTCACCCGCCACAACCTGGCTTTTTGGCGAGGCCACGCGGGGGACGTGGCGGGAGCTGTGACGGCGTTTGCCGAGCTGCTGGATGACTATGTGCGGGTGCTGGGCCCCGACCACCCCCACACCCTCGCCGCCCGCCACAACCTGGCTTTTTGGCGAGGCCACGCGGGGGACGTGGCGGGAGCTGTGACGGCGTTTGCCGAGCTGCTGGATGACTATGTGCGGGTGCTGGGCCCCGACCACCCCCACACCCTCGCCGCCCGCCACAACCTGGCTCGCTCGCAAGGGGAAGCGGGCGATGTGGCGGGAGCTGTGACGGCGTTTGCCGAGCTGCTGGATGATCGGCTGCGGGTACTGGGCCCCGACCACCCCCACACCCTCAAGACCCGCAATGCCCTTGCCCATTGGCAGGAACGCAGCGGCGAGGGCTTGGACACCAACGGCTGACGGCACCCTCTCATCCCGGGAAGCCATCGGCTTCACGGCGGTAGAAGAGCAGCCACCCCACTGCCAATACCCCAGGTCAACAAATTCGGCGGTGGCCCTGGACGGACGCCATAAGGAAGGGGCCGCCCGACAGCCAGCCGGGTCCAGGAGCGGGACGGACTGTCCAACGTGGCCGAAGGCCAGGGTGCAGGGTCGCCGAGGCGCCCTTGACCGGCCAGCACGGCCCGCATGTTCCATGAGTGGGTGGCTCCGGCCGACGCGCGCACCGCTCGCTGAAACCCCACTCCGTTGAGCGCTGGATCGAGTGGGGCGACGAGCGGCACTGGCCGATTTCAGGGCTCTGTCCGCAGTTCCGTGAATCCCCAGGTCAGGGAGGTGAGCGAGGGATCGTTTCGGCAGAGTATGTCCCGGCATGGCAAGCAAGACGGTCGAGGCTGTGCTGTTTCCCGGGATCGATGTGCGAGTGGAGCGCGTCACCGACTCCTCCGATGTCCTCGTGGTGGAGGCCGTGTCCACCGCTCGCCCGGGCCGGTGCCCAGACTGCAGGAAACAGGCGAGGCGCATGCATAGCACGTATCAACGATCCCTGGATGAAAGGCCGTTGGGGCCACGCCGAGTCATAGTCCGGCTGCGGGTCCGTCGGTACTTCTGTGATCGGAAGAACTGTTCCCGCAAGACGTTCGTCGAGCAGGTGCCGGGCCTGTCCGAGCGGCACCGCCGCTCCAGCACCGGACTGACCGGATTTCAGAGATCCCCATCACCCCCATCCGCATACCTCACACACCACGGAATACAGCCACCACCCGAAGACCTTCAGGGACTTCGCGATGATTCACCCTGACGAGCCGAATTCAGTAACGCCGAACCGGTCAGCGGCCCGCTGGACGGCCTGCTGCTCTTCTCTGAACCAAGTAGGTGTTCTGAACCCCGGGGCTGCAGCATGAGGGGCCTCTTGACAGACATGGCGTTGTTGCCCCATTCGGCGCAGCACCTGAGGGTGTCTCAGACCACGGTGTCATTGGTGTCACCGCGTTGATTCGTGCTGCGAGGCTTTCGAGCAGGACTGTTAGGCCGAACCGGTACAGCGATGTGGACGAGAGGTCGGCTTCAGGGGTGACGGAAGCGAAATGGGGGAGGCGGCCCTGGGCCGGCAGGGTGGTCATGCGGTCGTGCTGGGTGTCCATCCACTGCTCTGCGGTGATGCGGCTGGCCTGGCCTGGCCTGGCTTGGCCTGGCCGGCTCGTGCTTGGGGTTCCGCGTCGACCGCCTGGCCTCGGCCATGTCCGAAGAGGGTGACGGCCGCGTGCGTACAGGTGTTGGCGTCCAGCCCTAGGCCGTCCAGGGCGGCCAGGCGCCAGTCGATGTGCCGCATGCCGTGCGGCACGAGCAGGGCCGACTGAGGAGCGGGCCGCCGCGCCGGTTCGACCTGCTGGTCGGCGCAGACAGGCTGCACTCGCGGGCCAGAGCGCTGGTCTTCGGCCCCGAGGAGCGCTTCGTGCGCTCTTTGGGCATCCACACCGCGATCTTCAGCGTGCCGAACTATCTGGGGCTGGACCACATGGGGCGGTTTTTGGGCTTCCAAGAGCTGCCCGGGAGGCGGCGTCCGAAAGGTCCCGTTCGCTGAGGCGTTTGATGGTGAAGGCGATCGCGGCGCGTACATCCGTCAGTGGCGGCCGAGCCGGCCGCGGGACGATCGGCACCATCGTGATCGAGGACACCTACTGGCGCGCCAGCCCGTGGCGGTCGGCCCAGGCGTTGATCGCTGCGGCCAGCTCCTCGGGGCGATCCTCCGGGGAGTGGTGGCCGGCGCGGCCGTGGCGGGATACCTCCAGGCCGGCGATGTTCTCCTCGCACCAGTCCACGGCCTTTTGGTCGGTCATGGCGCCCGGGCCCGGCTCGAACGCGGCGAGCAGCTTGGGGACTTCGGGCTGGAGGCCGGCCAGGCGGCGTAACGTCCAGCGGGGCGGGCGGCGCCGCGCGGTAGCGGACGGTGTAGCGGCGGGCCGCCTCGGCCGAGCGCCCGGGGTCGTCGGTCGCGGCTGCCCGGCCTTCGAGGGTGACCCAACGGAAGCCGTCCGCCTGGCAGAGCGCGACACGGGCCGTCGGGCCGCCCGCCACCACGTTCCTGGCCTTGCGCGCTCCCGCCCAGGTGGTCACCCGACCAGGCCGGTGGCCGCGTCGAAGGTGAAGCGGACAGGGGTGACGTGTGGGGTGCCGTCGGGGCGGAGGGTGGTGAGGGTGGCCGAGTGGGCGCGAGTGAGGAACGCCCGTGTGGCGGCCAAGAGTTCGACATTCGCTCACTTCTTCTTCACGCCCTCGTTCCAGATCAGCTTGGCGATGTTCGGCTTCACGGCCGTGGTGATGACACCCATGGCCGTACGGACGTACCGCCGCTCCTCCAGCTCGCGCAGCATGCTCGCGGCGAGGTCGGCACGGGCGGTGAAGACGCCGTCGGCGCTGGTCTCGGCGGTGTGGTAGTCCGTGACGACGGGGTGCTCGAAGAGGCCTGAGGGCCGGACGAAGGTCCAGTCGAGGTCCGTCTGACGGATCACGGCCTCCATGCGGCGCATGTCCTCGTGGAGGGTGCGGCCGAGGCGTCGGTTCACCAGCGGGTCGAGCACATGATTGAAGAAGTGCGCGCCCGTGGGACGCCAGTTCGGGTCGGCGATGCTGGAGCTTACGGCGAGCAACCGCTTGATGCCGTGGCGGGCCATGGCCCCGGTGATGGCCGTGGCGCTCGCCGAGTACGTGGTGATGGTCTCCTTGCTGAAGCGCGCGCCCAATGCGGAGAGGACGGCGTCCGTCCCCTCGATCGCGGCGTCGACATCCGCCGGGTCGGTGGCGTCGGCGACGGCCACAGCGAGGCCGGGCCGCGTGGGGAGGGAGCTGGGGCGGCGGGTCACGGCGACGACCTCGTGGTCGGCAGCGAGGGCTTGGTCGGTGAGGTGGCGGCCGGTGGGTCCATTGGCACCGAAGACTGCGATACGCATGGCGTCGGGTCATCCCTTCGTGTGGTTGCCGGAACGCCCTTGACTGTGCCGATCACGAAAAGCAGGCTCAACGCTGATGAATAACGCCGCCCCTGCCCCCGCCCGCACCCGAGGCCGCCCCCGCGGCAACCCGCCGACCCGCGGGTCGATCGTCTCAGCGGCCCGGGCGCTGTTCCTGGAGCGCGGCTATCGGGGCACCACTCTGCGCGCGGTGGCCGGAGCCGCAGGGGTCGACCCGGCGCTGATCGCGTACCACTTCGGCTCGAAGAAGGGCCTGTTCGCGGACGTGATGCAGTTCCAGTGCGCCAATGCGCTGGCGGTGGACGAAGTCCTCGGCGGTGACCCGGCCACCCTCCCCGACCGCCTGATCGACGCGGTGACGGACCTGTGGGAGGACGCCGACTTCCTACAGCTCACCACCCAGAGCGAGGAGGCTGCCGAGGTGATCCGCGAATACCTGGAACGCGAGCTGATGGCCCGGCTTGTTGAATTTCTCGGCGGCCGGGACGCAACCGCCCGCGCCACGGCCGTGGTGACGATCCTCGGCGGCCTCATCTACACCCGCTACCTCAACCCGCTCCCGACCCTAGCCGCCCTCACCCCGTCCGAGACCCGCCGCATCCTCACCCCGGCGCTGCGCGCGGCACTGACCCCGAGGCCGCGCACCGCGGCAACCACCAGCGCGGGCCGTCAGGGCTCGCCATTCTCCGGTGGAGGCGCCGTCCGGCCTTGACCACCTGACCACCTCAACACATCCGGTGCGGCTACCCCTGTAGGTAGCGGTGCAGGGAGTTTTGGCGATACCGCCCGCGAGTACGCCGAGGCCCTCTGGCGGGTGCTGATGTCGGCCAGCCCTGCCGACCTGCACATGCCGCAGCTGATGCTGGCCACCGAGCTGACCTGCAGTCAAGTCCGCTCAGGGCTGGCGATGCTGCGCGACGTCATCGCCAAGAAGGGCTGGCGGCCCCTCTTTTGCACACGCGCCGACGGCTACCAGTTCACCGCCGACGGCGACGTCCTGCAGGCGTACGAGGTGGGAGTGATCCACGAAAGCCGACCGAGATCCGCAGGCTGATCACGGGCACGGTCACCCCGCACGCGCCACTCGCCCCCGAGGACAAGTGGGGCCGCCGCATGGTGGCCCAGCTCAACTCCGTCGAGTCCACCCTCGACCTGATCGCCTGATCGCCTGATCGCCTGATCCCCGCCTCCGCGGGGACGGGCACCGAGGAGCACGGGATGCGTCGGCGACGCTGCCCACCACCGGCACGAAGCGGACCGTAGCCAGCACCGGCGCCCGTCCAGCGATCTTTCCGCGAACTCCAGCAGAGCCTCCGGCCGGTGCGCCAGCCGAGCATGATCGTTCGCACCGGGATTTCCTGCACCTCGACTACTCACACCCGAGCCACAACTCCCGTGCAACCAGGCCTCTGTTTCGCGCATCTGTATCAGTGAGGTTTTCTCAGTGGCGCGATTCTTCCCATCCCGTTTGGCGCTGATCGTCGCGATGACAGCTCCGTCGCTGACTGGGAGCGACATGTCAACGAGCAGCGCCCCTGCCATCGGGCAGGACGTTGCGCGAGATGGTCTGTTTCAGGATGCCTTTTGGCCGGCGGGCTTCTCGGTCTCGGTGGCCACCCGTGCCCCTCGGAAGAGCACCGGGAGCCACAGGAGACATGCCAGCAGGGGGACTGCGGCGTAGGTTGCCATGCCCACACTGGAGCCCATCCCGTCCATGAGCGCGCCGAGGACGAGATAGCCGATGCCGATGAGCGCCGACTCCACGAATGCGATCATCGACAGCAGGCTCGCCCGGTGGCGCGACGGCACGGCCTCGTTGAACACGTTGTCCACGATCACGGCGGTGATCTCGGGAATCCCGGCCAGGGCCAGGAACGCGGCGATGGTGACCCAGGCAAGGCCGAGGCCGCTCAGGCCGAGTGCCGCGGCGAGCGTCAGGAGAGACACCGGGACTATGATCCGATACCCGATGCGCCGGTCCGCGCGGTCCGACAGCAGCGGAGTGAGCCCGCCGGCGATGAATCCCGCCGCTATGACCACGCTGACCAATGCGGTGCCCGCTCCCTGATCGGAGAGGGTCTTCTGAGTAAAAATGATGTACGGCGTCAAAGTCGCATGCATCAATCCGGACACCACGACAAGCGTCACGAGCGCCGGTGTGGCGACCCGAAGCATCGCCCGCCATGCTGTGACGTCGCCGTGCTCCTCCTCGGCTCCCTCCTGCTCGTCCACCGCGTCCGCGCCGCGGATCTCGGGCACCCTTGATATCAGCACCACCACGGCCAGGACGAGGCACGCCGCCGAACCGACGTAGACGACTCCCCAGGAAATCTGCTGCAGTTGGCCGCCGAGGACGATGGCGGCTCCCGAGGTGACCGTCCCGAGCATGGTGAACCGGGACTTGATCTTGATGTAGCTGGCCGTTGCACCACGACGCACGAGCAGGTCGTACAGCAGGGCGGTGTCCGAACCGGACACACATGCCATGCCCACACCCTGCCCGATGAACAGCGCCAGGAACACCCAGTAGTTGGAGAACGCCACCTGACCGAGCAGACATCCAGCTATCAGCATCTGGCCGGTCACGATGCTGGCACGCCTGCCGATTCGGTCGGCGATGACTCCCGTCGGCAACTCAGCAAGTCCGCTGACCAGGTAGAGCAGTGTCTGCAGCAGGGCCACTTGCGCGGCGGAGAAGCCGCGCTGATAAAGGAAGATGACGAATACGCCGCGCTGGAACAGCGAGTTGGTGAGCACGGCGTATACGTAGAACGGGCGCGTGACACTTCGTGCTGCATTGCCGACTGCAGCCGACCCGCCAAGGGCCTCCGTGGTGCCGGTCATGCTGCGGGCTCCCTGGTTACTCCGGTGATCATTGGTGTTGGGCCTCCGCCGCCGACCGGAACCTCCAGTCCATACTTCGCGCAGGATATTGGGCCGGCCATCCGGGAACCGTTGCCGGCGCCGCGGCCATCCCCGGTGGCGGGTGTCAAATGCTGGAGACGGTAGCGCGCATCTTCTGGAGACGGTTGCGTACATCTTGGAGCCAGCGTGGGCGTGAAGTCAGGGAAATCCCAGACCTCGTCACTGAGAAATGATCTTCGCGAAGCTATGTGAACCGCTCGATTCGGGACGGGTGGGGCAGGTGGGCCCCGATCGTCGAGAGACGTGAAACCCCTGGTAGGGCGGTTCTCACCACAAGATCGTCCGCTGAACCAGAGGCTTCACGTTGGTCACCTATGCTGCCACGCTCGATGTCCCGCGCCACATCGTGGTGCACCTCTCCCGGCTGCTTGCCGCGCGTCGCCGTCGTCTGGGCACCCCGCGGGGCTCGCGGGCACTGGGCACGTTCCGGCAGGCGGTCCTCGTGCGGCGCTGGTTCCGTGAGCGGGGCTGCGTGCACTGCCTGACCAAGGACGCTGGCATCTCCCAGGCCACCATTATCGCTACCTGCACGAGGGCATCGACATCCTCGCGGCCCAAGCACCCGATCTGCACGAGGTGTTGGACCGCTGCCGCGAGGAGGAGAGAGTCACGTGATCCTCGACGGCATGCTCATCGAGAGCGACCGCCTGGCCGGCACCCGGGACAACGGCAACGACCTGTGGTTCAGCCGGAAACACAAGAGCTTCGGCGGCAACGTCCAGTTCCTGTCCGCCCCGGACGGCACCCCGCTGTGGGTCTCCGATGTCGAGGCGGGCTCCACCCCGGACATCACCGCCGCCCGGCTGCACGTCCTGCCCGCGTTGTTGCAAGGCAGCCGCAGACGGCCTGCCCACCCTGGCCGACAAGGGATACATCGGCGCCGGCATCGGATACACGCGTCCCGGTCCGCCGCCCGAAGGGGAAGTCCGACCGTCGCCTGCTGCGGTGGCACGCCGGGCTATGTCTTGTTTCGACCCAGACCGAAAGGAGTCGCCCCTACCACCGAGTCGAGCACAAGCGAAACCCGAAACCCGAAACCGGAACCCGGGTCTGCGGCGAACCGGTATCGCACTTCTGGTGACTCGTTCAGGGGAAACCGATGTTCAGGAAAATCATGCAGACGACAGCGGCGGCGGCGTTGGTGCTTGCCGCAAGCGCTATTACCGGCGCCGCTGCGACCGCGCACGCCAGCGAACAGACGGTGCAGCAGATTGACTACAGGGGGAGCGTCGGCGTCCAGAGCCTGAAATGGCAGGGGCCGTTCGGAACCCACTCTGCCTGTCTGACAGTTCAGAACGAGTTCCGGCGCTACTGCACCATTACGATCGCGTGCAAGTACTTCGCGTCCACCGGCTGAGTAACGGTTTGACCAGCCCCAACTGACGGGCGTGGGTGATGTCCGCGCAGCTGCCGGGCTTGGTCGGGCTGCAGAACAGCACCCTGCCGTCCTCGTCTGTGACCACCATGGTCTTGACGGCGTTCTGCTTGCTCTTGCCGGAGATGAACTTGTCCCGGTCTCTGCGTCCGAGGGCCGGACGGCGGACCCGGATTTTGGTGCCGTCGATATTGCCGGTCTTCCCGGTCGCGCCGAGATGGTCCACGACCTCGGCCAGGCTTCGCAGCCGCACGTCGGGGCTGATTGCGCACCCCCGCTCAGCGAGCAGGGGCCGCACCTCGCCGACAGCCCGGTGATGGCGGAGCGTACCGGCACAATCCCGCGGCGCTCCTGGGCTTCAGCCGCCGGCGTCGTCGCATGCTCGCGCAACTCATCGGGCTGCTGACGGGGAGTAGGCATGATCGGAAGCCTCTGGAGCCTTCGAAGTCACAGACGGCATGTTGGTGACCACCCCGAACCAGTAGAGAACTGTCGCCTCCGTGATTGCCGCCATGACATCTGTCCATGGCGATGCAGGATTCGTTCCGAGGGCGAGCATCGACGGCCATCCCAGAAAATATCCTGCGGACACAACAAGTCCGAGGCTCATGGGCGCCAAGGCCTCGGACCGAACACCCGTGAAATTCGGAATGAGATAGTGGCAGAAAATTCCGATGAACAAGAAACTTCCGGTTAAGACGAACGGCCGGACCACGGGTACCTCCAGCAGTCGCGGCGATGGATTGTTCATGGTGACTTGGGGATCCCCTTTCTGCGAAGCGCCCATCATCGGTCCTCGGTAGTCGCCTTATCCCCGCGCAGGTCTCGGTCCCGGGGTGAACAGGAGGCCGTGCAGGGTCCGGGCCAGGACCTCGAGCCATCCATCACCGTATGCCCTTTGCGATTGTGTCGCCAACGCCCAACGGGGCTCTGCCGGCCTCTGACGTGCATGCCCCGCATTTAACGCGCGTGGAGGAAGCTCACCTCACCGCGAGAGGTCTCTCCATCGACGGGGTATGGATTGGCTCCAGTGAAGACAGCGAGAGGGAACCTGTGAACGGTGAGGGCCCCATGCCGCAGTGGCACATTCCGGAAGGTGATGGCTTTCCGGAAGGTGATGGCTTTCCGGCGCGTCAGCTTGTAGAGGGGACGCTGGCCCCCGTCGTCGTTCTCGACGCGCGGCTGCGCCATCTGTACGTCAACCCGGCATGGGTCAAGGCCAGTGGCGTGCCCGCCGCCGCGTTCCTGGGACGAACGCTCGGGGAAGTGCTGCCGGACCTCCAGCGCCCGGACGACGTCCTGTTCGAGGTACTCGCGGACGGGCAGCCCCGGGAGGCAACCATCTCAGGAACGACGGAAGTCCCCTCGCCGCTGGGGCAAAGGCTCTGGCGAGCGGTCTATCACCGGGTGGATCTGCCGGAAGGGGATGTGTGTCTGTGCGGGATCGGCGTGGAGATCAGTAACCTGCGCCGCTATCTGGACGACCTGGAGACCGCGCATCAGCGGCTTGCCCTGCTGGATGCCGCAGCCACGCGCGTCGGCACCACACTCGACATCGAAACCACGTGCCAGGAACTGGTCGACCTCTTGGCCCCCTCGCTGGTCGACATGGCCGCGGTGGGAATCGTCGAGGAGGAGTTCACCAGTGCTCCTCCGCCTCCTCCGGGCTTTCTGCGGCTGCGCAAGGTGAGGGGTTCAGCGCCCCCTGGAATGGAATGGCTGCTGCATCAGCTGGGCGGACCAGGACCGTACGTCGACGTTCCCCGGGGCGTCGCCACCCGGCATTGCTTGGACAGCGGGCGGCTCTGGCTGGGCAACCTGGCCTCGGACGAGCTGTTCCAGAAGGTGACCGTAGACCCCGAACGAACCAAACTCTTCCGTGCGGCCGGCATCCACTCGCTCCTCATCGCTCCCCTGATCACTACAGGCCGACCGGTCGGCGTCACCCTTCTGGGGCGGGCCGGAGCATCGCAGCCCTTCAACGACGACGACCTCGTGACGATCCAGGCGCTGGCCGACCGTGCCGCCCTCTCCATCGAAAGCGCGCGCCGTTACAGCTACGAACACACCATGGCGCTGGAACTCCAGCGGGCTCTGCTGTCCGAACCCAGAACCCCCCACCCCGCCGTGGAAGTGGCCGCCCGCTACATCCCCTCCGGCCGCAGCGTCCTCGTCGGTGGCGACTGGTACGACTCGATCCCCCTGACGGACTCCCGCACCTTGCTGGTCATGGGCGATGTGATGGGCCACGGCTTCCAGGCCGCTGTCGCCATGAGCCAGTACCGCTCCCTGCTACGCACCATTGCCGCTTCCGGCACGAGCGTCGACAAGATCCTCGGCGAGTTCGACCGCCAGGTGGCGCAGCTCGGCCTCGACCGCCTCGCCACCTGCCTTCTCGCGATCATGGATCCCCGAGCGGGCACCTGCACGGCGGCCAGCGCCGGGCACCTACCACCGGCCGCCCTACGACCAGACGGCAGCATCGAGATCGTGTGGCTCCCGGCCGGCCCGCCCATCGGCACCGGACTCGGAGGCTACGAATCGTTCACCGTACGAATGGACCACGGCACCACGCTGCTGCTCTACACCGACGGGCTGGTGGAACGCCGCGGTACTGACATCGACGTCTCGGTGCAAGCGCTTGAGTCGCTGAGCCTGTCAGCGGACGGCCCTCTGGACGACATGCTCGACACGTTCCTGGCCCGCCTCGCCAACGGTGCCTACGAGGACGACGTCGCGATCCTCGCCGCCCGCCAGCGCGCCGAGAATGAGTGACCCGCATCTCAGCGGGCGGCAGGAGGCGCCCCTGAAGTGGCCGAGGCCCGGCTACGCGGTCAGGAGTACCTGCTCAAGCGGCGGATGTTCCGGCGGATGTCGACCGGCCAGGTGACCGAGCGGGACCGCAGGACCAACGGCCCGGAGGCCTGGACGCAGTTCTCCTACCCGACCCCTGTCATCGCTGGGAGTGGGACGTGGGCACTTTGGCCCTCGCCGCGCTCACCGCTGCCCGGGCCGACGCACTTTCGCGGCGTGCCGCCGTCCGGATGATGAGGTGGCCACGGTGACCGATGACGGTGAACGAGACCGTGATTGCGATGATCCGTCCGAAGCCCGGCCTGGACCTGGTGGCCGGTGAGCCGGCCGAAGACGCCGCGGCCGCCCGGGCCTGTGTGGCCGCGCCCGACGGGATTGGCGCCATCACCTCCTAGGCCACCGAAGTCGCCCTCCCGGCGACGGGCGCGTGGAAGAACCCGGGCGTGGGATGTGCGTGGGCCGACATCGTCCTCATCGGGCCGGAGGCCGGGCTGGCGCTGTTGTTCGTCGAGGCCGACGACCGCACCGAGGAAGCCCCGGTCATCGCCTTGAAGTTCGATAAGTACATGGGCCACTTCCGCCGCAAGGTGAAGGACAGCGACGGCCAGGACAAGCCGATGTGGCGCACCCGTTGGAGTGCGCGCGATCCCCGGTGGGGCGACGCGTCGCACCGGCCGGTCCTGCTCGTCTTTCACCAGGTCGGCAAGCGGACCGCATGGAAGGAGATGGAGCGGGTCGCCGAACTCACCCGCGAGCACTGTCAGGGCGACTGGAACAGCTGGGGTGGCTTCCACTCCTGCGGTGCGAAGATGCGGATCGTGGCGACGACGCTGGAGCGGCTGCGGGAGCACGGGGTGGCGGGCCCGCGTTCCGGCGCTTCGGCCGGGAGGACCGCCAGAACCTCTGGGACGCGATCGGCAACCCTCGCCGGGATGCCACCCTCGCCCGCCGCGCCGAAGCCGCGCGGCGCCGCCAAGCGCAGGAAGCAGCCGAACGCGAGGCCCAGTGCCCGGTGTGCGGGGACTGCGGGACCAAGTTCACCGACGGCCGGTGGAAGGCCGGCACCGCGGTCGAATGGGGCCGCGGGGACAGCCACCCGTACCTGTGCGACGACTGCAAGGCCCGGGCGCTAGAAGCATCGCAGAACCGACCTGCCCAACCCGCCGCAGCTGGCCGGCGGGGCCTCTGGCTGACGGGGCCTCTGGCCGGCGCCGCCGCGTCGCCGGTGCGGTGACACCAGACAGAGGGCACCGGCTCTGAGCGCGGTATGGCCTTCGACGAATGCGAATCGTTCCTGCGGTGAAGACCATGGGCCGTGTGGGTGAACGCAGCCGCCTATGTCCCCGGGGGCGTGCGAGGGCCGGTAGAACGCAGGGGGGTGTTCCGTCGTGATGAAGGGTGGCCATGGTGAGCCGAGGCTTGATCGTCGTGGACGTGCAGAACGACTTCTGTGAAGGAGGCAGTATCCCCGTACAGGGCGGTGCGCGGATCGCTACCAAGATCGCCGACCTGGTGGAGCAGACCGCGGGCCGTGACTACCAGTACATCGTCGCCACCCGCGACCACCACATCGACCCGGGAGGTCACTTCTCCGAGACCCCGGACTTCAAGGACAGCTTCCCCGTCCACTGCGTGGCAGGAAACGAAGGCAGCGAATTCCACCCCCACTTCGCCCCCGCCGTCACCGGCGGAAAGGTCGACGCCGTCTTCTACAAAGGCGCCCACAGCGCATCCAAGAGCGGCTTCGAAGGAGCCGACGAAGAAGGAACCCCCCTCGCGGACTGGCTGCGCACCCACGGGGTCGACGACGTCGACGTGGTGGGCATCGCCACGGACCACTGCGTTCGTGCCACTGCGCTGGACGCGGTGAAGGCCGGCTTCCGCGCACGGGTACGCCTGGACTACTCCGTCGGAGTCGCACCCGACACGACAGCCGCAGCCGTGGACGACTTCCACCAGGCAGGTATCGCCGTATCCGGCGAGGCACCCCTACCGCAGTAGTCCCCGCACCAGGCCTGGCCCGGACCGGAGCGAACTGTGGTGCGCCCTGCCGCCGAGAAACAGTGACAGGGCGCACTTCTAGGGCTTTCCTGCCGTATGCGTGGGGCAGGCTGTCGTGAGTTGGTGGCCGGGGAGGGCGGGGCCCGGCGCCGCGCGCTGGCGCACCGCCATGAGGGCGCGGACGGACTTCCGCGTCAGCCCCGGCCGAGGACGCAGAACTCGTTCCCCGCCGGGTCGGCCAGGACGACCCAGGAGACGTCACCCTGACCCACGTCCGCCCGTATCGCGCCGAGGCCCTCGAGCCGGGCGACCTCCCTCGCCTGATCCTCGACGGGGTCGGACATCACGTCGAGATGGACGCGGGTCCATACGACCTCGTCGTCGGGCGTACGGCGGAACTCCAAGTACGGCCCGACACCCTTGACGGAGCGCAGCAGGGCGCGGTCGTCGGTCAGCTCGTGGACGGTCCAGTCGATTGCTTCGCCCCAGAACCGGGCCATGGTTCTTGGGTCGGCGCAGTCGACAACCACGGCGGCTATCGGCCCGGTGTCCCGGTAGAGCTCTCGGGGCTCCAGGACGCTGAACACGTTGCCTTCCGGGTCGGCCATCACCGTCCACGGCGCGTCGCCCGGGCCCACATCGGCGGGCGTCGCCCCGAGCTCCTTCAGACGTGCGACCAACTCCGCCTGATGGGCGTCGGAGGTGGTGGCGAGCTCGATGTGCACGCGGTACTTCACCGTCTCCGGGTCCGGGACGCGGACGAGATCGATGCAGACGGCGGACGGGTCCGGCCAGTCGAAGCCCACGGGTTCCAGGTTGGTGACGCCGGGCCCTTCGCTGGAAAGACCCCAGCCGAGCACCTCCGCCCAGAACCGGCCGAGCGCCGAGTCGTCCCGGGCCTTGAAGTTCACCTGAACAAGTTGCAGCGTCATGCCGCGTACTTTAGGTGATCCACAATCGGGCAGGCGTACGAATTCAGGCTCGCTGACCCTGACCCTGACCCCGGGCCAGGTCGCGCCGCGCGTAGCGTCGACCACGGCAGGTCAGCGCCTGCGATGGGCGTGTGCGTGCGACGCGTGGATACGCGGGCCATCGAGGCGGCATGCCCGGCCGGACAGGACGAGCGCGAGCACCAGGAGCAGCAGGAGGCGCCGCCCGCGTCGAAGGCCGACGGTTGGCTCGGACGCTTCCGTGCCAGACCCGGCCAAGCCTTCCCAGCCGGTCCGGGGCTTGCCCAGGAGTTCCTGGGCAAGCCCTCGTTGTCGGTGGCGGCTGGGAGGCTGGACGGCATGGACAGCGACGATGAGCAGCTGCTGCGCGGCCGGGTCTACGGCCACGACGCGGACGACCCCCACCCCGGCCCACGCCCCGGCCGCGCCTACGCCGAACTGGTCGGCGGTCCGCTGGATGGCCTGTTGTTCGACATCACCGGCTGTACGCAGGACGGGATCGACACCCACATCCCACCCCGCTTGGGCTCGTGCGTGGTCTGACCACATGGACCTGTCGCGGGTCAGCGCAGGCGTACCACGGTGACGACCGTGTGCCGGGTGGTGCCCGCCACGACCTCCACCACGGCATCGCCCCCGGCGGGCGTGTGGGAGTCGTCGGCCTTCGTGAACGCGCGCCCAGTCTGGGGACCAGGCGCAGGGCGACGACGGAGGAGAGAGCCGTGGTCAGCCGCTGGGACAGCGCCACACGTCCGGAACGGGAGGCGCCCGTGCTCCGGCCGACGGTGTGCGGCGGTGGTGGCCCACCTTGGCTACGGCGATCACCATCGGGGCGTCGGCGTACCGTCCGGATCCAGGCCGTACGGCCAAAGCCTTTCGAGTACCCGCCTCGTGCCCAAGTCGCTCAGAACGTACGTCGCCGTGGTCGGCGGCCTGCCGGTAGGGGGCCACGGCACCCTACCGGTCCCCGGCCTGCGCCCGCATCGGCCGAGGGACAGCCATCCCTTCTCCCTGGCAAACCGCCGGTTGAAGACAATCATCAACAGCCGGACGGGACTTATGGAGCGCCCGGTGCCGCGAGAGTGGCACGCCGGGGTGCGGGAAGCGGCCCGGAGAAAGGGCTCGGTCGAAAGACGAGACCGCGCTCTGGGCCGACTTCACCACAGGCGGTTCTCCCACGTCACCTCCACATCACCATGAACTGGCGTGGAAGGCCTCTGACCACACATGGAGTCATCGTCGAGAGCATCGTTGCGACTGCCGCCAAACCGGCCTGACAGTGCACGCCGAACTCGACACCAACCCGTACCCCACCGGCATCCAGATCAGTGACGACGAGATCGCCGCCCTGCCGATCACCCGGCACCGCTTCCACGGCGACTGGAACTGCACCCCCCAACCCCCAGCATCCGCTGGACGTGACGGCGATCAACAGCGCCCCAGGCCAGGCCCCGGCGAACAGACCGCCTTGCCTCAGGCGGGCGTTCGCTGCAGGACCCTGAACGGCAACTCAAAACCTCCTCAGCCGCCGGGTCGTAGATCCACCGGCGGCGTGGCCCGAGGCGCCATCGCCGTACGTACCGTTATCGGGCTCCGCGACCGGCTTTCCCACTGAGCGCTGAGGCGTAGCGGCTGCGGGTCGGCGCAGAGCGAGCGCCGCCAAGGCTGCGATCCCGGCGGCCGCCGCAGCCGCTGTCCAGCCGTGACGGAACCCGGTAAGTACAGCGTGGGCGGTGCGGGGTTCACCGAGGAGAGTGACTGTGACCGCGACGCCCAGTACGGAACCTGTCTGGCGGGCCATCGTGGTGATGGCCGACCCGGTGGCGAAGCGGTGCGGCGGGAGAGCTGCGGCGGCCGCGCCAACCAGGGTCGGCAGGGCGAAGCCCACTCCGATGCCGGTGATCAGCATGCCGGGGAGGAACGCGGTCGAGTACTGCGGATCCCTACCGAGTGCGAGAACCCACCAGACGAGACCTCCGGCGAACAGCAGGCAACCGAGTGCGGCCGTCCGTCCCGCGCCAAATCGCTGCACGACCGGTCCCAGGGTCATGGCGAGCACGGGTACGACCAGCGGTCCCGGTGCGATCGCCAGGCCCGTCTGGATCGCCGAGTAGTTCCAGACCTGCTGGCACCACAGCACGGAGGTGAGCAGCATCGCGGCAAAGGCAACGGTGAAGAGCAGCGCCGCGACGGTGGCGGCGGTGAAGGCAGGGATGCGCAGCAGAGGCAGTTCGACGACCGGCGCGGCGTGGCGCGCCGACCGCAGCCAGAAGGCCGCGCCGAGAACGACCACGGCGGCGAGTGCGCCGACGACACCGGGCGAACTCCAGCCCCAGGCATCGGCCTTGACCAGACCGAGAGCCAGCGCGCCGATCCCGAGGGTGAGCAGGGCAGCCCCCACGAGGTCCGGCAGCGGTCCTTCGCGGTCCGGGCGGGGGTCGGGCAGCAGCCGCGCTCCGGCTACCAGACCGGCCAGGCCGACCGGCACATTGACGAGGAACACCCAGCGCCAGTCGGCCTCGACGAGCAGTCCACCGGCCACAGGCCCCAGACCGGCCGCTACACCGCCGATGGCCGCCCATCCCCGGATGGCCCGGGGGCGGCGTTCGGGCGGGGTGTTGTCGAGCAGCAGCGCGAGCGATGTCGGCATGAGGGCGGCGGCTCCGGCGGCCTGCAGCGCCCGGGCGGCGATCAGCCAGCCGGCACCGGGGGCGACGGCGCAGAGTGCGGAGGCAGCGGTGAAGAGCGCGAGTCCGAGGAGGAAGCCGCGGCGGTGTCCGTACCGGTCGGCGAGCCGGCCGGCCACGACGAGCAGCGCGGCGAAGATGATCGCGTAGGCGTTGAGTACCCAGGACAGCGAGGCGAGCGAGGTACCGTCGAAGGAGCTGCTGAGGGCGGGGACCGCCACATTTACGATGAACAGGTCCAGGTTCACTACGAAGACGCCGACCGAGACGATCCAGACGGTGGCCCGCCCGAAAGCTAGTGAGTTTGAATCTCCAACTATCACGAGCGGCAACGTAGCCTGGCGAGTTTGAAATGCCAACCCTGTCCGCATGGGCGGTCATGATGTGGTCGCATTGCGCGGTCGCCCCTGTTCCGACGCCCCTGTTCCGCCGCCGCTGGGCTCCACGTGGTGGGCGAGAAGTGGGCGCTGCTCGCGGTGCGCGAACTCTTCTGGGGCAACCACCGTTTCGAGGCGATCGTCCGCAACACCGGTGCGCCGCAGAGGGGTTCGGTGGGCCCGCGGACTCGTGCACCGCAACCCCCGTACCCTGCTGACCTTGGCAGATCGCCTCTTGAAGTGACATCCGTGAAACCGCGTAGTCCACGCGACCACGCGACCACGCGACCATGCGGATTCGGTGCCCTGCCTCGGTGACGGCCATGTGGGTCGGGTTCTGCCGAGGTGCGCGGTGCGGCCCGATACGGCGGTGCCCAATCAGGCCCTGACTCGCACATCTTTGCGGACTTTGGCGGTCAGATCGGCGGCGTCCTCCAGCGACATGGAGTTCCAAGAGACGGCGCCGAGCGAGACCGGGTCGTACGACGTGACATAGCTGAGCGTGCTGTGGTCACCCCAGATGCAGAACGCGTATGTCTTTGTCACCACGTCGATGGTCTCGGTCTGCTGGCATTTCATGATGCCGTTCTCGAAGTCGGATGGCTTGAACTCCTTCAGGCTGCCTACGAGTTTGCCGTGGCCGGAATCCTTCTCCGACTGCGCCTTCAGCTTGGCGTACATCGCGTCGACGGCCCTCTCCGGATCGTCGATGGTGCCGTAGAAGCCCGAGACCGTCACGGCGATCGTGGTGATGCCCGATTCCGTGGTGTAGACGGCAGTGACGTCCCTGGGGTCATGGACCCCCCACGACTCGAATTCCTTGATCTCATTCTCCGTCAGCGAGTCGCTCTGGGCGCTGACCCTCTTGTACCTCCCGTCGAGGATCGTCCGGGGCGCCGACAGTTTGTGCGCCCCGTCATCGGCGATGTGCGAGTCGCCCGATCCACCGATGGTGAAGAACACACCCATACCGATGACGGCGAGCACCGCGATTGAGCCGATGAAGATGCCGGCCTTTCTCTTGCCGCCGCCCGGCGCTGGGGTCTGCGGCGGAACCCCCTGCGGTGCCTCGGCCTGCTGGAGTTGCCCGCCGCATGGGGCCGGCTGGTTGTCGCTCATCTCTGGCTCTCCTCCCAGATGGTCGCAGAGAGGTTCGCCGGGCCCGCGGACTCGTGCACCGCAAACCCCCGGTACCTGGCTGACGCTGGCCTATCGCCCCTTGAAGCTGCATCCGTGGAACCACGTAGTGCGCCACTGGAGTGTCAGCCACATTCGCGGCCGGCGGGCCGTACGCCTTGCCTTGGCCCTGCCCCTGCGCTGGGCAACCGGACGTGCTTCACGGAGTGGCCGGAGCCGGATGAAACCAGCTGCGCTTCTGGCGGGCGACCGGACGGCAGGTGTTCCGGGACCGTGCGTGGGGGGGGTGCCCCTGTCTCCTTGGCCAAGGTGGATGGGTTCTGCTTCAGGGCGTCTGGAACGATGTGCCGCATGGATGTTGATGATCAGACGGTGGCAGTGGGCGGGGGCGGACGAGAGTGGACGGGCGTGGTGAGCCAGCGCCTCCGTTGCTGCGTTTGTGGTGGGCCGACTGATGGTTCCGAGGATTACGTGCTCGTCGAACTGACGGCACCGTTCGCCGACACTCGCCAATGGTTCGGTGCGCATGCGGAGCACCTGGACTCCGTCCTTGCGGAGGGGTTCTCCGTGGAGGTTCACAAGATGTAGGGGTTTCGCTCGCAGACGGGTCTGGTTGCCTTCAGCCCGCTCCGGGTGCCTGGGGTTCGTGGAAGATTCCGTCGTGGGGCATGGCGAAGAGGACGTCGGCCCGGCGGCGGGCGGGGCACAGCAGGGCTTGGGTGTGGTGCTTGCCTTGGGTGATCTTCTTGTCGTACTGGGCCCGCGATGCCGGGTCGCTGAGGGCGGTGAACGCGGAGGGACGGAAGCGCTCTTGAGCTGCTTGTTTCCTCGCCTGGATGGCTGTTCGCCGTGGATCGACGAGCCTGAACTGCGGGTCGCGGGGGTGAGGCCGGTGTGGGCGGCGAGGTGGTGGGTGGTGGGGAAGGTGGTGCCGTCGCCGACCTCGATGAGGATCCGTGCTCCGGTCCTGACGCCGATTCCCGGCATGGACGTCAGGACTTTGGAAAGAGGGTGGGCCTCCGGGAGTTCCTCGGAGCACCCGCTCCGGGGACGGATGGATGTGGGTCAGCGGGCCATGGAGCAGGTTGGTGACCCTGGTGGCCTCGCCGGCCGGGTCGTCGTCGCGTCCGACGATCATCTCCAGCTTGGCGATCGTGTTCGCCCTTGCCGACGTCCAGGCCGAGGAAGACGTCGATGCCGCCGGTGTCGATCACGTGCAGGCCCCTGCGCTCAGGCTCGTCCGGCCTGCCACGGCAACGAGCTGCCACATCCATGTTACGGAGAGCTCTTCCGGCCGGGGTGAAGCCGGTGCTCAAGCCCCACATCAGCGGTCCGTCGATGCCTCCGGGCCCGGTGACACCACCCCCCCGGATCATCAACAACACGGGAGGGGAAGTCATGCCGGACCCGAAGGCCGGAGGCCCCGTTGCGGAGCCACGAAGAAGGTAATGGGGGGTGTGCCGACGGCCTGTTGGCCGCGGCCGAGCACGGCGATGACGGTACGTTCTGGGCCGTTCCGGCCGACTTCGACTCCTCCCTCGCCATTACCCAGTTGGGCTACGCCCACAGTGTCGCCGTCTTCCTGCTCGAAGCAGGACTGGCCACGGCCGGGGGACTGCCTGGACGCGGCCCGCAGCGCGGGCGAGACCCTGGCGCCACCTTGTACTCAGAGGACCGGGAAGACCAGCGCGAAGAAGAGCCAGAGCAGCACTGCCCAGAACAGCGCCGCGACCATGGAGACAAGCAGGGAGCTGCGCCACTTCAGTACCAGGAACGGAAACATGGCCAAGGCGGCCCAGAAACCTCCTACGCCGATGGACATGTGGGCAGCCTCACTGAGTGTTCTTGCCCGGCCTGCCGCGAGAAGGCGCAGCAGCCGCTGCGAGACGAATCCGTACAGGCCGAACACCACGGGAAAGAACCACAGCGGCGTGTAGGTGACCAGCTGAGACTCCGACAGTTCGTTGAACAGCACCAGGTAGATGAGGGCGGCCCCTGCCAGGCCGCCCAGCAGGAGTATGGCGTAAAGGACATTCAAAGCGGCCGGTTCCGGGGCACCGGCGGGCACAGGGACAGCAGAGGCGTACGGCACCTCCGGCGGTGGCACGGGAACCACCCGGTGGCAGTGGGGGCAGCGCACGTCCTGACCCACCCGGTAGCTCGGCACCGCCAGCAAGTGTCCGCATGAGGCTTGGAACTCGAGCGGTTGTCCCATGTTCACGAGTGGTGTCTCCTCGGGGATGTCCTGCATGACGCCGGTGGTCATGCAACGGCTCCGGTGCCACAGGGCAGGCTGCGCCGCACGCGAAGCACGATACTCAGTTGTCGCGGCGTCGAATTGCCGGAGCCGCAGCCCAGATGCCTCGTGGGCCGGCGCTCAGGCCACCTCGCGGCGTGCCGGTGGGCCGTTCAGGGAAAGCCGTTGTGGGTGTAGTACAGAATTTGGGCGATGCCCAGCAGCAGCGCGAACCAGATCCACGCGTTGCGCACTTCGTCCTCCCGACGGTCACGGTCTGTGATCCGAGGGTGCCGCATCGGCGAGAGCGGGCCATCGGGGAAAACACGTAATCCGCTACGTATTTGGTCCGCGGGGCAGCGGGCATGACTGCGGCCGGGCCGGAGCCGCAGGGCCATGTCGACCGGCTGATCCCAGAGGCCGACCCGGACGGCGCGCAAGCCGTCGGCCGCGGCAAGGAGCGAGCCCTGGTCGCCCTGGCACCCTCCATTCATTTCCTCAGAGCGCCGGCCGTGCCAGGCAGACCCGACGGCTGGTGAGCCGGCTCAACCAACTCGGCCACCCGGTCACTCTTCAGCCGGTCGAGGTCGCCTGACTTGCGGCAACGGACAACACGCGGGGATTTTGTTGGCGGCGCGCCACGTCGTCGGTCTGGTGCGCGAGAACGTCCAGTGGGAGCACAACGGCGAGCTGTTCTTCTCCGGGGAGGTGGAGTCGTGCGTCAACGGCCGGTCCCTGGCGCTCGGAGCCTACTTCGGCATGGACGTCGCGCGGGTCGTCGAGCGACCCCTTGGCCAGCAGATGGCCGACGGTGGGTGGAACTGCGAGGTGGAACTGCTAGGTGGAAAGCGAGCAGGACCCCACCCCACCCCGGCCAAACCGGCCAGCAAGTTCATGCTCAGCGGTCGTTTCGTTCCAACGAGCGGTGGTTCGGGGTTGGTTCGGACCGTCGGTCGAGGGCGGCGCGTGTCGCGAGGCTCGCCAGTGCTGAACGGGAAGGCAATTCGGTCTTGCGGTAGATGGCCGACAGGTGGCTCTCGACCGTGCGGCAGCTGATGTACAACTTCGTCGCGATGGCCTGGTTGCTCAGCCCTTGCGCGACGAGTTCGGTTATCTCCCTTTCCCGTTTGGTCAGTTGGTCGAGCTCTGTCGGTGTGCGCAGGGGTTCTTCCGTGCGTGTTGGTTTTTCGGTGAGTCGGTCCAGTTCCGTCGGCCTACGCGAGGCTTCCACGTCTTGTGGCCGCACGACCGCGGCCAGGTCGGACAGCAGACGTGCGCCGCCGTCGTCGGCGAGACGGCGGGCCCGCTCCCACATCGCGGCGGCGCGCGGGGCGTCGCCCGCGGCCTGTGCCTGGGGAGTAGCCAGGAGCATGGAGTACGCCTCCCAGAGCGTCGCACCGGAGGGTGCGTACGCCTGCGCGGCGCGCTCGAAGAGGCGGGCGGCCGCGCGGGTGTCGCCCCGATGCTGGGCGAGCGCCGCTTCGGCGCGCAGTGCCGCCCCCAGCTGACCGCGCAGACCCATCCGTTCGGCCTCCGCGAGGGCCCGTGCAGCCCAGCGCGCCGCCTGATCGGTGTTGCCGACTGCGAGGGCGGTGTTGACGAGGGTTTCCAGCTGGCCGGGGCGGATCGAGGGCTGCAGGTCCAGCAGTTCGGGACCGCCCGCTGTCAGGATGGCGTTCTGTGCCCGGTGCGGGTCACCGCTCACGAGGGCCGTGTGGCCGAGCACGCATCTGGCCAGCGAGGCCCACCAGTGTCTGCTTCCGCCGGCCGCGGCCACGGCCTCCTGCGCCGTCCTCAGGGCTCCGGTGTCTCCCAGGGGGCTGTGCAGGAGGAGGATCAGCGCCTTGAAGCACAGCGTGAAGGCCAGGAGATCGCTGCTGCCTATGGCTCGTGCGACGGATTCCGCCTCCTCGGCCGACTCCAGGGCGGACGGCAGCCGACAGGTGGTGAGGTGTACGAAGGCCTTGGCGCTCAGCAGGTGGGGCAGGACGTGGACCTGGCCGCTGCGGCGGGCGATGTCCAGCCCGCGGTCGGCGTGGCGTTCAGCGTCGGCGTAGCGTTCGAGGAGGGCTTCCGCCCAGGCCAGCCACACCAGCGACTCGGACGCTTCCGTGAAGGTGGGATCGGTCAGACCGTCCACGAGCCCGGCGGCGGCATCGGTGAACCGGCGGGCCGCCGCGGCCTGTCCTTCGTAGGCCTCTCCCAGCGCCCCCAGCGCCAGGGCCGCCATCTCTCCCATGAGATCGCCGTGGGAGCGGGCCACAGCGAGCGTTCTCGCGATGTCGTCTCGTACGTCGGGGTAGGAGACGGTGTTCAGGGCGGCCATGCCCAGGGCGAGTCCCAGGGAGACCGCCTGGCGGGGCTCGGGACCGGGAGTGCGGACCAGTTCTCGCTGGAGCAGGGCGATCGCTTCCGGGGAGTGTCCGAGGTGGCGTTCCATCATGGCGCACAGCGCTGTCGCATCCCCGCGCAGCGATGCGTCGTCCTGCCCGGGCCCGCTGATCAGCGTGTATAGCAGATCACGGCTCTCCCGCAGGCTGCCGCCCACACCGAGCGCTCTGGCGCGGGCCAGTGTCAGCTCGCCGCGCCGCCTGGAGTATGTGGGCGTGTCCGGCATGAGCCGGAGGACGACATCCAGCAGGTGGGCGGCCGTGGCGGGTGCCGTGTGGGCGAACCGGGCGGCCGCCTCGCTCAGTACGGCGGCCGACGCGGGGTCCCATTCCACCAGCGACCTCTCCACGTGGTGGGCGCGTTCGGCGGCGGAGGCGCCGGTCCGGGCCAGTTCGTCCGCGGCGGTGCGGTGGATCTCGGCGCGGCGGGGTGCGGGGGTGTGCTCGTAGACCAACGCCCGCAGCAGCGGGTGGCGCAGGGTCCAGCGGCCGTCGGATCCCATGCGCAGCAGATCGCGCCGCGCCAGCGCACCGACGCAGTCGTCGAGTTCTGCCGCCGTGGGGGTCCCGGTCGTCAGGCTCACCATGGCGGGCGTGGCATGGTCGCCGAGGACCGCCACCGCCTGGATGGTATGGCGCTGTGCCACGGTCAGCGAGGTCAGTTCCTCCAGGAGTAGGGAGGCGAGTCCGCTCGGCACCCCGGTCACGGTGTCGTTGTGGCCCCGGACGAGGGTGCCGCGCCGCCGTGCGCCGTGCCGGTGGGCGTGCAGGAGGCAGCGGAGGTAGAGCGGGTTGCCCTCGCTGGCCTCGTAGATCTCCTTGGCGTCACGCGGTCGCAGATCCGGGGCCAGTGCCTCGATCGACTCCTGTTCGGGCAGCGGTCGCAGCGTCGTGCGCAGCACGGCTCCGCTGTCGACGCCGCGCATGAGGGCGGCGTCGAGGCGGGGCGGCGTCTGCCGTTCGCGGCGGGCCAGAACCAGAAGCACCCGCCCGCGTACAGGGTGTCGGATCATGTGGTCCAGCAGCTCCAGGGACGCGGGATCCGCCCAGTGCAGGTCGTCCAGCACCATCGCCAGCCCGCTCCGCTCCCCGAGCCTGGTCAGTACGTCCGCGACGGCTCGGTAGAGGCCGAAGCGGTCGCGGTTGCCCGTGCCCTGTGCCGCGTCCTGCACTCCGCCGGCGCCGTACAGCACCGGTGCCGCAGCCTCGGGCAAGGTGTCCGAGGCGAGAAAGGAAGGATCGACGTCGACAAACGCGTCGGTGAACGCCTGGAACGGGGTGTGCTGCTCGTATTCGGTGGCCTTGCCGCGCAGCACGGTCAGCCCACGCTGCCGCGCCCGCGCACAGAGCTCGCTGAGCAGTCGGCTCTTGCCCATGCCGGCGTCTCCGGCGACGTCGATCACGGCGGGAGCGTCGTCCTGCCCCACTCGGCCGATCACCGAGTCGAATCGTTCCAGTTCGGCAGCCCTGCCGACCAGCATCGTTGCCGTCTCGTCCAACGCCGGCACCATTGTGTTCCCATCCATCGATGTCCTACTCGGCGGGCGCCCTGGGCCTTTCGACCAGGACGCCCTGGAAGTCTGTGCGGTCGTCATCGGAGGAGGCGCGGTGCGGTGTGGCCGTGCTCGAGGTGGGAGCGGACCTGGTGCACGGCTGCGGCGGTTACCGCGGCCCTGTCGCGCGTCGAGGCCCCGGCCCACTCAGGGGCGACGAGAGCGGTGGCCGCGAGCCGCCTCCTGCCTCTACCGCATCGCGCCCGGTCACGCAGTCCGTCGAAGAGAAACGCCGTCACAGCGTCCACCAAAGCTGTGACCGGCTGTCCACCCTCCGGCCGGTACCACTCGATGAGCGAGTTGACGGTGCCGAACAGCAGCCGGGCCGCGAGATACGGATGGACGCAGGCGCGGACACCGCCCTCGAAGGCCGCACGGGCGACCGGCTCGGCCCCACGCGGTGGTCGAACTCGCGGCGCCGCTCCAGCGCCCGCCGCTCCACCGCGTTGTCGCCCCGCACCCGCAGCAGCAGGGTGACGTACGGCGGCTCGGCGACGAGCACCTCGATGCCGCGGTGCACGACGTGCTCCAGCCGGACGGTCGCCGTGGTGCCCGGGGCTCCAGCCCCGTCCACCCCGTCGAGCACGGAGAAGAGGGCGTCCAGCGCGCGGCCGACGGCGAGCTCGAGCCGTTCACCCTTGCCGGAGACATGGTGATGGACGCTCGACTTGCTCAGGCCGAGGCGTCCGGCCGGCTCCTCCATGCCCGTGCCGTCGTAGCCGCGCTCGTTGAAGACGGCGACAGCCACCTCCAGTACGGATTCGCGGTCGTAACCGGGCCGGTCACGACGGCCGACAGGGCTTTGTACAGACGTTCTACTCACCCGGACATTCTCACAAGATCAGCTGTCACGCCTGCCGGAGGTCCTTGACGCGACGGAGTTTGCCGACTGAGCGCTCCAGGGTCTCTGGATCGACGACCGCCACCTCGACGGTGACACCCACGCCGTCCTTGACGCCCTGGCCGATCGCCTTGGCGGCGGCCTCGCGCTGTTCAGGGCCGGTGCCGGGGCGGGCCTCGACACGCACGACCATGTGATCCATGCGGCCGCGCTCGGTGAGCTGGATCTGGAAGTGCGGGGCGACTCCAGGGGTGCGCAGCACGATCTCCTCGATCTGGCTGGGGAAGACGTTGACCCCACGGAGGATGATCATGTCGTCGCATCGGCCGGTGATCTTCTCGATACGGCGGAAGGCGGGCCGGGCGGTGCCGGGGAGCAGCCGGGTCAGATCGCGGGTGCGGTAGCGGATGATCGGCAGGGCCTCCTTGGTGAGGGAGGTGAAGACCAGCTCGCCCTGCTCGCCCTCGGTCAGGACCTCGTCGGTGAGCGGGTCGACGACTTCGGGGTAGAAGTGGTCCTCCCACACGTGCAGGCCGTCCTTGGTCTCCACGCACTCCTGGGCGACGCCGGGGCCGATCACCTCGGACAGGCCGTATATGTCGACGGCGTGGATGTCCAGGCGCTCCTCGATCTCGCGGCGCATCTCCTCGGTCCACGGCTCGGCGCCGAAGATGCCGACCTTCAGGGAGGTGGTGCGTGGGTCGATGCCCTGCTTCTCGAACTCGTCTAGCAGGGTGAGCATGTAGGAGGGGGTGACCATGATGATCTCGGGCTCGAAGTCCTGGATGATCTGCACCTGGCGGGCCGTCACGCCGCCGGAGGCCGGGATCACCGTGCATCCGGCGCGCTCGGCTCCGTAGTGCGCGCCAAGTCCGCCGGTGAACAGGCCGTAGCCGTAGGAGATGTGCACCTTGTGGCCGGCGCGGCCGCCGGCGGCACGGATCGAACGGGCGACCATGTCCGCCCACATGGAGAGGTCGTTGTCGGTGTAGCCCACTACCGTGGGGCGGCCGGTGGTGCCGCTGGAGGCGTGGACGCGCCGCACGTCCGCCATCGGCACGGCGAACATGCCGAAGGGGTAGGTCTCGCGCAGGTCGGCCTTGGTGGTGAAGGGGAACCGGTCCAGGTCCTCCGGCGACCGGCAGTCGTCGGGCCTCACCCCGGCCTCGTCGAACTTCTTCCGGTACAGCTCGACGTTGTCGTACGCGTGCCGCAGCGTCGATCGCAGACGGTCGAGCTGGAGTTCTCTCAGCTGTTCCCGCGACAGGCGCTCGCCGTCGTCCAGGAGGTCGTGGGGGAGTGGTTCCCCCAGGCGGGATGCGGCGGGCGCCATGGCCGTCGCCTCGCTGCTCATCGCGACTCCTTCGTGGTCGTGCTCGGCGTACTGTGCGCCGTCGTGTCCCCGGTCGAGTTCATGGTCGAGCCGGTGATGTTGCGGCTGCGTCCGCGGAACTCGGCGATCACCTCTTCGCCGCGCCGGACGCTCACGTCGTAGATGCCGCTGCGGCCGAAACGGGTGCGCTCGTCGGCGGTCGCCACGAGCACGTCGCCCTCGTACGCCGGTGCGACGAAGGTGATGTCGGCGCCCGCCGCGACGGTCACCGGTCCGTGGCTGTTGCAGGCGCAGGCGAAGGCGGTGTCGGCGAGCAGGAACACATGGCCGCCATGGGCGATCCCGTGTCCGTTCACCATCGCCGGGGTCACGGTCATGCGGAGCACGGCGGTTCCCCGGCCGTGCTCCAGCAGCTCGATGCCCAGCCCTCGGGAGGCCTCGTCCGCGGCGAACATCTCCTCAACAGGACTCAGCTGCGTGGTCCGTGTCACGATTTCCGCCACCTTATCTCCCGACCGAACATTCGGTTAGCGTGCGGCACGGCCTAGTAATCCAGCCGCACCGCTGCCTGTCAAGAGGTGGACGCATGCCCCAGAAGCTCCCTGACCGTCCGGACTTCCTCGCCCGCCACCGTGCTCTGCTCGAACAGGCGGTAGCCGCCACCGCCGGCCGGGACCACTGGACGCCGTACCCCGAGTCGCCCAGTAGGTCGGTGTACGGCGAGGGCGCCGCCAAGAGCGGAGAAGCCGCCTTCCGGGAGGCACTGGGAGGCCACTTCCGGGGAGGCCACTTTGCCCTCCCCGGCCATCCGGGGCACGGCGCGCTACCGGCGACCGAGGAGTCCCCGTACGGCTTCCCGCTGGGCGTGACCTACCTCCGGGTCGCCCCGGAGGAGGCGCTGGCCGCCGCGACGGCCGCCACCGGTCCGTGGCGCGACGCCGAGGCCGACACCCGTGCGGGGGTGGCCGCGGAGATCCTCGGTCGTCTCAACGCGGCGAGCTCCGAGATCGCGCACGCGCACGCCGTCGAGCACACCACCGGCCAGGCCTTTGTGATGGCCTTCCAGGCGGGCGGCCCGCACACCCAGGACCGCGGTCTGGGGGCGGTCGCCTACGCCTGGGCCGAGCAGGAGAGGCGTCCGGACGCGGCTCGCTGGAGCAAGCCGCGGGGCAAGGGCGGGCCGCTGGTGATCGACAAGAAGTTCACGCCCGTCGGGCGCGGGGTGGCGCTGCTGATCGCCTGCGACACCTTCCCCACCTGGAACGGCTATCCGGGCCTGTCCGCCTCCTGGTCACCGGCAATCCGGGTCGTCGTCAAGCCGCACCCGGGTGCCGTCTTGCCGCTCGCGATCACCGTGCGCATCGCCCGCGAAGTGCTGGCCGAGGCGGGCTTCGACGCCCGAACGTGGTGACCCTGGCCGCCGTGCGTCCCGACGGCCTGGCCGCCCTCGTGGTCGGTGAAACCGTCCGCCGCGCGGGGATCCCGGCCGAGGCCGTGGACGAGGTGGTCCTGGGGGCGGCAGGACCTCAGGAGCACGCGCGAGTCCTGGAGGCCGCACCCGCCTCCGCCTTCGCCATCGTGCGAGACGAGCACAACCCGCTGGTCGGAGGAACCGCACGCGCTGCGGCAGCCTGTGCTGGCGGCCGTCGAGGGCGCCTGCGGTCGGCGCGGGGCTGGGGCTCGCGCTCTGTGCCGACCTGCGGGTCGCGGGAGCCGGCGCCCGGTTCTCGACCGCGTTCACCGGGCTCGGCCTGGCCGCCGACAGCGGTCTGAGCGGGGCTCTGGCCCAGGCGGTCGGTGGGTCACGAGTCGCCGCCCTGATGCTCCTCGGCGACCGCTTCGACGCCGAAGCGGCGCAGCAGTGGGCCTCGTCCACAGCGTCGCGCCGGACGGCGGTGCCGCCGCGGAGGGCCTGGCCCTCGCCAAGCGACTCGCCGCCGGTCCCACCGCCGCGTACGCCGAGGTCAAGGCGCTGCTGCGGACCGACGGGGCGGCCTGCCTGTAGTGCTGGAACGCGAGGCGGCGGCCTAGGAGCGGCTGGGCGGGACCGAGGACCACCGAGCGGTCGTACGGGCCTTCCTCGACGGCCGGCAGCCGTCCTTCACCGGACACTGAACCGGCTACCGAACTTGCCAGAACACGAAGAACTCAGCATGATATCTGCCGAACGAACGGTCGGTCGGGAAGGTGGGGCACATGGCCGCGACACACGTCGACGCGTCGGCGGCGGGTTGCGCAGGGTCGGAGTTGCAGGAGCACTTCGAGGCGACGATCGCGCGGGACCAGCGGATCGAGCCGCGCGACTGGATGCCGGACGGCTACCGCAAGACGTTGATCCGGCAGATCGCGCAGCACGCGCACTCGGAGATCATCGGCATGCAGCCGGAGGGCGAGTGGATCACCAAGGCGCCTTCGCTGCGCCGCAAGGCGATCCTCTTCGCCAAGGTCCAGGACGAGGCCGGTCACGGGCTGTACCTGTACTCGGCCGCCGAGACCCTCGGCGCCGACCGCGCGGACCTCACCGAGCGGCTGATCGAGGGCCGCCAGAAGTACTCGTCGATCTTCAACTACCCGACGCCGAGCTTCGCCGACGTCGGCGTGATCGGCTGGTTCGTGGACGGCGCCGCGATCTGCAACCAGGTGCCGCTGTGCAGGTCGTCCTACGGGCCGTACGCGCGGGCGATGGTGCGGATCTGCAAGGAGGAATCCTTCCATCAGCGGCAGGGCTTCGAGCTGCTGATGACGATGATGCGCGGCACCGACGAGCAGCGGGCGATGGTCCAGGACGCGGTGGACCGCTGGTGGTGGCCGTCGCTGATGATGTTCGGCCCGCCCGACGACGCCTCGCCCAACTCGGCGCAGTCCATGGCCTGGAAGATCAAGCGGCACAGCAACGACGAACTGCGCCAGCGTTTCGTCGACATGACCGTCCCACAGGCCGAGAAGCTCGGCGTCACCCTGCCCGACCCGGACCTGCGCTGGAACGAACAGCGCGGCCACCACGACTTCGGCACCCCCGACTGGGACGAACTGAAGCGCGTGATCACCGGTGACGGGCCCCGCAACGCCGGGCGTGTCGCCCGGCGCCGGGCCGCACACGAGGAGGGCGCCTGGGTCAGGGAGGCGGCCACCGTCCACGCCGCCAAGCAGGCGGCCCGTAAGGAGAAGGGAGCGGTGGCATGACCGCCGAGAAGCAGGACTGGCCGCTGTACGAGGTGTTCGTGCGCGGCAAGCGCGGGCTCAACCATGTCCACGTGGGCTCGCTGCACGCCGCCGACGACCGGATGGCGCTCACCCACGCCCGTGACCTGTACACCCGCCGCAACGAGGGCGTCTCGATCTGGGTGGTGCGCAGCGAGCACATCGCGGCCTCCACCCGTGACGAGAAGGACCCCTTCTTCGCGCCCAGCGCCGACAAGGTGTACCGCCACCCGACCTTCTACGACATCCCCGACGATGTCCCGCACATCTGAGGAGCAGGGCATGAGTGACGACCACGTCTACCTGACCCTCGCCGAGGGACATGAGGACGACACACGCTGGGCCTACGGCACCGGCTTCGAGGACCCACTGCACGGAGTGGACGGCGCGGTGCCCAACGGCATCGACGCCGGCGAACTGGCCGCTGTCTGCGTCGCGTTGGCCGACGACGCCCTCGTCCTGGCGCAACGCCTGGCCGAGTGGACCACCCGAGCCCCGGAGCTGGAGGAGGAGGTGGCCCTGGCGAACATCGGACTCGACCTGCTCGGCCAGGCCCGCCTGCTGTACTCCCGCGCCGGCCAGGTCGACGGCACCGGATGCGACGAGGACGCCTACGCCTACTTCCGCGACGCCGACGACTTCCGCAACGTACGCCTCGCCGAACTCCCCAATGGCGACTTCGCGTTCTCCGTCGCACGCCTGCTGGTGCTCTCCGCATGGAGGCTCGCTCACTTCGAGCGGCTCGCCGCCTCCGACGACCCGGTGCTCGCCGCGATCGCCGCCAAGGGCGTCAAGGAGCTTGCGTATCACCGGCAGTACGCCGCCGAGTGGGTCGTCCGCCTCGGCGACGGCACCGCCGAGTCCCATCGCCGGATGCGGGACGCGTGGGACCAGGTCGCGCCGTACCTGGACGAGCTGTTCACCGCGTACGACGTCCGGGACGAGGTCGGGGCGGTACTGAAGCAGGTCACGGAGGCGGCCGGAGTGCCCCTGCCGGTGTACCGGCCGCTGCCCGGCGCCGGCCGCGACGGCGAGCACACCGAGCACCTCGCTCCCCTGCTGACCGAGCTGCAGAGCGTGGCCCGCGCCCACCCGGAGGCGACATGGTGACCGTACTGACGGACGTGCGCCGCGCCCGGCACATCGCCGAGCGCGTGCCGGACCCCGAACTGCCCATGCTCACCCTGGCCGACCTCGGCGTGCTGCGGGACGTCGAGGTCGGTGAGGACGGGACGGTCGTCGTCAGCCTCACCCCGACCTACTCCGGCTGCCCGGCCATGGCCGAGATGCGCGCCGAAGTGGCCGCGCGCCTCACCACCGCCGGATACGAGCACGTCCGGGTGCGCACGGTTCTCGATCCGCCCTGGACCACGGACTGGATCACGCCGAACGGTCGCCGCACACTCGCCGAGCACGGCATCGCCCCTCCCGGACCGGCGCCGCGACCCACGCCCGGCCCGGTGCCGCTGACGCTGACGCTGTACCCCACCCGCACGGCGGTGCCGTGCCCCTTGTGCGGTTCGGCCGACACGGAGGAGACCTCCCGCTTCGGTGCCACCTCCTGCAAGGCGCTGTGGCGCTGCCGCGCCTGCCGCGAACCCTTCGAGTACGTCAAGGAGATCTGATGGAGGATCTGCAGCCATCCGGCACCGCCGGCTCCACGCTCGTGCGGCGGCGCCGCCCGGCCTTCCACCACCTGCGCGTGGCCGCCGTGCAGCGGCTGTGCGAGGACGCGGTCGCCCTCGGCTTCGACATCCCCGCCGACCTGGCCGAGGAGTTCGACTTCACCCCGGGCCAGTCGCTCACCCTGCGCCGCGAGGTCGACGGGCGGGACGAGCGGCGTTCCTACTCGATCTGCTCCCCGGTGGGCGCACGGCCGCGCATCGGGGTGCGCGAAGTCTCCGGCGGCCTGTTCTCCTCCTGGCTGGTCCACGACGTACGGCCCGGCGACACCCTGGAGGTGATGCCTCCGACGGGCGCCTTCACCCCCGACCTCACCGCACCAGGGCACCACGTCCTCATCGCCGCGGGGTCCGGCATCACCCCCATGCTGTCCATCGCCGAGTCGGTCCTCGCCGCCGACGACCGCTCGCGGGTCACCCTGTTCTACGGCAACCGCCGCACCCACTCGGTCATGTTCGCCGACGAACTCGCCGACCTGAAGGATCTCCACCCGGCCCGCTTCCAGCTTGCCCACGTCCTCTCCCGCGAGCCCCGCGAGGCCGAAGTGCTCTCCGGCCGCCTGGACGCCGAGCGCCTGTCCGCGCTCATCGACGCGCTGGTCGATGTCACCACCGCGGACCACTGGTGGCTGTGCGGACCCCACGGCATGGTCCGCGACGCCCAACAGGTCCTGGCCGACCTGGGGGTACCCGAGGACTCTGTCCACCGGGAACTGTTCTTCGCGGACGACGCGCCGGTGCGGGAGGCGCGGCACGAGGATGCCGTCGCCGAGGGCCCGGTCAGCCAGGTCACCATCACCCTTGACGGCCGGTCCACCACCGCCGCGCTGCCCCGCGCGGCCACGGTGCTGGACGGCGCCCAGAAGATGCGCCCCGACCTGCCCTTCGCCTGCAAGGGCGGCGTGTGCGGCACCTGCCGCGCCCTCGTCACCGACGGCGAGGCCGACATGCGCCGCAACTTCGCCCTCGAAGCCGCCGAGGTCGACGCCGGCTATGTGCTGACCTGCCAGACCTTCCCCGTCTCCGAGACGCTGACCGTCGACTTCGACAGCTGAGGAAGCCCATGTCCGTGCATCTGGAAGTCGCCGAAGGCGTCGGCACGATCCGCCTCGACCGCCCCCCGATGAACGCCCTCGACATCGCCACCCAGGACCGGCTCCGCGAGCTGGCCGCAGAGGTGACGGACCGCGACGACATCCGGGCGGTGATCGTGTACGGCGGCGAGAAGGTGTTCGCGGCCGGCGCGGACATCAAGGAGATGGAGCTCCTCGACCACGCGGAGATGGTCAGGCGCTCGCGCCCGCTCCAGGAAGCGTTCACCGGCATCGCCCGCATCCCGAAGCCGGTGGTCGCCGCCGTCACCGGTTACGCGCTCGGCGGCGGATGCGAGCTGGCCCTGTGCGCCGACTACCGGATCGCCGCGGACGACGCCAGGCTCGGCCAGCCCGAGATCCTGCTCGGTCTGATCCCCGGCGCGGGCGGCACCCAGCGCCTGTCCCGGCTCGTGGGCCCCTCCAAGGCCAAGGACCTCGTCTTCACCGGCCGGATGGTCAAGGCTGACGAGGCCCTTCGGATCGGCCTGGTCGACCTCGTGGTTCCCGCCGCCGAGGTGTACGAGAGGGCACACGCCTGGGCCGCACAGCTGGCCAAGGGCCCCGCGCTCGCCCTGCGGGCCGCCAAGGAGTCGATCGACCAGGGCCGGGAGACCGACATCGACACCGGTCTCACCATCGAACGGAACTGGTTCGCGGGCCTGTTCGCGACCGAGGACCGCGAGCGGGGGATGCGCAGCTTCGCCGAGGAGGGTCCTGGCAGGGCGACGTTTCTGTGAGGGCTCCCGGACGGCGTTGGGCCGGGGCTCCGTCGAGAAGGTCCGCGGCGTTGCCTCCAGCCACAACGAGCCAGGGCGATCGGGACGGATCCGCCATCCGGCCCGGAAGCATGCCGGCAGGAACCCCGCCGCCGTGTTCTTCGTCGTGTGCGACGCGGGATTCCGTGGGCTTGGTGTACCAGTCCTGGACCCGCTGCCCGAGGTCGGCCGGGCGTCTGCGCAACCGGCCACCACCGTCGCCGATCTGGGCCAGGACGCCTGCCCCGGAGAGATCGGCGAGACCGGGGAAGCCGGTGATCACCTCGCATTCGGGGTGCGTCGAACTCGTGGCCCACCGTCGACCGGCCGCCACAGCCAGGAATGCGCCTGGGCACCGAGACCCTCAGCAATCCCCGCGTTCCGAAGGAGGAAACGGGCGTAAGCGACCGGACGCCTCTGGAGCCGGGGGAGTGGTCGCGGAGGCTGCGCTGAGACGGCGGTCGACCTGTCGGGCATGGCGGAACACTCCGGTTGCCTACTGAGCGGCCGAAAGACTTCTCGCCCCGCCTCGCCTCACCGAGCCGGATGACAGGTGCAGCCCTCGGAGCCGAGCAACCGGGCGCGATGCAGCATTTCGCGCAGCTGAACCTGGGCCCAGACACGCGCGACATGGGCCCGGGAGCCGTAGAAACCGCTGAGGAGGATGCCCGCGCTGAGATTCACCACCTCGTGCCACCAGCGGGCAGGCACGTGGAGCACGTCGCCCGGTTCCAGGTCCACGACGAAGAGATGCCCGTCGGCCACCGCCCGCCCGCCGACGGCCAGTTCCTCGATGCCCACGCGGGACAGCCGCGCCCAGGCGTCGTACTTGGCGGACAGTGCTCCGGCTCGTTCGACGGTGCCGGGCCGGGCCAGGAGGAAGCGTTTGGTGCCGGTGATCTGGACGGCGCAGTTGTCCAGTAGATCCTGGTGGAGTCCGGTGCGGGCCCCGGCGGGCCCGATCCACGCGCTCCGGGAGGCGACGCCGCCACCGGACAGGAAGGGCAGCTCTCCCAGCTCGGTACGCAACTCGGGGAACGCCTTGAGCAGGTCGAACTCCTTGAGGTAGAGGGGTTCGCCGTTCGCCGCAGGGGGTTCGGACAACTGGTGCAGGTACGTTCCCAGGTCCGAGTGGATGAACTCCGTGCGGGTGGTCTCCCGGTTGCCCCGAACGAGCCGTACCGGCAGGGCCGGGCCGAGGGTGGCGATGCGGGGGAAGGCCCAGGAGCCGACGGCCGGCCAGTCGGCGGCGAGTCCACGGAAGACGGCGGGGGTCCGGCGGCGCAGATGTGCGGCCGGGTCGCCTTCCGCGGGCGGCAGCGGTTGGAAGTTCACGTGGTACGTCATCGGGCTCGCCGTTCTCCGCTCGTGCATCCGGTGAGGTAGGAGGCCAGTTCCTCGCGGGCGCGTTCGCTGTCCGGGCCCCCGGCGGGGCGTTCGAGGACGTGATCTGGGTGATCTGGGCGGACTTGCGGGTGAAGCCGTCCATGCCGTGGCCGGGCATTCGGAAGGAGGTCACGGCTGAGGCCATCGGATTGACGACCAGTGAGGTGCGTACGTCCGGCAGTGTGGATCGCTCCAGGCCGCCAGGCCGCCAGGTCGCCAGGCCGCTCCGGCGGGCGGGCCCTCGTGGCCGCGGCCCCGGCTCCCACGTACTGGTGCGGGAACCACTCCTTGGCGCCCGCCGGATGGCGGTTCAGGGCTTTCTCCACGACGGGTTCCGGTCCATGAGCACTCGTATGTCGGACGTGGGTCCAGCGGTCATGCGAATTCCCGGGGCGGTGAGGGTGTGGAACGCTCGGACCATACCCGAAATTCACGGCCCTGTGAAAGAAGGTAACGGTCGTCACATTCAGCTCGCAGTCTCGGTGAATGAAGGTTTTCCAAGGTGAATCCGGCATGAACAACTGGTGCACGGAATCCAATGACATGCCTTTACCCCTTCCCCGAACGATCGGTCGGCGGTGATGATTCCGTCAACCGAAGAGACAAGCCGTCGGAGAATGTGCCATGCCCTTTGAAACTCGCTTCCTGGAGCCGAAAGACGTCGAGGCTCTGCTGGCGCTGGAACGGACGAAGTGGGATCGCCATCAGGCAGCCACAGGTGCCGATCTGGAGGCTCGCATACGGATGTATCCGCAGCTCAGCATTGGTGTGTTCGATTCGTCCAGCGGCGTGGCACTGGCCTCGCTCTTCATGAAGCCGATCAGCGGAGACCGGGTGTGCTCGGCGGCCGACTGGGCCGACTGTGCACGCGTGGAGGAGCTGTCCGAAGACACCGTTCATTCATTGTTCGGAATCAGTTTGACCAGTGTGGACGCCGACTCGGTGACAGCAATTTTCGAGTTCTTCTGGCCCTATGCACTGAATCAGGGATGGCGGGACATATATCTCGGCTCGCCCATGCCGGGATTCCGGGCGTGGAAGCAAGCGAATCCGAGCTCCACGGCCGAGGTGTACATGCGCGAAAGGCGGCATGGCCTGCCCCGGGATCCACAGCTTCGCTACTACTACAACAAGGGTTTCAAAGAGATCGTCGCCTGCAAGCCCGGTTATTTTCCGCACCCTGCGTCACTCGACTACGGCGCGGTGATTCGCGGACGCGTCCCCCTGTCCGGCGGTGCGCTCCTGTGGCGTCATGTGCCTCTTCCGTGGCTGCAGCGGCTGCGCCACCTCCTCTTCCGTCTCGTGCGCACGTCACGGGCCTCGTCATGAACACGGGCCGCACCGTCGTCATCGGGGCCGGGATGGCCGGGCTGCTGACGGCCGGCGCGCTCGCGAAGGCCGGGCGGACCGTGATCGTTCTCGAACAGGATCTCGGGGAAAGCGGCGAGGCACCCGCCCCACGCCCCGGCGTGCCCCAGGGACGCCAGCCGCATGTGCTGCTGCACCGCGGGCTGTGCGCCATCGAGGAGTTGCTGCCCGGCCTGCGGGCGCAGCTGGTCGCGGCCGGCGGCGTGCCGCTGGACACGGGCGACCTGGCATGGCTCGGCGAGCGGGGTTGGGCCCCGTTCGGTACACCCGCCTTCGAACTGGTCTCGGCGACCCGGCCCTTGGTGGAACACGTGGTCAGGGAGCGGGTCACCGCTCTTCCCGGCGTGAGTCTGCTGACCGGCGCCCGCGTGCGCGGCCTGGCCCGCTCGCCCTCCGGGAGCGGCTGGCTGGTCGAGCGCGCCGACGGTCCGGCTGTGAGCACGGACCTCGTGGTGGACGCATCCGGACGCAGCTCCCGACTCCCTCGCTGGCTGGCTCTCCTGGGCTGCGGCGAGGTGTCCACCTCGGCGGTCGACGCGCGGTTCGGCTATGCCGGGCGCGTCTACCACGCGCCCCCCGATGTGCTCGGCCGGGCAGCGGGCATAGTCGTACTGCCCACGCGTGAGCTGCCTGCGGGCGGTGTGGCCCTGCCGGTGGAAGGGGGTCGCTGGCTGGTGGCGGCGGTGGGTGCCGGCGAGCACAGGCCGCCCCGGGATCCGGAGGAGTTCGCCGGGTTCCTGAGCCGGCTGCGTGATCCCGCGCTCGCGGACTTCACCGCCAGAGCCCGTCCCCTGACCGAACCCGCCGTGCACCGGCGCACCGGCAACATGCGCCATCACTACGAGCGCCTGCCGCACTGGCCCGCCGGGTTGCTGGTGACGGGCGACAGCCTGTGCGCGTTCAACCCGGTTTACGGGCAGGGCATCACCGTGGCCGCCCAACAGGCGCTGCTGCTGCGGGATGCGCTGGCCGAGGGGACCGGGCCCGGCTGGGAGCGTCGCCTGCTGCGGCGGTTCGCCCGCGCCGCGGATCTCCCCTGGGAGATCGCCACGGGCGAGGACCTGGGCCATCGCGAACGCGACCGCCGCCCCCGTGGGCTGGCGGGGCTGTTCGGCCGCTGGTCCGGAGAGGTGGACCGGCTCGCTGCCCACGGCGACGTCCGGGCCCAGCGGGCGCTGGACCGTGTGTACCACCTGATGGCCGCGCCGAGTTGTCTGTTCGATCCCCGTGTGGTCGCCGCGGTGGTGCGCGGCCGCCTGATGGGCCTGCCGGCGCCCACACCACGTCCACCGCTCTGAGCGGTACTGCATCACCCCGACCCGCCCCGGCGACCCGATCCACCGCACACCCCAAGGAGAACCGTCGGATGAACATCGCCGTGACCGGGCTCGGTGCCACCACGCCCTTGGGCGGGGACGTACCGAGCACCTGGGCCGCCCTTCTGGCCGGTGAGTCGGGGGTCGCCCGGATCGAGGAGGAGTGGGCCGAGCAACTGCCGGTGCGGATCGCGGCCCGGCTGCGGGTCGAGCCGACCGCCGTACTCGATCGGGTTCAGGCGCGCAGGCTGGACCGGTGCGAGCAGGTCGCGCTGGTCGCGGCCCGGGAGGCCTGGGCGCACGCGGGCCGGCCCGAGGTCGATCCCTGCCGACTGGCGGTGGTGATCGGCACCGGCACCGGTGGTGTGCTGACCCTGCTCGGTCAGGACGACGTCCTGGAGCGCTCCGGAGCCCGGCGGGTCTCCCCACGGGCCGTGACCATGCTGATGGCCAACGGCCCGGCAGCCGCCGTCAGCCTGGAGCTGGGGGCGAGGGGCGGTGCCCACACACCGGTGAGTGCCTGTGCGTCCGGTGCGGAGGCGGTCGCCCAGGCCATGGACCTGATCCGGCTCGGCCGCGCCGACATCGTGGTGGCGGGCGGCGCCGAGGCCTGTCTGCATCCCCTGCCGCTCGCCGGATTCGCGCAGGCGACGGCGCACTCCACCCGCAACGACGCTCCCCAGCTGGCGTCCCGGCCCTTCGACCGGGACCGGGACGGCTTCGTGATCGGCGAGGGTTCCGCCGTGCTGGTCCTGGAGCGGGCCGAGTTCGCCGCCGCCCGCGGGGCCCGGGTGCACGCCCGGCTGACCGGGTCCGGCATCACCTCCGACGCCCACCACCTGACGGCGGGACATCCCGACGGCCAGAGCCGTGCCATACGCCTCGCGCTCGCCGACGCCGGACTCGCAGCCGGGGACGTCGGCCTCGTCCTGGCCCACGCCACCTCCACACCCCACGGCGATCTCACCGAGGCACGCGCGATCGCCAGGGCGGTCGGCACCCATCCCGCCGTCACTGCGACCAAGTCCATGACCGGGCATCTGTTCGGCGCGGCCGGGGCACTCGGCGCGCTGGCGGCCGTCCTCGCGCTGCGCGACCGTGCCGTCCCACCGACCGTCAACCTCGACGCGCAGGATCCCGAAGTCGAGCTGGACATCGTGGCCGGGTACGCCCGCCGTGGCCCGGTCGGCGCCGTCCTCGTGAACGCGTTCGGCTTCGGCGGCCACAACGCCTGCCTGACGCTGACCCCTTGAGGGCTCGCCGCAGAACACACACATGACCCCTCCCGCTCACACCGGTCGTACTCCCAGGAACTTGGCAGTGTGCGCAAGGCTCGGTTTCCGTTGGGACGTCGATCGGCCCATGTGTCCGTTCCGTTATCCGAAAACATGAGGAGGCTTCCTCCCGCGTGGGAGTGAGCCAGGCGGGAATCGCCGACGGACGGGGCCGGGGGTGCCTGTCGAGTCGGCACGGGGCGGGGTGCCGGCGTTGCCGCTGGTCCGTTTCTCCGTGCTGCTCGTCGAACCCGGCGTGCGCAGCTGCGCTGCCATGGCGTCCAGTTGCGATTCGTCGAGCCGCAAGCGGCCCTGAAGGGCGGGCGAGGCCCGACGGGCACGGCCGCCCGGAGGTCCTCCTCGTTCGCGGCCGTGAGTGAGTGAGTGAGCGTGCGCCGGGCCTCCAGCCGCTCTGCCGTGCTGCGCAGCGCGGCGCCGAGATCGGAGTCCGACGCGCGTACCAGAGCGGGGAGCGCTGCCGGGTCCGGGGCTTGCCCAGGAGTTCCTGGGCAAGCCCTCGTTGTCGGTGGCGGCTGGGAGGCTGGACGGCATGGACAGCGACGATGAGCAGCTGCTGCGCGGCCGGGTCTACGGCCACGACGCGGACGACCCCCACCCCGGCCCACGGCCCGGCCGTACCTACGCCGAACTGGTCGGCGGCCCGCTGGACGGCCTGTTGTTCGACATCACCGGCTGGACGCAGGACGGGATCGACACGGGCGTCTCCCTCCAGACCGAGCTCGGACAGTTCGGCCCCGGCGGGCGGGCGCTGTACGATCCGCGCCCGGGCGACCCGGCCCGCTGGGACTGGTCCGGCGACAGCCCCTGAACACCTGCACTCGGTCGGGCGAAGACACCGCACCGGCGGAACTCCCCTGGAGTACCAAGACCTAAGGCCCTTCTGAAGGATCTCAGTGGGGAAGGAGCGGCGCCAGGGCCGCCGCCCCCCGACCGGCGTCAGTACGCGGCCGACAGCGACCTGAGGTGTGCCCGGCGCACCTCGGGCGTCTGGCCCTGCACCAGCAGGAACATCGCCTCGCGCGCGAGCCGCTGCGCCCGGTTCTCCACGTCCAGGGACCGCCCGCCCCCGGCCACGATCGCGGCCGTCGTGGCCGAGCGCATCAGGTCGAACGCCTTCGTCTTCATCGCCAGGCGCTCCTCCATGTGCTCGTGCGGCGCCGGATGATCGGCCAGCGCGTACGCCTGCCGCCGCACCTTGTCCAGGCGGTGGCGCAGCGCCTTCGTCGTCGGATCTCCTTGGTCCAGCAGCGAGAGCGCCGACTCGGCGACCCCGAACACCGCCGGTGAGGCGTTCGTGGGCTTGGGCCGGTCGCCCGCGGCCCAACTCTCGTACGGCGTGTGCAGCGCCACGGCGTCGTCGGGCACCCACAACCCGTCGAGGTGCAGCGACACGGTCCGGGCGGCCGTGAGTGCCGCGAGCCGCATCGGTACCGACGCCTTCAGCCCGGACTGCTGCCTGGCCTCGGCGAAGGCGAACAGCACCTCGTCCGCGTCCGTCACCCCGGCCAGCAGCATCACGTCGTTGAGCCCCCATCCCGTGTACCAGGGAACCGTCCCGTGGAAGCTCCAGCCGCCCCGCTTCGGCACGGCCCGCACGGGCACTTCCGGGTATCTGCGCAGATGCGCGTACGCCACCCCGGACAACAGCTCGCCCGTGGCCAGCTTCGCCAACAGCCGCTCGCGGGCGGGGAGTTCGCTCTTGGCGAGGGTCAGCACGGGTGTGTGGTGCTGGGTCTGCACGAACCACGTGGCACAGCACGCGCCGGCCAGGATCTCGGCGGTCTCCCGCGCCACCGCCCCGGGCGCGCCGGAGCCGCCGTACGCCACCGGGGCGCTCACCCCGAGCAGCCCCGACCGCTTGATCGCCTCGATGCTCTCGGCGGGCACTCCCTCCTGGTCGACGCGCTCGGCCTGGGGCGCGAGCACCTCGGCCGCGAGACGGCGCGCCTGGACGACGAGGGGGTGCGGTGACGTGGTCATGGGGAGATTCTCCCCGCACCGGGACCGGAAGATCACATCTCCCACGACCGAAAAGATCACATCATCTCCGCGTCGTCCACCCCGTCCTGCCCGAGAACGGCGCAGGGCGCGGACGACGGCCGTACCGTCCCCCGCGCCCCGGTGGCGCCCCGGTCGCGCCTCGGCCGTGCCTCGGGCGTCGCCGTCATGACTTGGTGCCGGCCTCCAGGCGCTCGGTCTGGTCCTCGCCCGAGGCCGCCGCCGCAGCGGTGGCGGACCGGCGGCGCGGGATGAAGGAGGCGAGCGTGAAGGCGAGCAGCGCTGCACCGGCGCCGATGGCCATCACGACCTTGAAGCCGTTCTCCGAGGGGAGGGCGTACCCGCCGAGGTCCACGGTCATCTGGGCCAGGACGACACCGGCGATCGCGCTGGCCACCGACGTACCGATGGACCGCATCAGCGTGTTGAGACTGTTCGCGGCACCCGTCTCGGACGGCGGCACGGCACCCATGATGAGGGCGGGCATCGCCCCGTAGGTGAAGCCGATACCGGCACCGATCACACAGGACACCAGGACGAGGTGCCAGACCTGGGACATCAGGACGATGTTGAGCCCGTAGCCGGTGGCCACGATCAGCGCGCCGATCATCAGCGTGATCTTCGGGCCCTTGGCCTTGGTGACGGCGGCGGAGACCGGGGCCAGTGCCATCATCACCAGACCGGACGGGGCCATGACCAGACCGGCGGTGAGCAGCGACTTGCCGAGGCCGTAACCGGTCTGCTCGGGCAGCTGGAGCAGTTGCGGCAGGACCAGGGACATCGCGAACATCGAGATGCCGAGCGCGATGGAGGCCAGGTTGGTGAACAGCACATGGGGCCGGGCCGTGGTGCGCAGGTCGACCAGCGGCTCGTCGGCGCGCAGCTCGTACCAGGCCCAGGCAGGCAGGACGACGATCCCGGCGGCGAACAGACCGAGGGTCGTGCCGCTCGTCCAGCCCCAGTCGGCGCCCTTGGAGATCGCGAGCAGCAGCGACACCAGACCGGCCGCGATGCCCGCACCGCCGACGAGGTCGAAGCGGCCGCCGGTGCGGACCTCGGACTCGGGCACCAGCGTGAGGACGAGTGCGAAGGCGACGGCGCCCATCGAGGCGGAGGCCCAGAACAGCGTGTGCCAGTCGAAGTTGTCGGCGATCAGCGCGGCGGCGGGCAGACCGAGGGCGGCGCCCACCCCCAGGGAGGCGCTCATCAGGGCGGTCGATCCGGCGAGCCGTTCGGCGGGCAGCTCGTCCCGCATGATGCTGATGCCCAGCGGGACGACCGCGGCCGACAGACCCTGCAGAGCCCGGCCGACGATCATCGGGACCAGTGCGTCGCTGAGCGCGCACACGATGGAGCCCGTCACCAGCATGACGATGCTGACCAGCAGCATCCGCCGCTTGCCGAACATGTCACCCAGGCGGCCGACGACCGGCGTCGCCACGGCGGCGGCGAGCAGCGTGGCGGTCACCGCCCATGCGGTGTCGGAGGCGGGCGCGTCGAGCAGCCGAGGCAGCTCCGGGACGATCGGGATGATCAGGGTCTGCATCAGCGAGACCACGATCCCGGCGAAGGCGAGCACCGCCACCACGGCGTTCGACCTCGGCGGGGCGGGAACTCCCGCTTCGGCGGGGCGGGCTGGGGCGTCGGACATGCAAAAGCCTCCGTGGCACATACCGGTGGGGATGCTTGACTCAGGCAACCGTACGCCATATTGATTGACTCAGGCAAATTAATAGATCGGCAACCGGCGGGGCATGGATCGGCGGCGATATCGGCGGCGCTGGCGGGATCGGTGACGGGCCGAGTTCGCGCCTTGGATATTGCTTAACTTAGGCAAGTTGCTGCTACGGTGGTCGCATGCCCGCACAGCCCCCTGCGGCGGTGGCCGCCGTACCCCCGAACGTGATCCAGATCGAGCGGCTGCTGACCCGCATCTCGTATCTGACCGGCCGAAGCCGCCAGCATGAGCGACTGATGGCCGAGACCGGACTGTCGGTGGACCGCGCCTCCGTGGCGATCCTGCGGCACATCGCCGAGAGCGAGCCGATACGCCCCGGAGTCCTGGCGGTCCGGCTCTCCGTGGAGGCCTCCCACGTCACACGGCAGCTGCGGCAGTTGGAGAACGCCGGCTATGTGATCCGCATCCCGGATCCGGACGACCGCCGTGCGCAGCGCATCCAGATCACCGAGGCCGGTCTGGCCGCCTTCGGCCGCATCAGGGAAGTCGGCCGACGCGGCATCGAGACGGCTCTCGACGACTGGTCGCGCGAAGACCTGCGGCGACTTGCCGATCTCTTCAATCGGCTGGTCGACGACTTCGTCGCCCACGGCGAGTCGGCCATCGACACCCGCCCCGCAGGCTGACGGGGGAGGGCCGCGTCCTTCCACGCTGTCGACCGAGGTCGACGCCCCTCGGTGCCGTCCCCTCGATCCCTCCCTCCGCCGTCGTGAGCACGACGCGCAGGCCCGACCCGATTGGCCTCGTCATGCGCAGAAGGCTCATGGAGAAGTTGGCGTCGCCGCCTGGCGGCGGGCGGTCCGTCCTGGTCGTCGCCGACGATCCCGACATCACCGAACTCCTCGCCGGCATCATGGAGTTGGCGGGCTGCCGGGTCGAGACGGCCGTCAGTGGCACCGCGGGCATGATGCGGCTGACACGTCGGCGGTTCGACCTGGTGGTCTGTGACGCCACGCCGCCCGACCTGGAGTGCTTCGTGCGGAGCCGCCGTGTCGCGCCGCCGGACCATCCGCCGGTGCTCTACCTGACGACGTGCGAGACCCTCATCGACCTCGTCCCCTTCCTTGAGCCCGGAGTCGAGGACTACGTCGTGAAGCCCGTCAGGATCGCCGAGGTTCTCGACCGGGCCCGGGCTCTGCTGCGCACCCGGAGCCCCGAGCGCCTCGACGGAACGCCCTGCTACGGCGACCTCGTCCTGGACGGCGCCGCGTACCAGGCCCGGCGCGGCTCCAGGCCACTCGGTCTCACCCCCGCCGAGTACCGGCTCCTGAGCCAGCTGCTGGAGAACGCGGAACGGGTGCTGTCGAAGGAACAGATCAGCCGACATGTCTGGGGCGACTTCCGGGCGCACGGCGCGATCGAGAAACTCGTCGCCCGCCTCAGGCGCAAGGTCGACCAAGAGGGTCCCACGCTGATCCACACCCGCCGCGGCTTCGGCTACTGGCTCGGCAGCCCCGAGAGCTGACGCACGGCGACCGGCCGGCGGCCGAGGCGCGGGTTCGGCCGCGCCTCCCCGGTGTCCGCCGCCCGAACGCCCCCCGGTGCCCTGCCGGTTGACTGGTCTACACCCTTGACTGGTACAGACCAACGCGGTTGAGTGTGCTCGACACCCCCCACCACGGCCGCCCCCACGCCGTGACCGGCTCCGCCGGCGCGTGCGCGCGGGGTCGGGTTCCGTCACGCCCTTCCTGCCCCGCCCGGGTGCGGCCGTGCTCCACGAAGGAGTTGATCCCGTGTCGAGGCGCCGTATCTCCGCCGTGCTGACCGCGCTGGTCATCGGCGGTTCCACCCCTGTGCTGCTGCCCGCCCAGAGCGCGTCCGCCGCACCCTGTTCGAGCTACGCGAGCTGGGTGGCGGGCAGGTCCTACGTCACCGGCGACATCGTGCGCTACACCGACGGCAAGGCGTACATCGCCGAGCACGACAATCCGGGGTACGACCCCACGATCAGCACCTGGTACTGGGAGCCGTACGCCTGCGACGGCGGCCCCACCAACCCTTCCGGGTTCGTCGTGAGCGAGGCGCAGTTCAACCAGATGTTCCCGAGCCGCAACTCGTTCTACACGTACAGCGGGCTGCGGGCGGCCATGAGCGCCTTCCCGGCCTTCGCGACCACCGGCAGTGACACCGTGAAGAAGCAGGAGGCGGCCGCCTTCCTCGCCAACGTCAACCACGAGACCGGCGGACTCGTCCACGTCGTCGAGCAGAACACCGCCAACTACCCCACCTACTGCGACTGGAGCAGGCCGTACGGCTGCCCGGCCGGACAGGCGGCCTACTACGGGCGCGGCCCGATCCAGCTCAGCTGGAACTTCAACTACAAGGCGGCCGGCGACGCGCTCGGCCTGAACCTGCTGGGCAATCCCTGGCTGGTGCAGAACGACGCGGCCGTCGCCTGGAAGACCGCCCTGTGGTACTGGAACACCCAGACCGGCCCCGGGACCATGACCGGCCACAACGCCATGGTCAACAGCGCGGGTTTCGGGCACACCATCCGCAGCATCAACGGCTCGCTGGAGTGCGACGGCAAGAATCCCGCGCAGGTGCAGAGCCGGGTGGACGCCTATCGGCGGTTCGCGCAGATCCTCGGGATCGCCACGGGCGCCAACCTGTATTGCTGACGCCGATGACCTGAAGCATGTGCTGTCATGCACCTGACTTGAGGTCGAAGGTCAGGGGCCCGGCGCACGGCCGGGCCCCTTGCCCTGTCGGCGGCGCGTCGCTGTCGCTACTGGCCGGGTGTGAGGACGTACGTGTTGAGGTTCCCCACGGTCGTGAGCGGCGAGGGGGAGCCCAGGTCGTAGCGGTCCACGGCGAGGTAGTTGGGCTTCTTGCGGGCGGCCGGTGTGCAGAAGTTCTGTGCGCGGTTGACGAGCTTGCCGTTGTCCGTCTCGGCCGTCCCGCCGACCGTGTAGTCGCGGAAGTGGTTCATCACGAACAGCGGACGGAAGGCGGCCGAGTCCGTGGTCAGCGGCCTGCTCGTGCCCCAGCGGCTGTAGCAGGACCAGTCGGAGCCGCCGAGCCCGCCGCCCATGGACCAGTAGTTCTCCACGGTCCACTCACGCTGGTACATCACACCGAAGGTGTCACGGGTGACGTAACCGGCCGATACGTCGCTCGCGCGCGTACGGTCACTGAAGATCAGCAGTTGCCTGCCCCGGGCGGCGAGGTCCGCCATCGTCGGCCAGCCCTTCGTTGCCACGCCCTCCTGGTCGGGCCGGTACAGCACGTCGGACAGACCGCTGACGGAGGCCAGGGACGACCTCAGTACGTCGGAGGCGACGTAGTCCTCCAGGAAGACCGTGGCGAACTCGCCCGGATGCGCCTTGAGGAAGTCGACCATGCGCTGGAGGTCGGTGGCGAGCGGAACCGGCCCGCTGACCCCGTCACAGCTGTTGTGGCACAGCACGGCCTTCCCCGACACGGCGTAGGTGTCGAGCATGAACCCCCTTACGCCGTCCGTGAGTTGCTGGCCGACGCCCCGTGACTGGTTGGGGAAGAGGCTGACGGGGAACGAGGCGAAGTTGCCGTCGACGCCGTTGGCGAAGGCGTTGTGCGAGGTGAGGAAGGTGACCTGGTCGAGGGTGCGGGTGTCGGTGGACGGCATGGCCGTGGTGGCGTAGGTGACCGGGGTGAGATACCAGCGGGCGAGGCTGCCACTGCCCCCGATCTGCACGGCCGAGGAGTCGGAGGACACGCCCGTCAGGTACTGCGAGGTTCCCGGGACGGCGATGGTGTAGGTGCTGTCCGTGGCGGCGGTGATCGTCCACGTGGTGCCGTCCGCGCCGCAGGACGCCGTCACCGCCGAGGTTCCGCTGCGCCCGAGACAGGTCCCGGACTTGTCGGTGTTCCGCAACTCGTGGCCGCCGTTGACGGCGACCGGCGTCCACTGCTGGTGGTCCTCGTTGCCCTTGGGGTTGTGCGCGGCGACCGTACCGCCGCTGTCGGCCGCGTTGAGGCCGGTGGCGAAGTTCTGCAGATACACCGCGTACGTGGGGACCGCCGCGGTGGCAGGGCCCGAGAACACGACGGGCATGCCCAGGGCGAGCGCGGCGACCGCGCAGAGGGCACGGGGACGGGTCAGGCTCACGGGATTTCCTTCCACTGCCACACACGGAGCTGTTGTCAGAGGCATGACACACCAACCTCGGGCCGCGCGCCAGTCCCGTCACGCGATGACATGGCGAGCCCGAACTCGCCCTGCGCGAGGGGAGTTTGAGATGGCCGCTTTTCGACGTTCCGCGAACATCCTGGTTCGAGATTCAAGCAAATCTTGGCGATTCTGTGCAGGAGATCTGCTTAAACTTTGAAGCCCGCTCGGAGAGAGACCACGCGTGACTGAACCGACAGGCCCTGTCTGCCCGCAATGCGGTACGCCCCGGGCGACGGACGGCACCCCGGCCTGTTCCTGCGGCCGGGACGCGTCGGACGCCCATCTCGAATCCCGCATGGTGCAGGCCGCGGCCGCCGAGGACTTCGACCCGGTACGCATACGACCCTTCGTGAAGGTCGGCGACGAGGCCGAGCGCACGGACGAGGCGGCCGACCCGGCCGACCCGCACGCGGACGAACCGGCCGAGGGCGCACAGGACTCCGAAGTCGCGGAGCGGACAAGCCCGTTGGGGGACGGCGGTGCGCCTGCGCCCCCCGTCGGGCGGCACGACACAGCGCCCTCCCTCCTCGACGAGCACCCTCCCGCCGGCAGCGCCCAGGAAGATCAGCGGCGGCGCCGCCGTATGGCGTTGGCCGCGGGAGCCGCCGCGGTTGTCCTGGTGGCGGGAGGACTGATCGTCGCGCTCTTCTCGTACCAGGCACCCTCGCGGGACGGCGCCCTGCCCGACGATGTGCGTGGGGCGCTCCCCGAGCGGACTTCCGACGATGACGCGTCCTCGGCGGCCCCGTCCGGTACGGCTTCCTCGGCGCAGCCGTCCGGGACTCCCGCCACCTCACCGGGCGCGACCCCGAGCGAGAGCCGGGCCACCCCGACCGGCACCGACAGCCCGACCAGGACCCCGTCCAACAGCGGCGCCACCGGCACGGCGGTCCCCGGGCCGACCCAGTCGGGCCCGCAGGACCCCGTCCTCGGCTTCGGCGACAAGGGGCCAGAGGTCACCGAACTCCAGCTCCGCCTGCGAGAGACCGGCTTCTACAACGGTGACATCGACGGCGACTACGACCGTGAGGTCGAGAGCGCGGTCCGCCTCTACCAGGTCACTCGGGTCGTCCTGGCGGACGAGTCGGGTGTCTACGGCAAGGTGACGCGGGCCTCGCTCGAATCCGAGACCTCAGAGCCCTGAGGCGTTGGTGCCCGGCCCGCGATGAGTATCTCGGGCAGGGCGACTGAGTATGTCGTCCGGTGTCCCGTCGGCCGGATCCTGCTGGACTGGTGTCATGACCACGAACACCCCGCAACCCCGTCCTCTCCGCAACGTCACCGCCAAGGCCACCGCCACCGGTTCGGCTCTCGCGGTCGCCCTGCTCCCGCTGGTGGTCGGGGCGTTGGTGGCGCGGACCGTCGGAGGTGACCCGATGGCACCGGTCAACGCGCTGATCGCGGGTGGCGGGGAGCGGGCGAAGCTGTCCCGGAGCCAGTTGCGCAGCTGCGGCGACCGGGCGCTCGCGACGGCGCGGGGTGCGTGGAGCCAGCCGGTCAGGTGGGCGAGCAGAAGCCGGGCGGGCCTGTCCCGCGCCCGGCACATGCGAGACTGCGTCGGTGGACTCGGAGACGCTCACCGCGACCGCGGCCGACACTTGGACCCTCGGTGACCTGCCCGTCGACCGCCTCGGCTTCGGCGCGATGCGGCTCACGGGAAGCGCCGCCGTCCGCCTCGGCACACCGGGCGACCGCGAGCGATCCATCGCCGTCCCGCGCCGCGCGGTCGAGCCGGGGGTCCACCACATCGACCACATCGACACCGCCGCCTTCTGTTTCTCCTCCCTGCGCCCCGCCGACGAACTGATCGACAGCGCGCTCGGCGGCCCGTACTCGAACGACCTCGTCATCGTCACCAGGGCCGGACCGCACCGCGCGTACTCGGGGGAGTGGGGCACGGTCGCCCGCACCGACCAACTGCGCCGTCAAGTCGAGCAGAACCCGCGGCAGTTGGGCCGCGCATCTCCGCCGTCGAACCCCGGCACCTCGCCGAGAACATCGCCGCCGAGGCTGTCCGGCTGACCGAGGACGAGGTGGACCGCTGGACGCGGTGCACCGGGTCCAGCGTCCCGGGTCCCGACGCACACCCGGGCATACCGTCGTGGGCAAAGCATCATCAACAGGTTCATATAGGCTGCCTGTTCTGCCCCTGTCGTTCGTCACCACCCGGGAGAGTCATCCGTGAGCGTAGCCACCGCCCACTCCGAACCGGTCGTTCCGTCCGCCGACGAGACCCCCGCCGACGAGACCCACGTCACCGCGTCGACGGCGACCGTGCCCGCGCAGGACGACGGGTACTGGGTCGAGCCGGGCACGTCCGGCGACGATACGGTCCAGCGGACCGGGACGGCCGAGGCGGCCACGGAGACGCCCGACGGCGAGCGGCCCGCGGCCGACGGTGACGAGGCCGCGGACGGTACCGCCCCGGACCTCGCCCCCATGGGCGCCGTCGACGAGCAGGTCGAGCGCGACGCCCGGGAGTTCGGCGTGTACGCGCGCACCGGCGGCTGGGCGTTCGCGCTGAAGGTGGCGCGCAGTGTGCGGCCCGGCGGGGAGGCGGCCGGAGAGACGCCGAAGGTGTCCGCGAAGGAGTTCGCGCTGCTGGCCGGGTGCTCGCCGGAGCGCGTCATGCGGTACTACAAGGCGTGGGACAAGGCGGCCGACGACGGCATGGTCCCGCAGTTCGAGGCGCTGGCCCCGGGCGAGGAGGTCGAGCTGCCGGACGCGGACGTGTGGCTGTCGTACTACTCCTCCCGAAACAGCGCGACCTCCGACCGTGGCACCGCCATCGCGGCGGCCGCCGAGGCCGAGGGCATCCGCCCGACCAAGGCCCTGGAGGTCGCCGAGAACCCCACCGCACTGCGTGCCGCGATCCTCGCCGACCCCTCCACCGCACAGGCGGCCCGCAGCGCGCTCCTCGACCGGCTCAAGGAGGACACCTCCCTCCAGACGGAACTGGCCCGTGACATCGCCCGCACCGACGAGCTGAAGAAGGCCGTCGCGTCCGAGACGCAGGCGGCCAGCCGTATCGGATACGTCCGCCAGATCGTCGAGAACGGGCAGGTCAAGACCCCGGCCGGGCAGGTGATCGACGCCCCCGCCGAACTGCGCGCCGAGGCCGAGCGCCACCTGTCCCTCATCGACGAGCTGGACGACTACGAGGACACCGGCGAGTGGGCCACCGAGGCGTACGACACGGTGAAGGAACTCGTCGTCCAGACCGTGGAGGCCGACCCCGAACTGCGGGTCCAGGAACGCCGTACGAAGTTCTACAGCAGCCTCCAGAAGGCGACGAAGGTCTTCGAGGAACTGACCCTCGACGACGCCGTCGACCTCGACGCCATCTACGAGGACGACATGCTCCAGCGACTGGAGGAACTCCAGCAGGCACTCAGCACCTGCATCGCCACCCTGCGGAAGGCGTCCCCGGAGGCCTGAGCCGAACACCGCAGAGCAGTGACGTCGAGGCCCCCTGCCCCGCAGGGGGCCTCCGTCGTGCCCGGCCGAGGAAATGCCAGTTGCCGTTCCATGAGTGTTACGTATAACCTCCCGGGAACCCCGAGCGAACCTCGGACTTTCCCCGCACGACCGCGCACCGCCCGAGAGGCCTTGATGAGACGCATAGCCCTGGTCACCCTCGTGGTCGCCGACTACGACGAGGCGATCCGCTTCTACACCGAGGCGCTCGGCTTCCGGCTCGTCGAGGACACCCCGCGGCCCGACGGCAGCCGGTGGGTCGTGGTCGAGCCGGGGAGCGAGGGACAGGGCGGCGGACTGCTGCTCGCGAGGGCCAAGGACGAGGCGCAGCGCGACCGGGTCGGCGACCAGACCGGCGGGCGCGTGGGCTTCTTCCTGCACACCGACGACTTCGCCCGCGACCACGCCCGGATGCGGGCCGCGGGCGTCAGGTTCCTGGAGGAGCCGCGCCACGAGCCGTACGGCTCGGTCGCCGTCTTCGAGGACCTGTACGGAAACCGCTGGGACCTCCTCCAGCCCGCAGCCGGCCCGGCCGCCGACTGAGGCACCCGGCCACCCCGCCCCACCCCGCCCACCGCACCACCTGCCGAGGAACGACACGCATGACCGAGCCCCGTATCGACGCCGACACCATCCGCCGCCTGCCCAAGGCCGTCCTGCACGACCACCTCGACGGCGGTCTGCGCCCCGCGACCCTCGTCGAACTCGCGGCGGAGGTCGGCCACACTCTCCCCGAGACCGACCCGGAGGGCCTCGCCGCCTGGTTCTACGAGGCCGCGAACTCCGGCGACCTGGTGCGCTACATAGCCACCTTCGAGCACACCCTCGCCGTGCTGCAGACCCGCGAGGGCCTGCTGCGCGCCGCCGAGGAGTACGTCCTCGACCTGGCCGCGGACGGTGTCGTCTACGGCGAGGTCCGCTACGCCCCCGAGTTGAACGTCAACGGCGGACTGACCCTCGCTGAGGTCGTGGAGACCGTGCAGGAGGGCCTGGCCGCCGGTATGGCCAAGGCGGCGGCCCAGGGCACCCCGGTCCGGGTCGGCACGCTGCTGTGCGGGATGCGCATGTTCGACCGTGTCCGCGAGGCCGCCGACCTCGCGGTGGCGTTCCGGGACGCCGGCGTCGTCGGCTTCGACATCGCGGGTGCCGAGGACGGCTTCCCGCCCGCCGACCACCTCGACGCCTTCGAGCACCTGCGCCGCGAGAACGTCCCCTTCACCATCCACGCCGGCGAGGCCCACGGCCTGCCCAGCATCCACCAGGCCCTCCAGGTCTGCGGCGCCCAGCGCATCGGCCACGGCGTCCGTATCACCGAGGACATCGTCGACGGCAAGCTCGGCCGTGTCGCCTCCTGGGTGCGTGACCGTCGTATCGCCCTGGAGATGTGCCCCACCTCCAACCTCCAGACCGGCGCGGCCACCTCCATCGCCGAGCACCCGATCACGGCCCTGAAGGAACTCGGCTTCCGCGTCACCCTCAACACCGACAACCGTCTGGTCTCCGGCACGACGATGACGCGCGAGATGACCCTGCTGGTCGAGGAGGCCGGCTGGACCGCCGACGACCTGCGCACGGTCACGGTCAACGCCCTCAAGAGCGCCTTCATCCCGTTCGACGAGCGCAACGCCCTCATCCAGGACGTGGTCCTGCCGGGCTACGCGTCGGAGTCCTCGTCGTCCTCGTCGTCCTCGCGCTGAAGCAGGCCCCGTACGTACGCCGCCTGGCCGGCATGCTGAAGATCGTCGGCCAGGACACTGACCAGACGTACGCCGAGGGTGACGGCCGGGGTCCACCGCTCGTCCACGACCCGGTCCAGGTCGGCGGCGCTCAGCCCGTGCACGAACCGCAGCGTCCGTTCGTGCACGGCGTCGTAGTACCCGACCAGCAGGTCGCCCGAGTCCACCCGGACCCGGGCGACCTGGCGTGCGCTGTGCCCGTACCCGGTGTCCCGCCGGGGCAGCCCCAGCCCGAAACGCTCCTCCCAGCCGTCCGCCGGCCACACCTGGTCGAGCCCGGCGACCTCGGCGACATGGTCGTCCTGGATCCGGGTGAGGTGCCACACCAGCCAGGAGACGGAGTTGCTGTCGGGGGAGGGGCGGTTGTTGAGGTCCTCCGGGGACAACCCGTCCACGGCGGCATGGACCTCCTCCTTGATCCGGCCGAACGCGTCGATGAGAACGTCCTTCACATCCATACGTCCACCATCGAGCACCGGGCCCGAGCTCGCACCGCGCGGGACCTGCCCCCTGCCCCGCGCGGCAGACGGGAATTTGACGACAGACCCCAGCCGTCCCACGAGGCCCGTCAGCTGCCTGCGGCGCCCTTGGTTCCGATGTGGAAGATCTTGTAGTCGCGCGTCATGTCGACGACCAGCTTGGTGGTCACGCCGCCGCCCCAGGTCAGGGTGATACCGGCCTCGGTGTGGTTCGCAGTCCCGTTGTCGGTGACCTTCCACTTGAGGGGGACGTTCTGGGCGCGCAGGACGCCGTCCGCGTGGTTCTTCTTCTCCCAGGTCTTGAGCTTCTTCTGCAGGCCGGGGGTCAGGTAGTAGGCGCGGAGTTCGTCGGCGAGGGCGCCCCCGTTGTCCGGGTCGCTCTGGGCGTCGATGTAGGCGCCGTAGAAGTCGGCGATACGGGTGATCGCGTCGGACGGCTTGCCGGTGACGCTGCGCGGGGCGCCCGCGGACGCCGTGGCCGTCACCCCGAGTCCGAGCGCCAGGGCGAGGCACGAGGCGAGGACGGTACGGCGAGTGGTGCGCTTGCTGGTCATGTGTTTCCCCGATTTCCGGTTGTGCGGTGGTGGTGACTGTGGTCTGTGGTCTGTGGTCGTGGCCGTGCAGGTGCCTGGCCGCCCGCCCGCTCCCCTCCGCGGGCGGGCGGCCCCGGCTTTTCGGTGGTCGTGCGGTCAGTGGAGCTTGTTGACAGCGGCGGTGGTCGTCTTCTTGAAGGCCTTGACCGGCGCGTCCTCGACGTCGCCCATCTGCCCCCAGTCCACGACGGTGACCATCCGGCCGTCCCGGCCCACAGACAGGAGCCGGATGTCCATGGCCCCCCAGGACGCTCGGTGTGCACACCATGGACGTGGGCGCCCTCCTCGACGGGCAGCGTCCCGTAGTCCCGGTACTCGGCCTCGATGTCCGGGTCGGAGGACTCGTTCACACAGTCCCGGAAGTCCTTGTTTCAGTACTGGAACTCCTCGGGAACGCCGTCCTCGATCTTGCCCGCGCTCCAGGAGGACGAGGGGTGCGGCGGCAGCTGGGAAGCGGACAGGAACTTCGGTGCGCTGTTCGCCTTCGCGGCGGCCGCCGGTGCGGCGCCCCCGGCGAGTGCGGAGCCGGCGGTGAGACCCGCGACGACGAGTGTGGTGAGCGCGCCTGCGCGGGTGCGCTTGGGCATGGGTGTCCCCCGTGGACGAGTACGTGGACGAGTACGTGGATGAAGCAAACGGATGAGCGTGTGGTGTCGCTTCGGCTCCGACCCCGGATGGTCCGTCCGGCCCTGGTCGGGGCGACACCAAGAGCATCGGCGGTCAGCGGCGGCGCGCGCAACAACCGGCGGCGGACCCGCGACCATGGAACCATCCCAGCCCGTCTGACGTGCAGATACATGGAGTGCCTGGGATGCCGTCCTGGGACGTGGAGGACACGGGAGAACAGTGTCGGCACCACCGGACGACGTCCAGGAATTCGCGGCGCTGCTCACGCGCCTGAAGGAACGCACGGACCGCAGCTACGGCCAACTGGCCCGCCGCCTCAACATGAACACCTCCACGCTGCACCGCTACTGCGCAGGTGACGCGGTCCCCGTCGAATTCGCCCCCGCCGAACGCTTCGCCGCACTGTGCCGGGCGACACCGGAGGAGCGGCTGGAGCTGCACCGGCTGTGGATCCGGGCGGTGGCGGCGCGACAGCGGGCTCGTGCGGCGGGAGCGGGTGGCGGTTCCTCCGCACCGGAGAAGTCGACCTCACCCGACCAAGCGGAACACCAGGATCCGTCGGAACAGCAGGATCCGTCGGAACACCAGGTTCCGGCGCAGCAGCAGGAGCCGCCGGAACAGCGGGACCAGGCACCCACGGGACCGAGCCAGGACCCGGACCCGGACTCGGACCCAGCCGCAGCCCCTCCGCGCCGCCCCTGGTACCGCCGCCGACGGGCCCTCGTCGCCGCCGCCGTGACCTCCGTGCTGGCCGCCACCCTGGGCAGCCTCTCCGCCCTGCCGCCCGACCGCCCCACGGGGCGCGGCACCGCGCTCAGCCCGACACCGTCCCGTACGACGGCGGCGGCCAACGGCCCGACGACCGCCTCTCCGAGCCCCACGCCCTCCGCGGACCCCGCCAAGAAGTCCTCGGCCACGCCCACCGAAACCGACGACAACTCATCGCGGGGCGGCGATGCGAAGCCGCCCGCAGCCGATGTCCCCCTCATCTGGACCGCCAACTCCCAGATCTGGGAGATCGGCTGCAGCCACGACTACGTCATCGCCAAGCCGCCCCAGAAGGTACCGCCGCCCCCGGCATCGCAGGACGCAGGGGCCTGGGCGGCGACGCAGAACGCGGTGCACGGGCGCAACACCCTGGTGGAGATCTCGGTGCAGGGGAAGACGTCCGCGGCCGTCGTCCTGGAGTCGCTCCGCGTACGGGTCGTCGGACGCACGGCGGCCCCCGCCCAGGGCAACGTCTACGCCATGGACCGGGGCTGTGGCGGGGAGATGACCCCGCGCTACTTCGGCGTGGACCTCGACAAGGACCGGCCCATCGCCCACCCGGTGCCCGGCAGCGACATGGGCACGCCGATCCCGGCCATGCGCCTGCCGTACCGCGTGTCCGCCGAGGACCCGGAGGTGCTCCTGGTCACCGCGGAGACCGCGAACTGCGACTGCCGCTGGTACCTCGAACTGGAGTGGTCCTCGCAGGGCCGTACCGGCACGGTCCGCATCGACGACCGCGGCCGCCCGTTCCGCACGACCGGCATCAAGGGGCTGCCGCACTACATGTACGCCGCATGGAAGCACGAGTGGACGCCCCTCACCGACTGACGCGTGCGGCGCGCCCGTCTTCGACGCCGAGGTCGACGGCGGGCCCTTGTCGTGAGGTGCGAGCGCGGTGCCTGCTGTCGGCGATGCCGTCGCCGTCGTCCGAGCCGGGGATCAGTCGACCCGTGTGTCCAGCAGTGCCATCAGCGCCCGTGCCGCCGGGCTGGTGGCCTGCGGGGGCGGCAGCAGGGCGACCGTCTCGTACACGGCCTCGCCGGTGCCCTCGACCGTGAGGGCGGTCAGCGACGCCCGCTTGTGCCGGAAGTGGCGCGGTACGACGGCGACGCCGAGGTTCTCCTCCACCAACTCCAGGAGGCTGTGCACGTCGTTGACCTCCAGAGCGACCGACCGGCGGACGCCCGCGGCGGCGAAGACGGCGTCGGTCGTGCGGCGCGGGCCCCAGTCCGGGTGGAAGTCGACGAAGACCTCGCCGCCCAGATCATGCGGTGTCACGGCGGCTCGTCCGGACGCGGCGAGGCGGTGGCCGGGGTGGCACAGGACCGTCATGGGCTCGCTGGTCAGCGGTACCACCCGCAGCAGGTCGGTGTCCTCCTGGGCCGTGCGCACGGCGAAGGCCAGGTCGAGGCGCCCGCTCGCGACCTCCTCCGCCAGCGCGCCCGATCCCGCCTGGCGCAGACAGATCTCCACATCCGGGTGCCGCCGCCGGAACGTGGCGAGCAGCCCCGCCACATGCACCCCGGCGATGCACTGCTCCGAGCCGACCGCGAGCATGCCCCGCATTACGCCCTGCACCGCGGCCACCGCCTCATGGGCCGTCCGCACCTGGGCCAGGATCCGCTCCGCCTCGGTGAGCAGCGCCCGCCCGGCCGGGGTGAGCGTCACCCGGCGGGTCGTCCGCACGAACAACGGCGTCTGCAGCTCCCGCTCCAGCGCCCTGATCGAGGCGGACAGCCCCGACTGGGACACCAGCAGCCGTTCGGCGGCCCGGGTGAAATGCTGGTCCTCGGCGACGGCGACGAAGTGCTGGAGATGGCGGAGTTCCACGATTGAGAAGCCTAACCGCTGAATTCCATCGGATTCTTCTGTTGGACCAATGCCCCCAGGTCGCGAAAGAGTGGACACCGGTTCTCAGGGAACCCGGACCCGCCGTGCCAACCCCTCTGGAGTCGCGTTGTACACCGCACACCCCGACCGTTACGCGGACATGCCCTACCGGCGCACCGGACGCAGTGGCCTGAAGCTGCCCGCGCTCTCGCTCGGCCTCTGGCACAACTTCGGCCCCGACCGGTCGGTCGAGACCCAGCGCGCCATCCTGCGCCGCGCCTTCGACCTCGGTGTCACCCACTTCGACCTGGCCAACAACTACGGGCCGCCGCCCGGTGCCGCCGAGTCAGCCTTCGGCGAGGCCCTCAAGACCGACTTCGCCGCCTACCGCGACGAGCTGATCATCTCCACCAAGGCCGGCTATCTCATGTGGCCCGGCCCGTACGGCGAGTGGGGCTCGCGCAAGTACCTGCTGTCCTCCCTCGACCAGAGCCTCGCGCGGATGGGCCTGGACTACGTCGACATCTTCTACTCGCACCGCCCAGACCCGGACACTCCGCTGGAGGAGACGATGGGCGCCCTGCACTCGGCGGTGCAGCAGGGCAAGGCGCTCTACGTCGGCGTCTCCAACTACTCGGCCGAGCAGACCCGCGAGGCCGCCCGCATCCTCGGCGAGCTGGGCACCCCGCTCCTCATCCACCAGCCGCGCTACTCGATGCTCGACCGCCGCCCCGAGAGCGGAGGCCTGCTCGACGCCCTGGACGAGCTCCAGGTCGGCTCGATCGTGTTCTCCCCGCTGGAGCAGGGCCTACTGACCTCCCGCTACCTCGACGGCATCCCGGAAGGCTCGCGCGCGGCGAGCGACAGCCCGTTCCTGAACTCCGACGCCGTCACCGAGGACCTGGTCGGCAGGCTGCGCGCCCTGGACGAGGTCGCCAAGTCCCGCGGCCAGACCCTCGCCCAGCTCGCCCTGGCCTGGACGCTGCGCGGCGGCCGGGTCACCTCCGCCCTCGTCGGCGCGAGCAGCGCCCAGCAGATCGAGGACAGCGTCAACACCATCCGCAACCTCGACTTCGAGGCGGGCGAGCTGGCCCGGATCGACGCGATCATCGAGGGCAAGGGCTGAGTTTCGGTACCCGGGTCGGTCCCCGAATGCGGGGACCGACCCGTTGAAATCAGGGGACCGACCCGTTGAACGCCGGGCCGAGTGCGTACGTATCTCTCAGGGACTCGCCCCCCAATGCGCGGAGAAGACCCCGGTCAGAGAACCCACCGCATCGTTTCAGCCAATCACGCCCTCGCATATGCCAGGAGACTGGCCGAATTGGCATGGTGACAGAGTGTCAGGAGTGGCGATACTCGAGTCACAGGGCGATTTAGTCATGAACCAAATCTGACACTCCATGCGTTCATGACCTCACCCTGCGTGCTCGGCGGCCGGTGGTGCGATCGGGGGAGCGAACGTGCACGACGAATTTCTGTGCCATGTCACCGCGTACGGCGTGTGCGGTGGCCGACGTGTGGGCGTACCGCTCGGCACCTATCGCGCCCCCACCCTGGCCCTCGCTCTGTGGTGGATGCGCGACCGTGCCTTATGGATCGCCGAACGCCTCGACCCGCACCCCGACAACCCGAACTTCCCGCCGAACGCGGTCGTCCCCGTCGCCCACACCGTCCCGGACGTACCGAGCGTGCTGCGCTCCTGGTCCGCCGACAGCATCCAACAGGAGCTGGTCGCCGAGGAGTTGGCCGCGGGGAACCTCGTCCGCGTCGCCACCCGGGACGACACCACGGAGTACGAACTGCTCGCGGAGTCCGTCGACGCGCTGCGCATGCAGCGGATCGCCCAGAGGATCGCCGCCCCTGCCGCCTGACCGCCAGGCCCTTCCGTGGATCTGCGCCTATATGGACAGATCGGTAGAATTCTGAGCATGGCAGAGCGCTCCCTCGCGCCGACCGCGCCCGAACTCGTGCTGGAAACCGACTCGGGCTCCACCGTGATGGCCCCGAGCCAGGAGTACCACGTCGGCCGCGATCCGCTCAGCGACATAGTCCTCGACGACGACCGGGTCTCCTGGCACCACGCCGTCCTCAGAGCCCACGCCGACCACTGGACGCTGGAGGACGAGAACAGCACCAACGGCACGTTCGCCGACGGCCACCGCGTCCACGAGTGGGACGTCGGGCCGGGCAGCGTCATCCGCTTCGGCAGCCTCGACGACGGCCCCCGGGCCGTGCTCACCGGGCTCGCGCCCGAACGCCCCTCCGGCGTCTTCCACCCCGCCTCCACCGGCACCTTCCGACAGCCGACCAGCGTGCGCCCGCTGCCCCGGCGGACCGTCCGCATCGGCCGCGCCACCGACAACGACCTGGTCATCGACGACCTCGGCGTCTCGCGTCGGCACGCCGAGCTGCGGGCCCGCCCGGACGGCACGTACGAGATCGTCGACCTCGGCAGCCACAACGGCACCTTCCTCAACGGCCGACCCGTCGACGAGGCGCGGATCACCTCCGGTGACATCGTCGGCATCGGCCACTCCGCGTTCTGCCTGGTCGGCGACGAGCTCCAGGAGTACGTCGACACCGGTGAGGTCTCCCTCGACGTCCAGGACCTCACCGTCGCCGTCGACCGCGGCCGGAAGACGCTGCTCGACAAGGTGGCGTTTCCGGTCGGCGAAAAATGCCTCCTCGCCGTCGTCGGCCCCAGCGGCGCCGGGAAATCGACTCTGCTGAACGCCCTCACCGGGCAGCGGCCCGCGGACAGCGGCACGGTCCTCTACGACGGCCGCGACCTCTACCACGACTACGCCGAGCTGCGCCAGCGCATCGGCCTGGTCCCGCAGGACGACATCCTGCACGCCCAGCTGACCGTCCGCAGAGCCCTCGTGTACGCCGCCGAACTGCGCTTCCCGCAGGACACCGCGAAGTCCGAGCGACAGGCGCGGGTCGACGAGGTGATCCGCGAGCTGGGCCTGGAACAGCGGGCCGACCAGCCCATCCACAGCCTCTCCGGCGGCCAGCGCAAGCGCGTCAGCGTCGCCCTGGAACTCCTCACGAAACCGTCCCTGCTCTTCCTCGACGAGCCGACCTCAGGCCTCGACCCCGGCATGGACCGCTCGGTGATGCACATGCTGCGCGGCCTCGCCGACGACGGCCGTACGGTCATCGTCGTCACCCACAGCGTCCTCAGCCTCGACGTCTGCGACCGCCTCCTCGTCCTCGCACCCGGCGGCAAGGTCGCCTACTACGGGCCACCCGACGACGCCCTCGCGTTCTTCGGCTTCGAACAATGGCCGGAAGCCTTCGAAGCGTTCGAACGAGACAGGGAACGGGACTGGGCGGGGGAGTACCGGGACTCGCCGTTCCACCAGCACTACGTCGTCGCGTCCATGGGGCTGCCGTACCTGCCCGAGGGCGCCCGGATCGCCGTGGGGCCGCCGGCCAAGGCCCAGAGCTGGGGATCCCAGCTCGGCACCCTGATCCGCCGCTACGCGGCCGCGCTCGGCGCCGACCGCACCTTCCTCGCCATCATGATCGCGCTGCCGTTCGTGATGGGCGCGATGGCGAGGGCCCTCGCCGGCAGCCGCCTGGACCGCGAGACGGCCATGAACGCGCTGCTCATCCTGTGCGTCGGCGGCGTCCTGACCGGCGCGGCCAACGCCGTCCGTGAACTCGTCAAGGAACGGGTCATCTACCAGCGCGAACGCGCCGTCGGCCTGTCCAGATCCGCGTATCTGATGTCCAAGGTCGTCGTCCTCGGCACCATCACCGTCCTCCAGGCCGTCGTCCTCACCCTGGTCGCCCTGCTCGGCGTCGACCTCGGCGCCCCCGGCGGCGAAGGCGTGCTCATGCCGCCGCTCGTCGAGATCACGGTCGCCGTGGCGCTGCTCGCCTTCACCGCGATGATGCTCGGCCTCCTCGTCTCCGCCCTCGTCCGCAAGGAAGAGGTGACCATGCCGCTGCTGGTGCTCCTCGCGATCGTCCAAGTGGTGTTCTGCGGAGCGCTGCTGGATGTGCAGGGCACGGTCGTCCTGGAGCAGCTGGCCTGGCTGGTGCCCTCGCGCTGGGCCTTCGCCGCGATGGCGTCCACGATCGACCTCACCCGGATCGTCCCCGACAAGACGGACCCGCTGTTCGAACACTCGGCGGACGTCTGGCTGCTGAGCATGGGGATGCTTCTCGTGCTCTCGCTCGTCTGCGGATACGTCGTCGCCCGCCTCCTGCGCCGCCACGAACCCGCGGTGATGCGGAAGTAGCCGCGATGACGACCCCCGGATTCCACCCCACGCATGTCGTCCCGCCGGACGGCCTGCCCGCCTGGGAGGCCCCCGACCCGTCCCGCCCCACCGTGCCCCTCGACGCGCTGCTCCCCGTCCAGCTCCTCGAACACCGCGGCGACTGGGGCCACGTCCTGTGCGCCAACGGCTGGTCCGCGTGGGTCGACGGCCGCCTCCTGGTCGCCGTACCCCAGGGCCCGCCCGCCGCGGGCGCGGCACCCGCCCGCACGGCCGACCCACGCCCCCTGCTCACCCGCGTGGAGGAGGCCCTCGCGCGCTACCGGGCCGCGGCGGAGGACCTGGCGGGCGGACGCCTCGACGGGGAGTCCTTCCACGACCTCACCAGGGGGCTGCGGATCGGGGTCGTCGTCGACGGGGAGTCGCTGTGGCTGTACGACACGGCACATGAGCGGTGGGTGTACTGCGACGGGGCGCGGCTCAGCACGTACGCCGTGTCGCGGCAGCCGGGCGAGGGTTCCGCGCCCGGGGCGGAAAAGGCGGCTGCCGTGGATCCGGAGCCGACCAGGGTCGTGGGGGAACCGGTCCATGGAACCGCCGGTCGCGATCACGAACCGACCCGTCTGGTCCCGCCGGTGACACCCGATGGGTGAGACGCAACCGTACTCGGGACGCCCGTCCGAACTCGTGGGGCGGCAGATCGCGGGCTATCGCATCGAACGCGAGATCGGCCGCGGTGGCATGGCCGTGGTGTACCAGGCGAAGGATTTGCGCCTGGAGCGGACCGTCGCGCTGAAGCTGCTGGCCCCGGAGCTGGCCCGCAACGACACCTTCCGGCGCCGCTTCACCCATGAGTCGAGGGTGGCCGCGGCGATCGACCACCCGCACATCGTGCCGGTCTTCGAGGCGGGCGAGACGGACGGCGTCCTCTACATCGCCATGCGGTACGTCGCCGGGAGCGATCTGCGTCATCTTCTGGACCGGGAGGGCCCGTTGTCCCTGGCGGTCGCGACCCGGATCGCCGTGCAGGTCGCCTCCGCGCTGGACGCCGCGCACGACCACGGGCTGGTGCACCGGGACGTCAAACCCGGCAACATCCTGGTCGCCCAGGGCACGGACAGCGACCACCCCGAGCACGTCTACCTCACCGACTTCGGCCTGACGAAGAAGTCCCTGTCCCTGACCGGATTCACGAGCGTGGGCCAGTTCGTGGGCACTTTGGACTATGTGGCGCCGGAACAGATCTCGGGCAAGCCCGTCGACGGGCGCTGCGACGTCTACAGCCTCGCCTGTGTCGTCCATGAGACGCTCGCCGGACGGCCGCCCTTCCAGCGGGACGACGACATGGCCCTGCTGTGGGCCCACCAGTACGACCAACCGCCCTCGCTGACGGAACGTCGGCCCGACCTGCCGGCCGCCGTGGGCGAGGTCCTGTCGAAGGCGCTGGCCAAGACGCCGGACGACCGCTACGACTCCTGCCTGGACTTCGTGGGCGCCCTGCGCATAGCCGGCACGACGGGCACCTTGGCGGCGGGCCATGTGCGACCCCGGCCGAGCCCCTCGGCCTCGACATCACCGGACGTACCGGAACCGCCGGACTGGGCCGGGCCGGTCTTCACCCGCCCCTGAGTCGTGCTCAGTCGTCGAGCAGCCGCCATGTGGTGAGGGCGAGCCTCGCCCGTGTCAGGCCGGTGGGGTCGGTGAGTTCGATGTCCAGGGTCTTGCCGAGCTGTTCGAGTCGGCGGGCGACGCTGCTGTGGTGGAGGTGGAGGAGGTCGGCGGCCCGGCGCAGGGAGCGGGTGGCGCAGTAGGCGTCCAGGGTCTCCAGGTCTTCCGGGCTGTCGGCGATGCGGGCCAGGGCCGCCACGTCGGCGTTGTCGCGTGCGGAGTCCTGGGGTATCTCGGCCAGGAGCGCCAGCGCGCCCAGGTCGGCGTGGCGGACGACGGGTTCGCGCGGGGTGGTGAAGCGGAGGGCGGTGCGGGCCTGCCGCCAGGAGCGGTCGGGGCTGTCGGCGGCGCCGATGCCCGCGCGGACGCCCGCCGGTAGCCGGGACAGGTCGATGGTGGTGGCCAGGACGACGCCGACGTCGGCGAGCGGTGCCGCCTTCACCGGGCGGGTCGGGCAGAGCAGGCCGCCGATCCGGTCGAGCGGCAGTGGCGAGCGTACGGCGGCGACGTGGACCGGCAGGTGTGCGGTGAACCCCAGGAGCCGTAACGCCCGTGCTCGGGCCGCCTCGTCGCTGTCGGAGCTGATCGCCAGTTCGACGAGGGCGGGGTCGGCCATGGTGGTGCGGGCCGGGCCGTACCGCTCGACGGCTACCCCGGCGGCGATGGCGAACCGGTCGAGGAGCACTTCGTCCAGCGGACTCGGCGGGCCGGGCCGCTCCAGCCACACCGCGCCGATCTCCTCCTCGTCGAGCGTGATCGGTGCCGTGCTGGACGCCGGTGACGGTGGGGCGGACGCCTCCCTGCCGTCGGACGCGACGCGGACCGCCCGCCCGGTGCCGTGGAGCCGGAACCCGGCCACGCACTCGGCCAGGCCAGCCGAGGCCCGGGCGAGCGCCGGGAGATCCACGCGCCGGCGCATCAGCGCGTCGTAGAACGCGACGACACGGATCGCGCCTCCGGCTTGCGAGTCCAGTTGCGACAGTCGTTCGGCGAGGGCCTCCATGTCAGGAGGATAGGGCCCGCACGGCGGGCAGGAGAGGCGCCGATCGGCGCGCGATCCGGGCGGGATGCGCGACGGACGGCGGGTGACCACCTCGGCCGACGGCCGTGAGGATGGCCGTCATGCATCCCGAACTCGAAGCGTTCGTCCCGCTGCTTCCCAAGGAAGACCTGAGCGACCCGGTCGCCGCGCGCAAGACCTACGCCGAGCTGGCCGCGGCGAGGCCTGCACCGCACGGCGGGGACATGGAGATCGAGGACCGTACGGTGCCCGCCGATCCGGACGTGCCGGTGCGGATCTACCGTCCGTGCCAGGCCCAGGGGGCCATCGTCTGGCTGCACGGCGGCGGACGGGTCATGGGGGACCTGGACACCGAACACGCGTGGGCCGGTTGGATCGCGGACGACTCCAAGGCCGTGGTGATCTCGGTGGGCTACCGACTGGCCCCCGAGGACCGGTTCCCCGCCGCCCTGGACGACGCCTACGCCGTACTGACCTGGACGGCCGAACACGCGGCCGAACTCGGCATCGACCCGGCACGGATCGCGGTCGGCGGCCACAGCGCCGGCGGGGGACTCGCGGCCTCGCTGGCACTGCGGGCCCGCGACGAGCAGGGGCCGCCGATCCACTTCCAGCTGCTCAACGAGGCTTCCCTCGACGACCGCCAGGACACATGGTCGCAACGGAACTTCACCGACACGCCCTGGAACAACCGCGACATCGTCGCCGCGTCGTGGCGGCACTACCTGGGCTCCGCGCCCGCCACCCCGTACGCCGCCCCCGCACGGGCCGCCGACCTGTCCGGCCTGCCGGCCGCCTACATCGCCACCGCGGAGTTCGACCCGAACCGCGACGAGGACCTCGCCTACGCGGTGCGCCTGCTGCAGGCCGGTGTGTCCGTCGAGCTGCACCAGTGGCCCGGCACGTTCCACGGATCGCTGGCGATCCAGTCCGCCGAGGTGTCACAGCGACAGATCGCCGAACTCACGGCCGCGCTGCGCCGCGCCCTGGCCGAGTGAGTCGACCACGGCGAACGGCACGGGGAGAGCCCCCGTCGCCTTCATCCATATCCCTCATGGAAGGGCAGACGTCATGAAGATCCGACTGGTGCTGTGCGCGAGCGTCACCGCGCTGAGTGTGGGTGCGGGCACGGTGGCGGCAGCCCCCGCGTCCGACGGGACGAGGGACAGTACGAGCACGTCCACCGGCCTCGATCCCTCGCGGCTGAAGTCCGCCCTGGACGGGCTCCACCGCGCGGGGATGCCGGGCGTGTTCGCCGAGGTGCGCGATACCGGCCGCACCTGGCGCGGCGCCTCCGGGGTCGCCGACGTCAGTACCGGCCGCCCCGTCAGGCCAGACATGCGGCAGCGCGTCGGCAGCATCACCAAGACCTTCACCGCCGCCGCGATCCTGCAACAGGTCGAGCGGGGCCGGGTCCGGCTCGACGCACCGATCGGCGACCATCTGCCGCACCTGGTGCCGGGGGAGCGCGGCAGGAAGATCACCGTGCGGATGCTGCTCGACCACACCAGCGGCATCCCCGACTACCTCCCCTACGCCTTCCCGTCCCTCCAGGGACTCCCCGCCGGGCCGGGCGTCTCGGCCAAGAGCATCGACGACAACCGGTTCAGGCAGTTCCGCCCGGCCGAACTGATCGAGATGGGCCTCGCGGCGACTCCCGCAGGCGAGCCCGGAGCCACTCCGGGGGTGTACTCCAACACCAACTACCTGCTCCTCGGCCAACTTCTGGAGCGGGTGACCGGTACCACGGCCGAGGAGTACATCACCCGGAACGTCATCGAGCGGGCCGGGCTCCGGCACACCGGGTTTCCGGACGGGGCACGCATCGAGGGACCGCACTCGCGGATGTACGAGGCCCTGTACGGCCTGATCGACCCGCCGCGCGACTACAGCGTCTACAACATGTCCTGGGTGATGACCGGGGCCGGTCTGGTGTCGACCATGGAGGACCTCAACCGCTTCTACGCCAAGCTGCTCGACGGCGGGATCGTCGACCGGTCGTCGCTGGCGCAGATGCAGCGCACGGGCCCGGTCGTCGCCCTGGACGGAACGACGATCGACTACGGCCTGGGCCTGCACAGGCTCGACATCCCGGGGTGCGGCACCTTCTGGGGCCACGACGGCACGGTCTGGGGAGCCGGAACGACGTCCTTCACCCGGGCCGACGGCAAGCGCCAGATGTCCGTCGCGATCAACCTCATGAGGTGGAACAAGCCGGACTCCTCGGGGCAGCCGCAGCCTCACCCCATCGACGCGGCGCTGTCGACGCTGTCCCGGCGAGCCATGTGCGGTGACGGCACCTACTGAGGCGGCCGGGCGTCGAGCCGCTCGACACGGGCCACGTTCTCCCGGTCCTCGGCGTCCTCGCTCGCCTCGGCCGCGAACCAGGCGTCGAGGATCTCCTTGAGCAGCGGCTCCGAGGTCAGCCGCAGACTCAGGGCCAGCACATTGGCGTCGTTCCAGCGCCGCGCGCCGTCCGCCGTGTACGCGTCCGCGCACAGGGCCGCCCGTACGCCCGGCACCTTGTTCGCGGCGATCGACGCCCCCGTGCCGGTCCAGCAGCACACGACCGCCTGGTCCGACGTCCCGGCCGCGACCTCGCGCGCCGCGGCCTCCGAGCACACGGCCCACTGGGGGTCGGCGCCGGGACGCAGCGCCCCGTGCGGCAGCACCTCGTGACCGCGCTCGCGCAACTCCTCGACAAGGAGGCGGGCCACGGGTTCGGCCATGTCCGAGGAAACGGAGATCCGCATGCTCCGGAGCCTACTGCGGAGCCGGATCTCGCGGGTATCTTCCCCGCCTCGACCGGGCATGGTGTTGAGGGCGGAGCCCGGCCGCGTGTGTGGTGCCCGACAACGGAGTCGTGTGCGCCGGGGGGCTGCGGGGGCCGTCCATGTCGTGCTCTGAGCAAGTGGTTCACACGCGTGCGGTGCACGCGTGCTGTACGAAGGGGGAGCCCATGGTGCTGCCGGTCCCGTCGGACGACGTACTGCCGCAGCCGATGCTGAGCCCGTTGACACCCGCCGCGCTGTTCCTCGTCGTCACCGTCGCCCCGGGCGGCGAGCAGGCGGCCCGCGGTGTGCTGTCGGGGCTCGCGGGGCTTGAGCGGGCCGTGGGGTTCTCCAGCCCCGACGGCGCGCTGGGCTGCGTCGCGGGGGTGGGCGCCGAGGCCTGGGACCGGCTCTTCGGCACGCCGCGCCCGACCGGGCTGCACCCCTTCCGGGAGCTCGACGGACCACGGCACCGGGCCGTGTCCACCCCCGGTGACCTGCTCTTCCACATCCGGGCGGCCCGGGTGGACCTGTGCTTCGCGCTCGCCGCGGAGATCATGCGGCAACTGCGCGGCGCGGCCGGAGTGGAGGACGAGGTCCAGGCCTTCGCGTACTTCGACTCCCGCAACCTCCTCGGCTTCGTCGACGGCACCGAGAACCCGGTCGGGCGGGTGGCCGCCGACGCCGTGCTGGTCGGCGACGAGGACCCGGACTTCCGGGGCGGCACGTACGCCGTCGTGCAGAAGTACCTGCACGACGTGGACTCCTGGGAGGCCCTGGCCGTCGAGGCCCAGGAGAAGGTGATCGGCCGCACCAAACTCACCAACCTCGAACTGGACGTGCCCGGTTCCCACGTCGACGTGAACACGCTCATCGGACCCGACGGGAACGAGCAGCGCATACTGCGCGCCGCCATGCCCTTCGGCAGGCCGGGGCACGGTGAGTTCGGCACGTACTTCATCGCCTACGCCCGTGACCCCGAGGTGCCCGAGGCGATGCTGCGCAAGATGTTCCTCGGCGAGCCGCCGACCGGCCACGACCCGATCCTGGACTACTCACGGGCCGTCACGGGCACCCTGTTCTTCGTCCCGTCGGCCGACTTCCTGCGGTCCATACCGAACCGCCCCGCACCGGACTGAGCCACCAGGTCCGTCCCGCCGCGAAGAGCCTTCGGCGGGACGGACCTCGGACTCTCAGAACTCGTCGTCGCCCTCCAGGAACGTACGGACCACTTCGATCTCCCCGATCCGTGACACGTCCACCCGGCGCGGATCGTCCCCGAGAACCACGAGGTCGGCGCGCTTGCCGGGACTGACGCTGCCCGCGTCGGTGTCCCAGTGGCAGGCGCGGGCGGCCTCGACGGTGTAGGCGTGCAGGCCCTGTTCCACGGTGAGTTCCTCGCCGGGGCCGATGATCCGGCCGGACTCCGAGGCCCGCTCCACCATGAACTGGATCGCCCGCAGCGGCGCCCCGTTCGCGACCGGGCGGTCCGAGCTGCCCACGACCCGGACGCCGTGGTCGAGGAATGCCCGGCCCCGGTACAGCCAGCCCGCCCGGTCCTCGCCCATCACCGTGGCGTAGTCGTCGCCGTAGTGGCGCAGGAAGCTCGGCTGGATGACGACCGTGATGCCGAGGGCGGCCAGCCGGGGCAGTTGGTCCGGGCGGACCAGGCCCGCGTGCTCGACCCGGTGGCGGGCCTCCGGGCGCGGGCTCAGCTTCTGCGCCTTCTCGAACGCGTCCAGGGCGACATCGAGCGCCCGGTCCCCGATCGCGTGCACCGCGAGCTGCCAGCCCGCCAGATGCCCCGCGACGATGGTGTCCTGAAGCACCTCCGCCTCGTCCATGAGCTGACCGGAGCCGTCGGTGCCGAGATACGGGCTGGTCAGGGCCGCCGTACGAGCCATCATGCCGCCGTCCGTGAAGACCTTGAGGGAGCCCAGGGAGAGCGCGCCGTCGCCGAAGCCCGTGCGCAGGCCGAGGTCGATGGCCCGGCTCGTGGTGTCCTCGGCGGTCGCCTCGACCGGGTGGAGCGCGTCGGACGCCACCATGAGCTGGACGCGCAGCGGCAGTCGGCCGGACTCGTGGGCCAGTTGGAAGGCGGCGACCTCGATGGGGCTGTGCCGGAAGAGCCGGCCGCCGACCCCGGCCTCGGCGACGCCCGTGACGCCCTCGGAGCGGCACTCCCGCGCGGCCCGCTCGACCGCCGCCGCGAGTGCGCTGACGGAGTGCGGCGGCCGGGTCTTCAGCGCGGCTCCCATCGCGCCCTCCGCGAGGAAGCCGTCGGGGCTTATCACTTCGGCGGGAAGTCCCTTCAGGACCGCCGAGTTGACCAGGCAGGCGTGGCCCGAGATATGGCCCAGGTACACCTTGCGGCCGTCGCTGACCGTGTCCAGGTCGACGGCGGTGAGGGGGCGGTCGAGGGTGCGCTGGTCGTAGCCGCCGAAGTCGATCCAGCCGCCCATGGGTGCCTTCGCCACCGCCTCGGCCACCACGCGGAGCACGTCGTCGGCCCGCCGGCTCGGCGCGACGCCGGGCGCCTCGGCCTTCAACCCGGCCCACGCCAGGTGCACATGGGCGTCGATGAAGCCCGGCAGCACCGTGGCCCCTCCGAGGTCGAGGGTCCGCCGCGCGGACAGCCCCGCCACCTCCTCGTCCAGACCGACGACGCGTCCTTGCCAGATGCCGACCTCATGGGCCGTCGGGCGGGCCGGATCCATCGTGACGACATTGACGTTGGTGATCCTGGTGCTGAGCACGAAGGAGGTCCTTCCGGTCGTTAGGGGGAGACAGCGGCTGCGGGACGGCTGATCAGTGGTCCTGCGGTGTTCTCAAGGGGCGTGACCCGGCGGTCGGTTGGTGCGCATCCACCTCACTCCAGGACTGGTCGAAGAAGACGAATGTAGTTAGCCTTACCTAAGTTCTTGTACGGTTGTTGTGCGGGGCGAGACCGGTCCGGAGGATGCGTGAGAAAAGCGGACCCGCCGGGACGGTACGTCCTGTGGCGCGCGGTCGGCGGACAGCGTCGTGACGTGGCGCTGGGCGCGCTGCTGGGAATGGGCCACCAGACGGGCGAGGCCCTCGTACCGGTGCTCATCGGCCTGGCCGTCGAACGCGGAGTCGTGGACGGTGACATCCCGGGCCTCCTCCTCTGGCTCGGCATCCTCGCCGCCGTCTACATCGGCCTCTCCTTCAGCTTCCGGTTCAGCGCCCGCGCGGGCGAACGCGCCTCCGTCACCGCCGCCCACCACCTCAGAACCGCGCTCGTCGGCCGGGTCCTCGCCCCCGAGGGCGGCGCCGACGAGGGCCGGTTGCCGGGCGAGTTGACGAACATCGCCACCGAGGACGCCAAGCGGGTCGGCGCCGTCGCCATGGCCGTCATCGTGGCCTTCGCCGCGGCGGCCGGCCTGGTCGTCAGCGCGGTCGCGCTGCTGCGGGTCTCCCTCGCCCTCGGCCTGCTCGTCCTGCTGGGCACCCCGCTGCTGCTGTGGCTGGGGCATCTGCTGAGCAAGCCCCTGGAGCGGCGCAGCGAAACGGAACAGGAACGCGCGGCCCGGGCCTCGGGCGTCGCCGCCGACCTCGTCGCCGGACTCCGCGTCCTCAAGGGCATCGGCGCCGAGACGGCCGCCGTCGCCCGCTACCGGCGCGTCAGCCAGGACTCCCTGTCCGCCACCCTGCGCGCGGCCCGCGCCGAAGCCTGGCAGAACGGCGTCGTCACCATCCTCACCGGCGTCTTCCTAGCCCTGGTCGCCCTCGTCGGCGGACACCTCGCCGCACAGGGCGACATCGGCCTCGGCGAACTCGTCTCCTCCGTCGGCCTCGCCCTCTTCCTCATCGGCCCCCTCACCGAATTCGCCTGGGTCAACACCGAGTTGGCCCAGGGTCGCGCCTCCGCCGCCCGGATCGCCGAGATCCTGGACGCGCCCGCCGCCGTACCCCCGGGCCCGGCACCCGCCGACACCACCACCCCACGCGCAGTCGAGGGACGGCTGCGCCTGCGCACCCTGTCCTACGGCACCCTGCGCGGCGTCGACGTCGACATCGCCCCCGGCGAGACCGTCGGCCTCGCCACCACGGACCCCGCCGACGCCACGGCCCTCCTCCGCTGCCTCGGCCGCCGCGCCGAACCGGACGCCGGGACCGTGGAACTGGACGGAACGGAGCTGACCGCACTCGGGCTCAGTGAGGTGCGCGCGGCGATCCTCGTCGCCGAGCACGACGCCGACCTGTTCGAGGGGACGGTCCTGGAGAACGTGACGGCGGCGGTCGGCGCCCTGACTCTCGTGCCCGCCGCGCTGACCGCCTCCGGCACCGACGAGGTCGTTCGCGCGCTCCCCGGCGGCCTCGACACACCGGTCACCGCCCGTGGACGTTCCCTCTCCGGAGGCCAACGGCAGCGTGTCGCCCTGGCCCGGGCCCTGGCCGCCGACCCGCCGGTCCTGGTCCTCCACGAGCCGGCCACGGCCGTCGACGCCGTCACGGAGGCCCGTGTCGCCGACGGGATCAGGGACCTCCGGAGCGGCCGCACCACCCTCCTGGTCACCAACAGCCCCGCCCTCCTCGCCGTCACCAACCGGGTCGTCTTCTTGGAAGACGGCCACGTCACGGCGACCGGTCAGCACGAGGAACTCGTCCACGAGTGCGCGGCCTACCGTACGGCGGTGCTCGCATGACCGACACGCGCGCGCAGGCAGGCACGGAACACGTAGGCACGGAATCGCGCCCAGCCCCCGACCTCCTCCCCGTCGCCACCCCGGCCCGCACCCGCGCCGCAGTCGCCGAACTACTGCGCCCACAAAGGAAGTCGGCGCTGGGCGCGTTCGCCGTCATGGTCGGCTCGACGGCCGTCGGCCTGCTGCTGCAGCCGCTGCTGGGCCGGATCGTGGACATGGCCGCCGACCGGGCGTCCGACGACGCCGTCACCACCACCGCGGCGCTGCTCGTGGCCGTCGCCGTGGCGCAGGGCGTCAGCGCCGGCTTCGGACTGTCCCTGATCGCCCGGCTGGGCGAGACGACGCTGGCCCGGCTGCGCGAACGGTTCGTCGAGCGCGCGCTCGCCCTGCCGCTGGACCGCGTCGAGAAGGCCGGCGCCGGCGATCTGACCGCCCGCGTCACCGCCGACGTGTCCCTCATCGCCGACGCCGTACGCAACGCCCTGCCCGCCCTCGGCCGTTCGCTGCTCACGATCGTCCTCACCCTCGGGGCCATGGCGCTGCTCGACTGGCGGTTCCTGCTGGCGGCCCTGCTCGCCGTGCCCGTACAGGCGGCCACGGCACGCTGGTACGTCGCCCGGGCCATCCCCCTCTACGCCGAACAGCGCGTGGCGGCGGGCGCCCAGCAGCAACAGCTCCTCGACACCGTCGGCGGCGGTTCGACCGTACGGGCGTTCCGGCTGGAGCGGGAGCACACCGAGCGGGTCACCGAGCGCTCCTGGTCGGTGGTGGCGCTGACCATGCGCGGGGTGCGGCTCGTCCTCGGCTTCTACAGCCGACTGCACATCGCCGAGTACATCGGCCTCGCCGCCGTCCTGGGCACCGGATACTGGCTGGTCCGTGAAGGGTCGGCGAGCATCGGTACGGCGACCGCCGCCGCCCTGTACTTCCACAGCCTGTTCGGCCCCGTCAACGCGGCCCTCGCCCTCCTCGACGACGCCCAGTCGGCCACGGCGGGCCTCGCCCGCCTCGTCGGCGTCACCGACATCCCGGCGCCCCCGGTCCCCGACGTACGACACACCGTGCGGGCGGGCGGCGTCGAGGTCACCCTGCGCGGACTCGGTCACGCCTACCAGCCCGGCCACCCCGTCCTGCAGGACATCGACCTGACGATCCGCCACGGCGAGCGCGTGGCCCTCGTGGGCGCCAGCGGGGCCGGGAAGACGACGCTGGCCAGGCTCGTCGCCGGCATCCAGCCGCCCACCACCGGCACGGTCCTGATCGGCGGCGTACCGCCCACCGAACTCGGCTCCGCCGGCGACCGCACGATCGCGCTGATCACCCAGGAGACCCATGTCTTCGCCGGCCCCCTCGCCGACGACCTGCGGCTGGCCAGGCCCGACGCCACCGACGACGAACTGCGGGCCGCGCTCGACCGAGTGGACGCACTCGCCTGGGCGGAGGCCCTGCCCGACGGTCTCGCCACGGTCGTCGGCGACGGTGGCCACCGGCTGAGCGGCGAGCGGACCCAGGCCCTCGCGCTCGCCCGGCTGATCCTCGCCGACCCGCCCCTGGTGATCCTCGACGAGGCCACCGCCGAGGCGGGCAGCTCCGGCGCCCGCGCCCTGGAGAAGGCGGTCGCGCGTGCGGTGGACGGCCGTACCGCGCTGATCGTCGCCCACCGCCTCGGCCAGGCGGCGGCCGCCGACCGGGTCGTCGTCATGGACGCGGGCCGGATCGTCGAGACCGGCACCCACGACGAACTCCGCGCCGCCCGGGGCCCGTACGCGGCCCTGTGGACGGCATGGTCGGACACCCGGGCCACCACCACGGATGCCACCGCCACACCCTCCACCGGCGCCCCCGGCCCTCGTCCGACCTCGTTGACCCCCACACGTACCGCTTCACAGGAACCCGAACCGAAGGACCGCTGATGTTCCGCTCACATAGAGCGCCACGGCTCGCCGCCTCGCTCGCCTCCGCCGCCCTGCTCCTCGCCACCGCCACGGCCTGCGGTGGCGGCGACGACGACACAGCAGCCGACCCGTCGGACGACAGCGCGAAGGCGGGAGCCGCCTTCCCGGTCAGCGTCGCGCACAAGTACGGCAGTACGACGATCAAGTCCGAGCCCAAGCGGATCGTCACCGTCGGCCTCACCGACCAGGACTCCGTCCTCGCCCTCGGCACCGTCCCCGTCGGCACCACCGAATGGCTCGGCGGCTACAAGGGCGCCGTCGGCCCCTGGGCCGCCGACAAGCTCGGCGGCGCCGAGGCCCCGACCGTCCTCAAGGACACCGGCACCGGCCCGCAGGTCGAGAAGATCGCCGCACTCAAGCCCGACCTGATCCTCGCGGTGTACAGCGGACTCACCAAGGAGCAGTACGAGTCGCTGTCGAAGTTCGCGCCCGTGGTCGCGCAGCCGAAGAAGTACAACGACTACGGCGTGCCGTGGCAGGAGCAGACGGAGACGATCGGCAAGGCGCTCGGCAAGTCCGAGGAGGCCGCGAAGGTCGTCGAGGAGACCGAGGAGGAGATCGCGGCGGCCGTCGAGGAGCACCCCGAGTTCAAGGGGAAGAGCGCCGTCATGGCCACCCCGTACGAGGGCATGTTCGTCTTCGGCAGCCAGGACCCGCGCTCGCACCTCCTCACCGACCTCGGCTTCTCGCTCCCCGCCGACCTCGACAAGGTGATCGGCGACCAGTTCGGCGCCAACATCAGCAAGGAGCGCGTCGACCTCCTAGACCAGGACGCCCTCGTGTGGCAGGTCGGCGATGTCGTCAAGGACGCCGCCAAGCTGCACAAGGACGCCTCCTACAAGGACCTCGGTGTGGTGAAGGAGGGCCGCGAGGTCTACGTCAACGAGACCGGCGACTACGGCAACGCCCTGTCCATGGGCACGGTCCTGAGCCTGCGCTACGTCGTCGAGCGGCTCGTGCCGCAGCTGTCGGCCGCCGTCGACGGCAAGACGGACACGAAGGTGGAGCAGCCCGCGTCGTGAGTCGGGTGCGCGGCGAAAGGGAGGGGCCGGTCATGTCCGCATGAACGGCCCCTCCCGCCTTTTCAGCCGTCCATCGCCTCCGCCAGGCTCCGCGGCCGCATGTCGGTCCAGTTCGTCTCGACGTGCTCCAGGCAGGACTGCCGCGAGGCGGGCCCGTGGACCATCCGCCAGCCGGCCGGCACCTCCACGAAGTCCGGCCAGAGGCTGTGCTGGTTCTCGTCGTTGACGAGCACCAGGTAGACGCCCTCGGGGTCCTCGAACGGGTTGCTCATACGGTTCATCATCCCTTTCTCGTGTCTCACTCCGCCGTGTTCCGCTCCGCCCACCTGACGAGCCCTTCCAGAGCCTTGAACCAGGTCTCGGCGAGGTCCTGGACCGTCTCGCGCGGCAGCAGTCCTTCGAGATAGGACCAGTGGGCGGCTAGCACGGGCCCGTCCGCCCGGTCCTCGGTCACCACGTTGATCTCCAGCGCGTGACCCTCGCGCGTCGCGGCCTCCGGCCCGATGTCGGCCACATCCTCCTCCGGCGCGTACGACCAGTCCGTCTCCTCCGGGATGCCGAAGCGGCCCAGGTAGTTGAACTCGACGCGGGCCGGTTCATGGGCCGCCAGCGCCTCGCGTGTACGGGGGTTGAGATGCCGCAGCATCCCGTATCCCACGCCGTTCGCGGGCAGCGACGCCAGATGCTCGCGCACCCGCCGCACGGCCTCCTCGGCCGCCGCCCCGCCCGCGAAGGCCTCCGCGGGGTCCGCAGGCCCGGGGTCGAGCCGGACGGGGAAGACACTGGTGAACCAGCCGACCGTACGGGACAGATCGACCCCGTCCCCGCCCAGCTCCTCCTCGCGGCCGTGCCCTTCGAGGTCGACCAGCATCGAGGTGTCCGAGCCGCCGCCGCGCCGCCGCCAGTCGGCGAAGGCCAGCCCGAGCCCGGCCAGCAGCACGTCGTTCACCGCGGCGCCGAACGCGGCGGGCACCGCCGACAGCAGCGGCCCGGTGCGCTCGGCGGGCAGCCGCAGAACCACCTCGCGCCGGGTCGCTGTGGTGTCGCGGTCGGGGTCCGGCTCCCGCACGAGCGGGAAGGACTCCGTGCCGCCGCCGCTCAAGATGCCCTTCCAGAGCGGGAGTTCGCTCTCCCGCGCCGGGTCCTGAGCCAGCTCGGACAGCAGTCGGGACCAGCTCGCGAACGACGTCTCGACCGGGTCGAGCCGCACCGGCCGCCCGGCGGAGACGTCCCGCCAGGCCGCCGCCAGGTCCGGCAGCAGCACCCGCCACGACACACCGTCCACGACCAGATGGTGGGCCGTCAGCAGCAGCCGCCCGGGCGCGTCGCCCGCGTCGAACCACACGGCCCTGACCATGGCCCCCGCGTCCGGATCGAGAAGCGCCCTGGCCACGTGCGCCCGCTCCCGTACGGCCTCGGAGAGTGCCTCGGCGTCGAGCCCGGCCACGTCCACCCGCTGGATCCATCCGGCGGCGTGGACCGCCCCGACCGCAGGTACGTGCAGCGACCAGTCCTCGCCGGCCTCGCGGGACGGCCGTACGAGGGTCGCCCGCAGCAGGTCGTGCCGGTCGGCGAGCGCCTGGAGCACGCAGGTCAGGCCGGGCAGGTCCAGTTCGGCGGGGGTGCGGACGAGCGCCGACTGGTGGTACGAGGCGAACGGGCCGCCCAGTTCGCGCAGCCAGTGCATGACCGGAGTCAGCGGCACACTGCCGGTGCCGTCGTCCTCCGGGCGCCGCGCGGCCGTGTCGACCGACTCGGCGACCGTGCCCAGCGCGGCCACCGTACGGTGCCGGAAGACGAGCCGGGGCGTGATCCGGACGCCCGCCGCCCTGGCCCGGCCCACCAACTGCATCGCCACGATGCTGTCGCCGCCGAGGGCGAAGAAGTCGTCGTCCACACCGACCTGTTCGAGTCCCAGCACCTCGGCGAAGACCGCGCAGAGGGTCCTTTCGGCGGGGGTGGCGGGCGACCGCCCGGAGGACAGCGCGGAGAAGTCGGGCGCGGGCAGCGCGGCCCGGTCCAGCTTGCCGTTCGCCAGTTCCGGGAACCGGTCGAGGAGCACGACGGCCGCCGGGACCATGTGATCGGGCAGCCGGCCGGAGACATGGGCGCGCAGGGCCGCCGGGTCCAAGGCGGCGGCCGACGACGGGACCACGTACGCCACGAGCAGCTTGCGCGATCCGTCCTGGCGTACCGTCACCACGGCCTGGCCGACCGACGGATGGGTGCTGAGCGTCGACTCGATCTCCGCCGGTTCGATGCGGAAGCCGCGGATCTTGACCTGGTCGTCGGCCCGGCCCAGGTAGTCGAGCCGTCCGTCGGCCGTCCAGCGGGCCAGGTCGCCGGTGCGGTACAGCCGCGAGCCGGGCTCCCCGAACGGGTCGGCCACGAACCGCTCCGCCGTCAGCCCGGGGGCACCCAGATAGCCGCGGGCGAGACCGCCGCCCGACAGGTACAGCTCACCTGTGACGCCGCGCGGTACGGGCTGGAGGAGTCCGTCGAGGACGTACGCCCGGGTGCCTGCCACCGGCCGTCCCACGAGCGGGCGTTCGCTGTCGCGGACCCGCGCCACCAGGGCGTCGACGGTCGACTCGGTCGGCCCGTACAGGTTGAACGCCTCGGTCCCGCGCAGCCCGGCCAGCCGCCGCCACAGGGCGACCGGCACGGCCTCGCCGCCGACGCCGACCACCGAGAGGGGGCAGTCGTCGCCGTCGAGCAGACCGTTCTCGGCCATCTGCGCGAAGAACGACGGGGTGACCTCCAGGAAGTCGAAGCGGTGCTCGACGACGGCCGCGGCGAGCAGTTCGGGGTCGCGTCGCACCTCCTCCGAGACGATGTGCACACAGTGCCCGTCCAGCAGCCACAGCTGCGGCTGCCAGGACGCGTCGAAGAAGAACGACCAGGCGTGCCCCGCCCGCAGGTGCCGCCGCCCGGCCAGCTCGATCGCCGGTGCGTAGAGCGTCTCGCGGTGGCTGTGGAAGAGGTTGCCGAGCGTCTCGTGGGTGATGACGACGCCCTTGGGGCGGCCGGTTGAGCCGGAGGTGTAGATGACGTACGCCGGGTTGCGGGGTGTCAGCGGCGCGGACCGGTCGGCGTCGGTGAGGTCGGTCGCCGGTTCGGCGGTGATCCGGTCGACGGTGACCGGCTCGTCGAGCACCAGCGGTACGGAGTGCGGGGGCAGGGTCCCGCGCAGCTCCTTCGTCGTGAGCGTCAGCACCGGGCGGGCGTCGTCCAGAACGTCCGCCGTGCGTTCCGCCGGAGCGTCGGGGGCCAGCGGCAGATACGCCGCCCCCGCCTTGTGCACGGCCAGCACGGCCACCAGGAACCGTGCCGTGCGGGGGAGGGAGAGGGCCACGAACTGTTCTGGCCCGGCTCCGAGTCGGACGAGCAGTCGGGCCAGTCGGTTGGCCTCCTCGTTCAGCTCGGCGAAGGTCAGCTCGATGCCGTCGGAGGCCACGGCGGGCAGCCCGGGATGCTCGCGCACCCGCTCCTCGAAGAGCGCGGGCACGGTCGTGGGCGCCGCGAGTGCCGGGCGGCCGTGCCAGCCGTCGAGCAGCCGTTGCCGCTCGTCCCCGTCGAGGATGTCGATCCGCCCGAGCCGCAGGTCCGGGTCGGCCACCACGGCCCGCAGCACGCGCCGCAGCCGGTCCGCGAAGGACTGGGCGGTGGCGTGGTCGAACAGATCGGCGCTGTACTCCAGCACACCGTCGACACCGTCACCGTCCGCCCGCTCCACGAAGTCGAAGGACAGGTCGAACTTGGCGGTCGGGTTCACCACCTCGTCCCGACGGCCGCGCAGCCCCGGCAGACCGGCCTCGTCGCCGCCGGCCGCCAGATACACCACCATCACCTGGAACAGCGGATGCCGGGCCAGCGACCGGACCGGGTTGAGCACCTCCACCAGCCGCTCGAACGGCACGTCCTGATGGTCGAAGGCGGCCAGATCGGCCTCCCGCACCCGGGCCAGCAACTCACGGAACGTCGGCTCGCCGGAGGTGTCGGTGCGCAGCACCAGAGTGTTGAGGAAGAACCCGACCAGGTCCTCCAGAGCCGCGTCGGTCCGCCCGGAGATCGGGGAGCCGATCGGGATGTCGTGGCCCGCGCCGAGCCGGGTGAGCAGGGTCGCCACGGCGGCCTGCATCACCATGAACACACTGACGCCGTTCTCGCGCGCCAACTGACCTAGATCTGCGGTTAGTTGGGCATCCAGCGACAGATCGGCGGCGCCTCCGCGATAGGTCGACTCCAGCGGACGCGGCCGGTCCACGGGCAGCGCCAGCTCCTCCGGCAGCCCGGCCAACGCCTTCCGCCAGTAACCGACCTGACGGGCCGCCAGGCTCTCCGGATCTTTCTCATCGCCGAGCACCTCCCGCTGCCACAGCGTGTAGTCCGCGTACTGGACCGGCAACGGCTCCCACGCGGGCGCCCGCCCCGCCGTACGGGCCGCGTACGCGAGCGCCAGGTCCCGGTGCAGCGGACCCTCCGACCACTCGTCACCGGCGATGTGATGGAGCAGAAGCAACAGCGTCCACTCCTCCTCACCCGTGCGGAACACATGCACCCGCAACGGGAGCTCACGCTCCAGCGCGAACCCGTACGCCCCCGCCTCCGCGAGCAGCCCGGGCAGCCGTTCGGCGTCCGTGTCGGCCACCTCGAACGGCACGCTCACCTCGTCCGGAACCAGCACCCGCTGGAAGGCCCGCCCCTTCTCGTCGGGGAACACCGTGCGCAGCGTCTCGTGCCGTACGACCACGTCGTGCACGGCGGCCCGCAGCGCCTCGACGTCGAGGGCACCGGTCAGCCGCCAGGCCGACGGGATGTTGTACGTCGCGCTGGGGCCCTCCACCTGGTACAGCACCCACAGGCGCTGCTGGGCGGACGACAGCGGCAGCCGCTCGGGACGCGGCCGGACCGTGAGCGCGGGCCGGGCCCGGGCACCTGCCGTGGCGCCCTCCGTCAGCCGGGCCGCGAGCCCGGCCACCGTCGGCGCGTCGAACACCGCACGCAGCGACATCTCGGCCCCGAACGCCGCCCGTACCCCGGCGACCAGCCGCATCGCCAGCAGCGAGTGGCCGCCCAGGACGAAGAAGTCGTCGTCGACACCGACCCGCTCCACACCCAGGATCTCGGCGAACAGACCGCAGAGGATCTCCTCGCGCGGATCCCGCGCCCGGCCGCCGACACCGCTGTCCGCCCCGAAGTCGGGCACGGGCAGTGACCGGCGGTCCAGCTTGCCGTTCGCCGTGAGCGGCAGCGCGTCCAGGACGACGAAGGCCGCGGGGACCATGTGCTCGGGCAGGACGGCGGCGGTGTGGGCCCGCAGTACAGAAGGGTCGGCACTCTCGGATCCGGCGGCCGGGACGACGTACGTCACCAGCCGCTGCTCGTGCGGGACGACGACGGCGTGTCCGACGGCCGGGTGCCGTGCGAGGGCGGCCTCGATCTCACCCGGCTCGATGCGCACACCACGGATCTTGACCTGGTGATCGGTGCGGCCGAGGTAGTCGAGGGTGCCGTCGGCCGTCCAGCGGGCCAGGTCTCCCGTGCGGTACATGCGCGAGCCGGGCGGGCCGTACGGGTCCGCGACGAACCGCTCGGCACTGAGCCCGGGCCGGTCGAGATAGCCCCGGGCCAGCTGCACGCCCGCGAGATACAGCTCGCCCGCGACCCCCGGCGGCACCGGCCGCAGCGCCGCGTCCAGGACGTACGTACGCGTGTTCCACACGGGACGGCCGATCGCGACCCGTTCGGCGCCCGGCGGCACCTCGATCGCGGTGACGTCGACCGAGGCCTCGGTCGGCCCGTACAGGTTGTGCAGCCGAGCCGCCGGCAGCACCTCGTGGAACCGCTCCGCGACCGCGCCCGGCAGCGCTTCACCGCTGCACATGACCTGGCGGAGGCCTGTGCACCGCTCGGCGGCCGGCTCCTCCAGGAACACCTGGAGCATGGACGGCACGAAGTGGGCGGTGGTCACACCCTGTTCACGGATCACGGCGGCCAGATAGGCCGGGTCCTTGTGGCCCTCAGGGCGGGCCACCACCAGCGCGGCCCCGGTGATCAGCGGCCAGAAGAACTCCCACACCGACACGTCGAACCCGGACGGGGTCTTCTGCAGCACCCGGTCCCCGGCCGTCAGACCGTACGCGTCCTGCATCCACAGCAGCCGGTTGACGATGCCCTCGTGCGGGACGACCACGCCCTTGGGGCGGCCTGTCGAACCGGACGTGTAGATCACATAGGCGGGACTCAACGGGTCGTAGGAGGTGGGTGGTTCGCCTGTCGTCGGCCCTTCGGGAAGCGCGTCCTCGATGACGCACACGGGCCCGGCCTCCTCCAGCATCAGCGCGAGCCGCTCCCGGGGCTGGTCGGAGTCCAGCGGCAGATAGGCGCCGCCCGCGCGATGCACGGCGAGCAGGGCTACGACGAGGTCCGCCGAGCGAGGCAGCGCGACGGCCACTGTGCGCTCCGGGCCGACGCCGAGAGCGGCCAGGACCCGGGCCGTCCGCTCGACCCGCGTGTCCAACTCGGCGTATGTCAGGTGCTGTTCACCGTCGACGAGGGCGAGCGCGTCCGGGGTGCGGGCCACCTGGGCGCGGAACAACTCCGGCAGCGTCGAGGCCGGCACACCGCGCGCGGTGTCGTTCCAGCGGACGAGGACCGACTCCCGCTCATCCTCCTCCAGGACTTCCAACTCCCGGACCAGCAGGTCGGGTTCGTCGGCCACCTGCTCCAACAGCCGGACCAGACGACCCGCCAGCCGCTGGGCCGTCGACTCGTCGCACAGGTCGAGCGCGTACTCCAGGAGCAGGGTGAGACGGTCACGGCCCACCTCGTCCACGAAGGTGAAGTGGAGGTCGAACTTGGCCATGCCGGTGTCCATGTCGAACCACTCGGTCGGCATGCCGAGCACGTCCGGGTCGCCGTCGGGGCGGTAGTGGTAGCCGAGCATGACCTGGAACAGCGGGTTGCGCCCCGCGACCCGAGGTGGATTGACGGCCTCCACGACCTGGTCGAAGGGCAGGTCCTGGTGCTCGAAGGCCTCCAGCGACGACTCTCGTACCCGGGCCAGCAGTTGGCGGAAGGTCGGATCTCCGGAGACGTCGGTGCGCAGGACGAGCGTGTTGACGAAGAAGCCCACCAGGTCGCCCAGCGCGTCGTCCGTGCGGCCGGCGATGGGGGCGCCGAGCGGGATGTCGTCACCGGCGCCGACCCGGTGCAGCAGCGCCGCCGTGGCGGCCTGGAACAGCATGAACATGCTGGTGCCCGTGGCCCCGGACAGCTCACGCAGAGCACGCCCGGTGTCCGTGTCCAGCTCCAGCCGGACCTTGCCGCCACGCCCGGTGGGCTCGGTCGGCCGGGGCCGGTCGAGGGGCAGCGCCAGCTCCTCCGGGAGGTCGCTCAGGGCCTCGGTCCAGTGGGCCAGCTGGGCCTCGCCGACCTGGCCGAGCAGGGTGTCCTGCCAGAGGGTGTAGTCGGCGTACTGGACCGGCAGCGGTGCCGCCCACGCGGGTGCCCGACCCACACGACGGGCCGCGTACGCGGTGCCGAGGTCGGCGAGGAAGGGACGGTCGGACCACTCGTCGGTGGTGATGTGATGCAGCACTAGTGCGACCACGTGATCGTCCGTGCTCAGCCTCAACACCTCTCCCCGGACAGGGAGTTCGGTGCTCAGGTCGAAGGGGCGGCGCTGGGCCGCCTCGATGTGTGCGGCCAGCTCGCCGTCGGCGACATCGGACACCACGAACTCCGGCTCGGCCTCACCCGGCGCCACGATCCACTGGTACGGCTCGCCGTCCGCCTCCAAGAACCGTGTCCGCAAGGCCTCATGGCGATCGGTCATATCCCTGAGCGCGGCGCGAAGGGCGTCGACGTCCAGCTCGCCCCGCAACCGGAAGACCAGCGGGAAGTTGTACGCGACCCCGCCACCGGTGATCCGTTCCACCAGCCACAGCCGCCGCTGGGCCGCCGAGAGGGGGATACGGGCGGGCCGTTCGGTCACCGGGGCCAGGGCCGGGCGGGCCGGGCGTCCGGCCTCCGCACGCAGCGCCAGCGCCTCCGGCGTCGGTGCCTCGAACAGATCACGGATGGCCAGCTCCGCGCCCAGCTCGGTGCGGGCCCGGCTGATCAACCGGGTCGCGAGCAGCGAATGGCCGCCCAGATCGAAGAAGCTGTCCTCCGCGCCGGTGCGGGGGAGCCCCAGCACCTCGGCGAAGAGGCGGCACAGCACCTCCTCGACCGGCGTCCCCGGCCCGCGCCCCTTCGACAGGGCCACCGCGGGCTCGGCGTCCGGCAGCGCCCGCACATCGAGCTTGCCGTTGTCGTTCATCGGCAGCCGCGGCAGGACCACGAACGCGGCCGGAACCATATAGCCCGGCAGCCGCCGCCCCAGGTCCTCGCGCAGCCTCCGCACAAGGGCACCGTTGCCGCGCGTGGCGGTCGGCGTGTTGGCGTACGGGGCGGTGCCGCGCTCCGGGCGGGGGAGGTGGAGCCCGGCCGTGCGGCGGGGCGTGGTTCCCCGTACGAACACGGCGTCGAAGTAGCCCGGCTCCTCGGAGCACGTGGTCAGGACGCGGTAGCCGTGGGACTCGCCGATCGCGCGCAGGTCCTCCGGCTCCACCACCGGGGCGACCAGCGCACCCGGCAGCCGCCGCCCGGACTCCAGCGCTCGCAGCGCACCGAGGTCGCCCGCCGTACGCGCGTCCGGCACCCTCCGCACGCGCAGCAGGTCGGCCCCCGAGAGATGTCCGGAGAGCGCGCTCGCCCCCGACCACTCCACCACCGGCGCGTCGTCCACCCGCATGGCGTCCGACGACTCCTCGTACAGCACCACGTCGTACCGGTACCGGGTCAACTCGTTCTGGTGCCGTCCGGCCTTGGTGCGCAGCTCGACGCCGAGGCCGAGCGACGCGAACCAGTCCGGGTCGATCAGCAGCTCCTTCTCCAGCGAGAGCCCCCGGTCCACGGCTCGGCGCAGGGCCTCCGGATCGAGGTCGGTGCCCGCCCGCGCGAGCTGGATGCCCGTCTGGAACACCCGGGCCTGCCGCAGATCTCGTACGTCACCGATGAACAACGCGCCACCGGGTGCGAGCAGCCCCATCGCGCCCCGGATCACCTTGCGCAGATGGTCGAGGCTGGGAAAGTACTGCACGACGGAGTTGATGACGACGGTGTCGAAGAACCCGACCGGCAGCCCGTCCGTCACCTCGGCGGGCCGGCAGCGCAGCTCCACCTTCCGCGCCAGCTCCGGGTCGGCCCGCAGATCCTCGCCGATCTTGCGGATGACCGGGGCCGCGAAGTCCGTCGCCCAGTACGACTCGGCGTCCGGCGCGAGCCGCGACAGCAGCAGCCCCGAGCCGACGCCGATCTCCAGAACGCGACGCGGCCGCAGCTCACGGATGCGCTCGACCGTGGCCTCGCGCCACTCCCGCATGTGCTCCAGCGGGATCGGCTCGCCGTCGTAGGAGCTGTCCCAGCCCGCGAAGTCCTCGGTGAAGACGGCGGTGCCGATCTCCGCGTACTCGGCCGAGTAGATCTCCTGCCACTCGCCGATCTGTTCCCGCTCGGCGGACGCCCGTGCTTCGGCGTCGGTTTCGGCCGGGACGACATACCCCACGAGCCGCTTGGTGCCGGGCGCGGAGGTGTCGTCGCGGGCGATCACGGCCGCCTGCGACACCCCGGGGTGCTGCGCGAGCGCGGTCTCGATCTCGCCGAGCTCCACCCGGTAACCCCGGATCTTGACCTGGTCGTCGGTCCGGCCGAGGAAGTCGAGGTTGCCGTCCGGGCGGCGCCGCACCAGGTCACCGGTGCGGTACATGCGCTCACCCGGCCGCCCGTACGGATCGGCCACGAACCGCTCGGCGGTCAGACCGGGCCGGTCGAGATAGCCGCGCGCGAGACCGACCCCCGCGATGTACAGCTCGCCCGCCACGCCGTCCGGCACCGGCCGCAGCCAGGTGTCGAGGACGCGGGCCCGGGTGGCCCGGATCGGGCGCCCCACGGTCGGGGTCGCACTGTCCTCCGTGCCACCGCCGAGGGTGTTGATCGTGTACTCGGTCGGGCCGTACAGGTTGTAGCCGTACGTCCCCCCGGTGTCCCGCAGGGTGTTCCACACCGTCTCGGTGACGGCCTCGCCGCCGAGCAGCACCAGCGGCGGCCGGTGCCCCTCCAACAGGCCCTCCTCGATGAGAAGATGGGCGTAGGTAGGGGTCACGTTCACCACGTCGACGCGGTGTTCCTCGCAGTACGCCACCAGCGCGGTCGCGTCCCGCCGCAGCTCCTCGTCGCAGACGTGCACTTCATGCCCCTCGACGAGCCACAGCAGCTCCTCCCAGGACATGTCGAACGCGAACGACACGGTGTGCGCGATCCGCAGCCGCCGCCCGCCCGCCGACGCGATCGCCGGGGCGAAGATCTCCTTCTGGTGGTTGAGCTGCATGTTCGTCAGGCCGACGTACGGCGTGACGACACCCTTCGGGCGGCCGGTCGAGCCGGACGTGTAGATCACGTACGCCGGGTGGTCCAGGCTGAACGACACCGAGACCGGGTCGGTGGACAGACGGTTCAGCTCGGCGGCGATCTCGGGGTCGTCGAGCAGCACACGGGGCGTGTCGCCCGTCAGTGTCCGCGACACCGCCTCCGCGGAGAGGAGGAGCAGCGGGCCGGCGTCCGCCAGCATCAGCGACAGCCGCTCGGCCGGGTGGTCGAGCTCCAGCGGCAGATACGCCGACCCCGTGCGCAGCACCGCGAACAGCGCCACCACCATGTCGATCGAGCGCGGCAGCCCGAGCGCGATCACCTTCTCCGGCCCGGCGCCCCGCGCGAGCAGCAGCCTCGCCATGCGGTTGCAGCGCGCGTCGAGCTCGGCGTACGTCAGGGTCTGCGCGCCGAAGACGAGCGCCGTCGCGTCCGGGGTGCGGGCGGCTTGAGCGGCCAGCATGTCCGCCACCGTCTCGTGCGGCACGGGCTGCCGCTGCGCGGCCTCCTCGCGGGCGAGCGCGGCCGTCTCGGCGGGCAGCAGGGCGTGCAGCGAGCCCACCGGCGCCGACGGATCGGCGACGAGCCGGTCCACCAGCAGTACGAACCGGTCGAGCAGGCTCTGCGCGTACGCGCCCTCCAGCACGTCCGGCCGGTACGCCAGCGTGACCCGCACCCGCTCACCCGGCGTCACGACCAGGTTGGCCGGGTAGTGCGTGGCGTCCACATTGGCCACGGCCGTCGCCCCGTGGCGCTCGCGCAGCTCGGCGAGCCGCTCGTCCGTGTCGGCGTTGCGCAGCACGAACAGCGTGTCGAACAGCCGCCGGTGACCCGACTCGGCCTGAAGGACACCGAGGCCCAGGTACTCGTACGGCATGACCTCCAGCCGCTCGCCCTGCACACGCCGCAGCAGGTCCAGCACGGACTCGCGCGGGTCGAACGCGATGCGCGCGGGCACGGTGTTGAGGAACATGCCGATGACGTTCTCCACGTCCGGCACCTCGCTCGGCCGCCCGGCGACCGTCGTACCGAACGCGATGTCGCTGCGGCCGGTCGCCCCGGCCAGGACCAGCCCCCAGGCGGCGTTCAGCACCGTGTTCAGGGTCAGACCATGACTCCGGGCGGTCTCGCGCAGCCGCTCGGCGACCGTCGGGTCCAACTCGGCGCCGAGGTGCTCCGGGATCACCGGTTCCGAGCCCCGCTCGGACACGGCCGGCACCAGCAGCGTCGGCTCCTCGAAACCGGCCAGCGCGGCCCGCCACACCCGGGTCGCCTCGCCGTCGTCCTGCCGCTCCAGCCAGGCCAGATAGTCACGGTACGAGCCGGGTCGGGTCAGCCCCGCCGGGTCGCCCCCGCTCTCGTACAGCGCGAACAGCTGGTCCAGGAACAGCCAGGCGGACCAGCCGTCCCACAGGATCAGATGGCGGCCGATGACGAGCCGGTCGCCACGCTCGTCGCCGAGCCGTACGAGCAGCATGCGGAAGAGCAGCGGACGGGTGAGGTCGAAGCGCTGGGCACGGGACCCGTCCATCAACTCAGCGATCCGCCGGTCCTGTTCGGCGGACGACAGACCGGACAGATCCACCTCGGTCAGCGGGATCTCCGCCGCGCGCACGATGAACTGCACCGGCTGGCGCAGCCCCTCACTGGTGAACCCGGCCCGCAGACTGGGGTTGCGGGCCAGCAGCGTGCGCACGGCGGCCGACAGCCGGGCGGTGTCGACGCGTTCGGTGAAGTCGAAGGACTCGTGGACCGTGTAGACGTCGAGTGAGCTGTCGTCGTACGTGGAGTGGAAGAACAGGCCTTCCTGCAGCGGGGCCAGCGGCCACACGTCCTCGACGAGCCCCGGGGCGAGCCGCTCGACCCGCTCCCGCTCCTCGTCGGTGAGGACGAAGGCGGAGGCCGCGGGCGCGACTTCCCGGGCGTCCGTGACCCCTGCCGCCACCGCGAGCGCGGCCGGGGTGCGGTGTTCGAACACATCACGCGGGCCGAGGACGAGACCCGCGCGCCGGGCCCGGCTGGACACACCGATCGAGCTGATGCTGTCGCCGCCGAGCAGGAAGAAGTCGTCGTCGACGGAGACGTCCGCGAGCTTCAGTACGGCGGCGAAGATCTCGGTGAGCACCTGCTCCACGGGGTTCCGCGGAGCCCGGGCGGCGGCTCGTACGGCCTGCGGGGCGGGCAGCGCGGCCCGGTCCAGCTTGCCGCTTGGGGTGAGCGGCAGCGCGTCCAGCACCACCCAGGCACCCGGGACCATGGGGGAGGGGAGGGCTGCGGCGAGGGCCGTGCCCAGGTCGGTCACCTCGACACCCCGGCCGGCCGGCACCACGTACGCGACGAGCGCGTCGTCCCGTACCGTCACGGCGGCCTGGGCCACCTCGGGCAGACGGGCCAACGTCTCCTCGATCTCACCGAGTTCGACCCGGTTGCCGCGCAGCTTGACCTGGCGGTCGGTGCGGCCCAGATACTCGATCACCCCGTCGGCGCGGCGTCGGACCAGGTCGCCGGTGCGGTACATGCGGCTGCCGGGCGGCCCGTAAGGGTCGGCGGTGAACCGCTCGGCGGTCAGCGACGCGCGGGCGTGGTAGCCACGGGCCAGCTGGACACCGGTCAGATACAGCTCACCGGGGACACCGTCGGGCACGGGCCGCAGGCAGGTGTCGAGGACCCGCAGACCGGTGTTCCACACGGGGCGGCCGATGGGCACGGAGACGCCCTGCTCCCCGTCGGTGTACGGGTGGTACGTGACGTCGACGGCGGCCTCGGTCGGGCCGTACAGGTTGTGCAGCGGCACCCCGGTCAGCGTCCGCCAACGGCTCGCGGCGGCGACCGGGAGCGCCTCGCCGCTGCTGAACACCCGGCGCAGCGACGACGACCAGCCGGAGGGGTCGGCGGTGACGTCGTCCGACTGGAGGAACGCCTCCAGCATCGACGGCACGAAGTGCAGGGTGGTGATGGACCGGTCGCGCACGAGGGACGCCAGATAGGCGGGATCGCGGTGGCCGTCCGGGCGGGCGAGGACCACGGCCGCGCCTTCTAGGAGCGGCCAGAAGAACTCCCACACCGACACGTCGAAGCTCGACGGGGTCTTCTGCAGGACACGGTCGTCGGTGCCGAGCCCGTACGTGTGCTGCATCCACGCGAGCCGGTTGACGACGGCGCGATGGGTGACGACGACACCCTTGGGCAGGCCGGTCGAGCCGGAGGTGTAGATGAGGTAGGCGGGGTCGTCGGGGCGGGCTGCGGGTGCGGACGGCGGCGGTATCTCGTCCTGCTCGTCGGTGTCCAGCAGGAGTACCGAAGGAACGTTCCGTTGCGGCAGGCGAGCGGCCGTCGACGACAGTGTGACCACCGTCGTGGCGCCGGAGTCGGTCAGCATGTGGGCCACTCGGTCGGCCGGGTAGTCCAGGTCCACGGGAAGGTACGCGGCGCCTGCCTTGAGCACACCCAGCAGCGCCACCATCAGCTCCGCCGAACGCGGGACGGCGACCGCCACGAAGGTTCCCGGACGGGCGCCACGGCCGCGCAGTCGAGCAGCCAACGCCTCGGCGCGGGCGTCGAGCTCGGCGTACGTCAGGCGCTCGTCCTCGAAGACGACGGCCGTCGCCTCCGGCGTCCGGGCGACCTGCGCCGAGAACGCCTCGGCCAGGGTGGTGTCGGGAACCGGTCGTTCCGCACCGGCCGGGTGTGCGTGCAGCGCCTCGTCCGGTGTGAGCAGGTCGACGGCGGCCGCAGGCTGGTCCGGGGCGTCGGCGATCGCCTCCAGGACGCGCGCCAGACGGTTGCCGAGCGCACGGACCTCCTCGGCGTCCAGCCGTTCCGCGTGGTGCTTGAGCCGCAGGTCCAGCCGCCGGCCCGGCTTGACGACGAGGGCGAGGGGATAGTGGACGGCGTCGTGGAAGGCGTCGCCCGTGATCCGTACCCGGCCCGAGGCGTCCCGCAGACCGGGCTCGGCGGGGTAGTTCTCGAACACCACGAGCGTGTCGAAGAGTTCGCCCTCGCCCGCGTGCCCGGCGAGCCGCTGGATCTCCGCGAGCCCCAGATGCTGGTGGTCCAGCAGCCGGGCCTGCTCCTCCTGGAGTCGGACCAGCAGTGTGCCGAGCGTCTCGCCTGGAGACCAACGGAAGCGGGTGGGAAGGGTGTTGATGAACAGGCCCACCATCGAGGCGATGCCGTCCACCTCGCCGTCGCGCCCCGAGACCGTGGTGCCGAACACGACGTCGTCCCGGCCGGTCAGCCTGCCCAGCAGCAGCCCCCAGGCCGCCTGGACGACCGTACCGAGCGTCACACCCTGTTCGCGGGCCCGTTCGGCCAGCCGCGCTGTCGTCCGCTCGGACAGCTCCAGCCGAACATGGGCCGGGTGCACGGGCGCGCCGGTGGCGGGGGTGCCGACCAGCCGGGTGGGCTCGTCGAGCCCCGCGAGCGCCGAACGCCAGGTCTCACGGGCGGCCTCACGGTCCCGCTCGCCGAGGTGCCGCAGGAAGGCGCGGTACGGGGTGACCTCGGCCAGGGGCGGCGCGTCGGTGCCGTAGTACGCCATCAACTCGCGGTGCAGGACCGGCAAGGACCAGCCGTCGGCGACGATGTGATGGAAGGTCAGCACCAGTCGGCCGCGTTCCTCGCCGAGTCGGATCAGGGCACAGCGGAGCAGCGGTGGGGCGGTCAGGTCGAAGCCGCGGGCCCGCTCGTCCGCGGCCACCGCGTCGCCCAGTGCGTCGCGGACCTCCGTCGCCTGGGAGGAGAGGTCGACCTCGCGCCACGGCAGTTCGGCGTCGCTGGTGATGATCTGGACCGGCGTGCCGTCAGAACGCTGACGGAACGCGGTCCGCAGCGGCGCGTGCCGGTCCAGCAGGCGCTGGGCCGCCCGCCGCAGGGTCTCGCCGTCGACGGGCCCGGCCAGGTCCAGGACCTGTTGCACCACATATGTGTCGCCGTCGGCGCCGCCGGTCAGCGAGTGGAAGAAGAAGCCCTGCTGGAGCGGGGTGAGGGGGAGGAACTCCTCGATCGCGAGCGGGTGCGTGCCCTGGATCTCGGCGAGTTCGCCGTCGTCGACCTCCACGAGAGCGAGGGGCGAGTCCGCCACACGTACGTCGACGCGCTCGACGGCGGCCTGTGCCAGGGCCTCCACCGTGCGGTGCCGGAAGACGTCACGGGTGGTGAGCCTGAGCCCCGACTCCCGTGCCCTGATGAGGAGTTGGATAGCCGTGATGCTGTCGCCGCCGAGCGCGAGGAAGTCGTCCTCCGCCGTCACCGAGTCCAGGCCGAGCACCTCGGTGTACAGACCGCACAGGAGTCTCTCGCGGGCGGTGCGGGGCGCGCGGCCGGAGCTGAGTGCCGCGTAGTCCGGGGCGGGCAGCGCCTTGCCGTCGATCTTGCCGCTCGGGGTGACCGGCAGCGCGTGCAGCGGGACGAACGCCGACGGGACCATGTAGTCGGGCAGCCACTCGGCGGCATGCGCGCGCAGCGTACGCATCAGCGCCGTGACGTCACGGAAGGGCGCGGGGCGGTTGGCGCGCGGGTAGGCGGCGGCCGACCGGTAGAGGGAGGTGAACAGTCCCTCCTGGACGAGCATCGCGTCGAACGCACCGTCGTCCGCGCTCCCGTTCCAGGTCAGCGCCACCCGATAACCGTGCTCCAACCCCAAAGCGTGCACGTCCTCCGGATCGGTACCCGGAGCCGCCTCCCCGCTGCTGCCCTCCAACCGCCGTAGATCCGCCAGATCGTCGGCGAGCCGGGCGTTGGGCACACCGGTGACGCGCAGCCGACGCGGGCGCTCGGCGAGCAGCCCGGCCAGCCCGGTGAGGCCGCCGACCGCGGTCCAGGGCACCTCCCGCTCCTCAACGGCAGCGGTGCGCTCCCCGGGGCGCAGGACGACGTCGTACCGGTACCGGCTCAGCTCGTTGTGGTGCGTGGCCCGCTTGAGCCTGATCTCCGCGTCGAAGCCCTCCAGCCCGGCGAAGAAGTCCGGGTCGAGCAGCAGCTCGCCCTCCCACCGCGCGGACTGCTCGAGGGCCGCCCGCAACGCGCTCTTGGCCTCGGCCTCGTCGCCACCGGCCGTCCGCCGGGTCTCCACGGCCGCCCGCAGGGTCCGCAGCAGCCGCAGATTCCGTACGTCACCCACGAAGATCCGCCCGCCGGGCGCGAGCAGGTCCGAAGCGCGGCGCAGTACGTCTTCTAGGTACTCCCCGCTGGGGAAGTACTGGGCGACCGAGTTGATGACGACCGTGTCGAAGAAGCCGGCCGGCAGCCCGTCCGTGTCGTGTGCGGGCCGGGCGCGCAGCTCGACCTTGGCCGCCAGTGCCGGATCGGCGTCGACCTGGGCGCGCAGCGCGCGGACGGCCTCCGCCGACAGATCGGTGCCCCAGTACGCCTCGGCGTCGGGCGCGATCCGGGACAGGATCAGGCCGCTGCCGACGCCGATCTCCAACACCCGCCCGACCGGCCCGAGTTCGCGGATGCGCTCGACGGTCGCCGCCCGCCACTCGCGCATCTCCTCGACGGGGATCGGCGTGCCGTCGTACATGCTGTTCCAGCCCGCGAAGTTCTCACGGAAGCCGGGCGTGTCGTCCTCGCGGCCCTCGGTACCGGCCGCGCCGTACAGGAGTTCGTGCAGCTCCTTCCACTCCGCCACCTGCGCGTCCTCGTCCGCGCCGCGCGGGCCGTCCAGGGCGGGCACGACATACGCGGCGAGGCGCCGGTCGCCGGGCCGGTCCTCGCGGACGACCACGGTGACCTGGTCCACGGCCGGATGGCCGCGCAGCACCGACTCGATCTCGCCCGGCTCGATACGGAAGCCGCGGATCTTGACCTGTGCGTCGGCCCGGCCGAGGAACTCGAGGCGCCCGTCGGCCTTCCAGCGGACCAGGTCGCCCGTGCGGTACAGCCGTTCGCCGGGCGCCCCGAACGGGTCGGCGACGAACCGCTCGGCGGTCAGGTCCGGCCGCCCGAGATAGCCGCGTGCCAGACCCGCCCCGCCCAGATACAGCTCACCCGTGACACCGGCGGGCACCGGCCGCAGGAACGCGTCCAGGACATAGGCCCGCGTCCCGGGGTCGGGCACGCCGATCGGCACGATCGCCCCCGCCGGGGTGTCCGGATCGCACAGTCCGAGCGTGGAGTTGGTGGTCGCCTCGGTCGGACCGTACGCGTTGAACATCATCCGGCCACGCGCGTACCGCCCCACCAGCTCGGGCGAGACCCGCTCGGTACCGGCCAGAAGCGTGGCGGTCGGCGGCAGCCGCACATCGTCCGGCATCGCGGCGAGCAGCGCGGGCGGCAGGATCATGAACGTGATGCCGTGCGCGTTCGCGTAGTCCGCGAGCGGCGCTCCCGGCACCCGCAGTTCGGCCGGTACGACGACGAGCCGGCCGCCGGAGAGCAGCCCGAGGCACAGGTCCCAGAACGCCACGTCGAAACTCGGCGAGGCGAACTGCAGCACCCGGCTGTGCGGACCGATCCCGAACCGCTCGCTCTGCGTGGCGACCAGTTTCGCCACTCCGCTGTGCGCGAGCACCACCCCCTTGGGGCGGCCGGTCGAGCCCGAGGTGTAGATCACGTACGCGGCGCTGAGCGTGGTGAGGGGCGCCCCGCGGTCGGCGTCCGTGGGGTCGTGGGCCGGTCGCCGCGCCAACTCGGCGGCCGTGGCGAGGGAGTCGAGGGTGACCAGCGCCATGCCGTCGTCACCCGGACCGGGCTCGGGCAGATCCCGGGCGGTCTCCTGCGTGGTGACCATGCACACCGGCCGGGCGTCGCCGAGCATGTACGCGATGCGGTCCGCCGGATAGTCGTGGTCGATCGGCAGATAGGCGGCGCCCGACTTCAGGACGGCGACCTCGGCGACGAACAGCTCGACGGAACGCGGCAGCGCCAGCGCGACGATCCGCTCGGGACCGGCACCGCGCGCGATCAGCGCGTGGGCGAGGCGGTTGGCCCGCTCGTCCAGTTCGGCGTAGGTGAGTTCCTCATCCTCGAAGACCAGGGCGACGGCGTCCGGCCGCACCCGCACCTGCTCGGCGAACATCGCGGGCCAGGTGCCGGCCGGAACCGCGTGCTCGGTGGCGTTCCAGTCCAGGATCACCCGGCGGACCTCCTCCGGCCCCATCAACTCAAGCCGCGCGACCGGTGCTTCGGGCCGGGCCAGCGCGTCGGAGAGGAGGGCGCGGTAGTGGCCGAGGAGCCGGTCGACGGTCGTGGCGTCGAAGAGGGCGGGGGAGTACGCCGCCCGCGCCACACCGCCGTCGACGTCCAGCAGCACGTCGACCGGGGCGGGCAGTTCACCGGCGGGACGGTCGGCCGTGGCCAGGGCCGTGTTGAAGAACAGGCCGCCGCCCCGCGTCGGCCGGGGCCGCAGCTCGTCCACCAGGAGACCGAACGGCACCCGTTGTGCCTCGGCCTCCTCCCACGCCTGCGTCACCCGGCGCGTCAACTCCGCGAAGGTTGGCTCGTGTTCGACGGACACCCGCACCGGGAGCCCGTCGTACCCCACGGTCAGATCCGTCGCCCCGGTATAGCGGTGCAGCAGGGCGACGAAGGCCGCGAGGCGCACCCCGTCGGGGGCGTCGGGGACCCCGGCCAGTGTGCGGGACTCCCGCTCCGGGACCGGATGCTGAGGATGCGGCCGATCGGCGGGCAGTGAGATCTCGAGCGGAAGCGGGGTGAGCAACCGCCGCCAATGGGCCAGGACTTCCTCGGAACCGCACACAGCAGTGAGCCTCCCCAGCGGGTCGGGGTCCCGGACCTGGGCCGGGGATCGCCGACATACTAAGGTAAGGGTTACCTAATTCACAGGGTGCTCAAAGGTGAGCTCCCCGGGGAGCGGAGCGGCGATCCACGGGAGTCCGACAGCTCAACGGCCCTTCGGGCCAGCGTTTTCGGGCCTACAGTTAAGGCAAGCCTCAGCAAAGGAAGTTGAAGACGTGGGGACCTCGACGGTCCGGGCGGCGAAAGGCCCCCGCGCGGTGATCCTGCTCGCCCTCTCCGGCGCGGCGCTGCTCGTGCTGTGCGCCCTGTCGATGGCGTTCGGCGCGCTGAGCGTCCCGCTCGACCAGGTCTGGCACACCCTGCTCGGCGGCGCGCCCAGCTCCCGTATCGACAATGTGATCTGGTCCGTACGGCTGCCCCGCACCGCCCTCGGTCTGGCCACCGGAGCCGCGCTGGGCCTCGCTGGCGCGCTGATGCAGGCGCTGACCCGCAACCCCCTGGCCGACCCGGGCATCCTCGGCGTCAGCGCGGGCGCGGCCTTCGCCGTGGTCCTGTCGGTCGGAGTGCTCGGCATCAGCTCGGCGTACGGGTACATCTGGTTCGCGTTCGGCGGTGCCTTCGTCGCGAGTGTCCTGGTGTATCTGCTCGGCGGGCTCGGCCGGTCCGGCTCCACCCCGGTCAAACTCGCCCTCGCCGGTGTCGCCGTGACCTCGCTGCTGTTCTCGCTGACGAGCTCCATCGCCCTGACCGATCCGGACGCCCTCAACCGCTACCGCTTCTGGAACGCGGGCTCCCTCGCCAACCAGGACGACGGGGTCCTGCTCCGCGTCCTGCCGTTCCTCGCCGTCGGCGCGCTCCTCGCCCTGGCCTGCGCTCCCGCACTGAACAGCCTCGCGCTCGGCGACGACGTGGCGAAGTCGCTCGGCCTCAAACTCGGCCTCGTACGCGTCCAAGGGGTCGTGGCGGTCACCCTCCTCACCGGGGGAGCGGTCGCCGTCATCGGGCCCGTCGTCTTCGTCGGCCTCGTCGTCCCGCACATCGCCCGCGTCCTCGCCCAGGCGGCCGGCCTCGGCCCCGACCACCGCTGGCTGCTGCCCCTGTCGGCCGTCCTCGCCCCCTGCCTCCTGCTCACCGCCGACATCGCCGGACGCCTGATCGCCCGCCCCGTCGAGATCCAGGCCGGCATCCTCGTCGCCTTCATCGGCGGCCCCTTCTTCATCGCCCTGGTCCGCCGCCGCCGACTCGCGGAGCTGTGAGCGCCATGACGACGAAGGTGCGGAACCCGCGGAACGGCGGCCCGGTGCGACCGGACACGCGGAGAGCACATACGTGGAGCCATGTGCCCCTGCCGACCCGACGCCTGGAGCCGTGAGCCCATGACCACCCGACTCGCACCCGGAACGGGCCGAAGCGACACCACCGACCGGACGGCACCCCGCCGCTCCGCCACACGGATCACCTTCCGGCTGCCCGTGCCGCCCGTCTCCGGGGTCGTACGGCCCCGGCTGCTCGCCGTGTGCCTGGCCCTCACGGCCGTCGCCTTCCTGGCGTTCTGCGTGGAGACCTCCATCGGCGAGATCTCCCTCCCACTCGGCGACGTCGTCCGCGCCGTTTTCGGCACGGGCGACCCCGGCACCGAACTCATCGTCCACGAACTGCGCCTGCCGCGCGCCCTCGCCGGACTCCTCGTCGGCATCGCCTTCGGCGTCTCCGGCGCCCTCCTCCAGACGGTCACCCACAACCCCCTCGCCAGCCCCGACCTGATGGGCGTCACCCAGGGCGCCGGAACAGCGGTCGTCGCCGGCATCGTCCTCGGCTGGGACGCGGGCCTGAGCACCCAGGGCCTGGGCCTCCTCGGCGCGCTCACCGCCGGACTGCTCGTGTACGTCCTCGCCTGGAAAGGCGGCACCACCGGCTACCGCATCGTCCTCGTCGGCGTCGGAGTCTCCTGGATCTGCACCAGCGCCACCGACTACCTGATGGCCCGCGGCCAGCGCTTCCAGGCACAGGCCGCGCTCGGCTGGCTCGTGGGCAACCTCAACGGCCGCACCTGGGACCAGATCGGCCCGCTCGCCCTCACCATGGCCGTCCTGGTCCCGGCGGCCCTGCTGCTCGGCCGGCAACTGCGCGTCCTGCAACTCGGGGACGACGTCGCCCGGGGCCTCGGCACCCGCGTCCAGTTCCTCCGGGTGGCCGTCCTGCTCATCGCCGTGGGACTCGTGGCCTTCGGGACGGCGACCGCCGGGCCCGTCGCCTTCGTCGCGCTCGCCGCGCCCCAGGTCGCCCAGCGACTGTCCGGCACCGCGTTCCCGCCACCCGTGGCCGCGGGCCTGACCGGCGCCGTCATGGTGCTCGTGTCCGACCTCGTGGCACGGAAGATCATCCCGGACACGGAGCTTCCGGTCGGGGTCGTCACCGGGGTGCTCGGCGCCCCCGTACTGCTGTGGCTGCTCGTGCGCGCCAACCGCGCCGGTTCAGGAGGCTGAAGACGTGTCATCGAACCACGACGTGTCATCGAACCACGACGTGTCGTCGACGCGCGACGCGACAGCGACGTACGACGTGACAGCGACGCACGAGGGCCCCGGCGGCCCCGAGCGCCGGGCTCACGGGTCCGAGGACCGCGCCCTCGGACCCGAACTGCGCGCCGAAGGCCTGCGCCTCGCGTACGACGACCGGGTGGTCGTGGACGGCCTCGACCTGGTGATCCCCACCGGTCGCGTCACCGCGATCGTCGGCGCCAACGCCTGCGGCAAGTCCACGCTGTTGCGCGCCCTGGCCCGGCTGCTCACCCCCAAGGCCGGCACCGTCCACCTCGACGGCCGCTCGGTGCACTCGATGCCGACCCGCGCCCTCGCACAGCAGCTCGGCATCCTCCCGCAGTCGCCCGTGGCGCCGGAGGGGCTGACCGTCGTCGACCTGGTGGGGCGCGGACGCTCACCGCACCAGACCTGGTGGCGGCAGTGGTCGCCCGCCGACGAGGCGGCGGTGAACGAGGCGCTCGGAGCCACCGACATGACCGACCTCGCCCATCGGGCCGTCGACGAACTCTCCGGCGGCCAGCGTCAGCGCGCCTGGATCGCCATGGCAGTCGCCCAGGGCACGCCCGTACTGCTGCTGGACGAGCCGACGACGTATCTCGACCTCGCCCACCAGATCGACGTCCTGGACCTCGTCACCGACCTGAATCGGCATCAGGGCCGCACAGTCGTGATGGTGCTGCACGACCTCAACCAGGCCTGTCGTTACGCCGACCACATCATCGCCATGAAGGGGGGCCGGATCGCGGGTGAGGGCGCCCCCGCGGACGTCATCACCGCCGCGACGGTCGAGGACGTCTTCGGACTGCGCTGTGTGGTCGGCGAGGACCCGGTCAGCCGCACCCCGATGGTCATCCCGATGGGTCGCCACCACGAGGGCGACAGCGGTTCGGCAACCGTGACCGTGTCGGGTGCCGCCGGCTGACGGCACCCGACACGAGGTCACGACAGACTTACGGACGAGCCGTCAGATAACCGCCCATCGTGCGGAAGTACTCCGTCGCCGCGTGCTCGGTGCCGTCCTCGGTCCGCACCCGCTTCACCACCAGCCCCGGCAGCCGGCCCGAGCGCGCCTCGGCACCGGCGACGATGACGACGCCGTCGCCCTCCTTGATGAAGATCCGGCCCGGGGTGCCGCCGTAGCGGCCCTCAGAGACGGCGGCCGACACGATCCGGATGCGCTCACCGCGGTGATGCGTGAACGCGTTCGGATACGGGTCCGACTGGGCGCGTACGAACCGCTCCAACTCCTCCGCGGTCCATGTCCAGTCGATCCGGCTGTCCTCCGGGGACCGTTTGTGGAAGAAGCTCGACCGCGACCGGTCCTGCGCCGTCCACACCGCCTCGCCGGAGGCGATGAGTTCGAGCGAGTCGGTGACGAGCGGGCCGATCAGATCGACCGTGCGGTGGAACAGATCCGTCGCCGTGTCCTCGGGCCCTACCGGCACCGAGCGCTGCAACAGCACATCGCCCATGTCGAGTTCGGCGTCCATGCGGTGCGCGGTGACCCCGACCTCCCGCTCGCCGTTGATGAGTGCCCAGATCAGCGGCGAGAAACCGGCGTACCGCGGCAGCAGCGAGTCATGGATGTTGAGCGTGCCGTGCGGCGGCAGATCGAAGATCTCGGGCGGCAGCCACGTACGCCAGTTGTTCGCCACGATGAGATCCGGGTCGGCCTCCTTGAGCGTGCGAAGGAGCTCGTCGTCGCCCGGCCGGTTGCGCAACAGCACGGGCACACCGTGCTGTTCGGCCAGATCGGCGACCGAGTCGCTCCAGATCTTCTCGTACGCGTGGTCGCTCGCGGGATGGGTGACGGCGAGGACCACATCGTGTCCGGAGTCCAACAGAGCCTGCAGCGTTCGATGTCCCCAGGTCTGATAACCGAACATGACGACCCGCATATGAGCCCTCCTCAGCCATTGCTAGGTAAGGCTAACCTTATCTAACATGTGGCTGCTTGGGGGAGGCTGTGTTCTCACTTGGGGGACACTGAGATCCCCGCTCTCATGGGAGGCGAAGACGCGGTGACGACGCTGCACAGTGGGCCGGACTCCATCTACGACGTACTGGGTATCGGGTTCGGTCCATCGAATCTCGCACTCGCCATCGCACTCCACGAGCACACCGTTCGCGCAGTCGGGGAAGACGGGCTGCGCATCGGATTCCTGGAAAAACAGCGGCAGTTCGGCTGGCACCGGGGCATGCTCATCGACGACGCCACCATGCAGGTGTCCTTCCTCAAGGACCTGGTGACGATGCGCGACCCGACCAGCGACTTCAGCTTCCTGTGCTATCTGCGCGACCGCGGCAGACTGGTCGACTTCCTCAACCTCAAGACCCTCTTCCCGCTGCGCATAGAGTTCCACGACTACTTCGAATGGGCCGCCGCCCGGGTGGAGCACCTCGTCGAGTACTCCGCGGAGGTCGTCTCCGTGAAGCCCGTCACCGAGGACGGCGAGATCCGCTACTTCGACGTCGCGAGCCGTGACACGGAGAATCCGGGGCGGTTGACCGTCCGCCGCACCCGAGCCCTCTGTGTGGCCACCGGCCTCGAACCCCACCTGCCGCCCGGCGCCGAACGCTCCGAACGGGTCTGGCACAACAGCGAGTTGCTGCCCCGCGTGGACCGACTCACGAGCACCGGCACACCCGTACGCCGTGCCGTCGTCCTGGGTGCCGGCCAGAGCGCCGCCGAGGCCGTCGACTACCTCCACCGCAGCTTCCCCGACGCCGAGATCTGCTCCGTCTTCGCCAAGTACGGCTACACACCCGCCGACGACAGCCCGTTCGCCAACAAGATCTTCGACCCCGGGGCCGTAGACCTGTACTACGGCGCGCCCCGCGAGGTGAAACAGTCCCTGTTCGACTACCACCGCTCCACCAACTACTCCGTGGTCGACATGGAGTTGATCGAAGCCCTGTCGCAGACCATGTACCGGGAGCAGGTCCAGGGCCGCGAGCGGCTACGGATGATGAACGTCTCCCGGCTCCGCGAGGTCGAGGCCGGCACCGACGACGTCCGTGTGACCGTCGAGTTCCTGCCCACCGGCGAACGCGAGGACCTCGCCTGCGACCTCCTCGTCTACGCCACCGGATACCAGCCCCGGGGCATCGGCACCAACCTCGGCGAGGTCGGCAAACTCTGCCTCCGCGACGACGAGGACGCCCTCAAGGTCGGCCGCGACCACCGCGTGGCCACCGCCCCGAACGTCAGCGCCGACATCTACCTCCATGGCGGCACCGAACACACCCACGGCCTCACCTCCACCCTCCTGTCCACCACCGCCGTACGCGCCGGAGAGATCTGCGCGTCCCTCCTCGCCCGCCGCGCCACGGACCATCCGAAGGCGGACGTCACGCACGTTTAGGCCCGAGGGAGAGGCGGGCTCTTTTACGGCACCCGCCCCTCCCGTCCGCCGCCCGCGTCGACGGCGCCCCGCCGCCGCACCCCCTTCGCCAGCGCCCCGCCCAGGAACCCCGTCACCAGCCCCCACAGCACGGCGAAGCCGAGCGTGGACCACAGCCGGGGTCGCAGAAACAGCTTCCCCGACAGCTCGCCGCCGAGGTCGCCGATGCCGAGCACCGACAGACCGTAGTGGGCGGAGATGTCGCCGACGAGACAGATCATCAGGACCGTGAGCGCGAGGGCGAGCGCCATGTGCACCGCGTGCTGCCAGATCCGGATCGTGGCCGGCGACCGCACCGCCATCACGAACGCGGCGATCAGCAGCAGAACGGCGTTCACGACCACCAGCCACCACACCTTGCCGTCGAACTCGGCGAGGGACTTCAGGTTCAGCGTGGACACGTCAGAGCCGCGCATCACCTGGTCCAGCAGATGCGGCATCGGCAGCCCGAAGGGCCCCTCCACCTGGCCGTCCCAGGTCGCGCCGAGCCCGATGGTGAACGTCAGCCAGACGACGTTCGGCAGCCCCAGCAGGACCACCGCGAGCGTCTGGGCCGGATGCCCGCGCGTCACCGTCACCACCAGCGCGATGACCAGCCCGAGCGCGACGTACGACAGCAGCAGCACGACCATGGCGTACGCGGCAGGGCGCACCGACTCCTGGAACCGCAGCAGCCGCGCGGGCAGCGGCGCACCGCGCGAGACCAGCAGAGCGATGACCAGGACCCCGGCGAGCCACAGCAGGCCGAAGAAGACGGTCGTGGGCGTGTCGCTGGTGAAGCCCGCGCTGGCCGACGCGCCGAAGAGGTCGCCGAAGTCGCCGAGCGGGATCGCGAAGGTCTGCCGGGCGGTGTAGGAGAGCCCGATCAGCGCCGGCGCCCACAGTGCGGCGATCCGGGCGGCCCAACCCGCGAGTTCGGGTGCGCCCGTCACCGCCCGGTGCCGCAGGGGCCGGAGGAAACCGGCGGCCATGACCAGCGTTCCGGCGAGCGTCACCGACAGCGGGATCACCGTCAGGCCCGCCTCGGTGTCGGCGAGGCCTCCGGCCTCGCCGCCCGAGACTTCGATCGTGCCGCCGACCGCCGTGACGACGGTGGCCGCGACCACGCGCGGGAACGCGTTGTCCGGTAGGTCCGTGGCACCGGCCGCCCACAGCCCGAGGGCGGCGACCACGGACATCACGATCAGCCCGGCGAGGACCGTGACCAGCGCCTGGGCCCAACCGTGCCGGGCGACCGCCCGCTCGGGCGGGGCCTCGGGAGGACGCAGGGTCTGGGGACTCACCCTTGCCACGCTAAACACGGCCGGGTCGCTCCGCGCGCCGGGAACGGGCGCCGCACCGCAGCCCGGGAGCGGCGGCGCCCCGTCGGCTTGCGGGGCGCCCGGGCCCGGGGCACACAATGGGCTGGTGTGGAATAAAGCGGCACAAAGAGTGACAGGTGCCACGGAATCCCTATGGCGGGAGAAGACCCGTGAGTGTCGAACAGCCGTCCTCCGGCCGCCCGACAGGACCTCCCTCCGGCCCGTTGTCCGGACCGGAGCGGGGGCCGACCCCCGAGCCGCCCAGCCCGACCAGGCCGAGCGACCAGGTGCCGCAGGGCCCGCCGAGCGGCGCATCGGGGACAGGGGGCCCGGGCGGGAGCGGTGGAGGCGGCGACTCCGGCGGTGGTCCCGGCGGCCCCGGTGACTCCGCCGGCGGGCCCGGCAGCCCCGGTCACCCGTGGTGGAGGTCGGTGCCCCGCATCGCCCTCATCGCCGGTGCGGCCGTCGTCGCCGTGGTCCTGGGCCTCGTCCTCACCCGCCCCGACGGCGGCTCCGGCTCCGGCGGCGAGATCTTCCTCCAGGCCGCGGCCAAGCCGGGCCCCGACCCGTTCACGAAGTCGACGGCGACCGACAGCTCGACCCCCACCGAGACCCCCACGGCGACCGGCGCCACGACGTCCGAGCCCGCCAACGTCACCCGCGGCGTGTCCGGCGCCGCCCCCGGCCTCTACGGCGGCACCCGCAACACCGCCGCCTGCGACGTCGAGAAGCAGGTCGAGTTCCTGCAGGCCGACCGGGTGAAGAACAACGCCTTCGCCGCCGTCGAGGGCGTCCAGCCCTCCGCCGTACCCGCCTATCTGCGCTCCCTCACCCCCGTCCAACTGCGCATGGACACCCGTGTCACCAACCACGGCTTCAGCGAGGGGAAGGCGACCAGCTACCAGGCCGTCCTCCAGTCCGGCACCGCCGTCCTCGTCGACGACCGCGGAGTGCCCCGGGTCCGCTGCGCCTGCGGCAACCCGCTGCGCCCGCCGGTCGCGCAGAAGAGCGACCCCAAGCGGACCGGCGACTCGTGGCCGTCGTACCGGCCGCAGAACGTCGTGGTCGTCCAGCAGTCCACCGTCGTCATCAACGTCTTCGTCCTCTACGACCCCGACGACGACGAGTGGTTCCGCCGGGACTCGGGCGACACCGGCAAGAGCGACCGGAAGACGCCCCCGCCGGCAAACCAGCCGTCCCCGTCGGCGTCGACCTCGTTCTCCGAGGCCCCGCCGTCCGAATCGCCCTCCCGGTCACCCCTGCCGTGTATCTCCGCGCCGAGCGCAGGGTCGAGCGCGAGCCCGTGTCCCTCGTCGTCCTCGCCGACACCGTCCTCCTCGGCCCCGTCGCTGCCGTCGTCCCCGCCCTCGGAGCCCTCTACGGAACCCGAGACGCCGCAGAGCGCCGGCTCCGGCTCCTCGCCAAGCCTCGCCACGACCCAGACGGCCTCCCTCTACAGCACCCCGGAGACGCTCACGCCCTCTCCGGAGTCCTGAGGGCCCACGCTCACACCGGCCTCACTCGTCGATCGCCGCCCCGAACAGCGAGTCCACGTACGGCGCCCCGAGCGAACCGGCGCCGTACGTCCACGAACCCGAGGCGGTGATTCCGCCCGTGCCCGCCGACAGCACCCACACACGGCCGTCGTTCGTGTCCTCGCCCGGCGCCGCGGCCAGCAGCCCGAAGCGGCCGTCGCGGTTCGGGTCGGTCAGCCGGACCTGGGCGCCCCACTTGTCGCCCTTCTCGGCCGCGCCGGGCACGTTCGCCGAGTTCTGGTCCCAGGATTTGGCGCCGGACGCGGTGAGCCCCGAGGCCGAGCCCCGCAGCACCCACACGGCGCCCGCGTCCTTCACGGAGCCGATGTCCTCGCCGTCGGCGCCGATCGCCACGTCGTCGTACCCGTCCCCGTCGGTGTCCGCGATCGACAGGTCGCTGCCCCAGCCGTCCCCGGGCTCGGCGACACCCGGCACACCGGGGGAGTCCTGCACCCACCAGTCGGGCTCCGCCGCCGGACCGTCCGGCCCGCCGAGCCGCACGGTGACCAGGCCGCCCGTCATGGTCTCGCCGTAGGTGTCGTCCGGGGAGTGCGGCTCGCCGAAGACGAGGTCGTCGTACCCGTCCTTGTTGAGGTCGCCGGAGGCGGCGACCGGACCGCCGCGCAGATCCCGTTCGTACGCCAGCCCGTCCGCGTGCCCTGAGAGCAGCGTGGACCAGCCGTAGCCCGGCTGCTCGTCGGCGCTCAGACCCGAGACGACGAGGTCGGCGAAGCCGTTCTTGTCGTAGTCGCCCGTGGTCAGGGACTGGGGTGTGATGGCGCGCGGCTCGTCCTGTGCGGCCAGCCGCTCGGTGGACCGCCGCTTCAGCGTCTTCTGCGCTGAGTCCTCGTACGCGAACAGCTCCAGGTCGTACCGGTCGAGGACGGCGAGGAGGTCGCCCGGGGTCTCGTTCGTGAAGTGGGCGGCGGCGAGCGCGGTGCCGAACTGCTCGCCCGCGGTGGGCTCCTCGGTCTCCAGCCAGTCGCTGAGGCCCCCGCTGAGCCCGGACTTCGAACCCCACAGGATGGCGACCCCACCCGTGTCCTTGACGGTGCCGATGTCCTCGCCGGGGATGCCGACGATCGCGTCGTCGTAGCCGTCCCCGTCGAGGTCGCCGGTCGCGACGGCCTTGCCGAAGCCGTCGCCCGCCTCGGCGGCGCCCGCGACCCCGGCCGTGGACTGGCTGAACCGCGCCGCATTGCTCGTACCGATGCCGCTCGACGAGCCGTACTGCACGGTGACCAGCCCCGCGCCCTTCTTGCCGCTGACGGTGGCGCCGGGCGCGCCGACCAGTACGTCCTCGTAGCCGTCGCCGTTGAAGTCGCTGTTGCGGTCGGAGGCGCGCGTACTGCCCGGAGTACCGGCGTACGCGGAGGGGGCCGCGGCGATGGCTGCCCCGGAGACGAGAAGGAATGCGGCCGCGGCGAGGGCGGCCGAACGGTTCTTGCGCATGTGCGGCTCCTGGAAGAAAGATCGGCCGGGCAGCGCGGGGGTGTCCGGAAAGGGCCCGTTCCTTGTCCGGCGTCCTGTTTGACACCGCGTGAGGCGCGAGGGTTGTACGGGGCTTCTCAGGAAGTTCACAGCGATGTCGGCCGGACGCCCCCCGGGCAGGCCCCGGGGAAAACGAGTGGCGGACCTGACGCCGTCCCCTTGATGCTCGTCCCATGACCGGCACCGAGCAGCAGCAGTCGACCGAAGAGCGGCATCCCGAGCGCGAGTTCGGATGGTGGGACATGTTCGTCCACCCCGACGAGGATCCGCGCAGCGACGGAGGCTTCGAGGGGGAGCGGGCCACTCTGGTCGGCTATCTGCGCGACCACCGGCTGACCCTGGAGTTGAAGTGCGCGGGCCTCGACGCCGAGGCCCTGGCCCGCCGCTCCGTGCCTCCGTCGGACATGTCGCTGCTGGGGCTCGTACGCCATCTCGCCCGGGTGGAGCACTACTGGTTCCGCAGCGTCATGGCCGGACAGGACGTCCCGAGGCTCTACCGCACCGAGGACGGCGTCGACGTGGAGTTCGACGGCGCGGTGGCCGACCCCGAGGTCGTCGCCGAGGCCTGGGAGACCTGGCGCGGCGAGGTCGCCTTCGCGGAGAGGTTCGTGGCCGACACTCCCGACCTCGCCACCGAGGGCGCCCACGACGACGAGCCCATCGCGTTCCGCGAGGTCCTGGTCCACATGATCGAGGAGTACGCCCGGCACATGGGCCACGCGGACTTCCTGCGCGAGCGGATCGACGGCCGGATCGGCCAGTAGCCGCCGCCCTCACGTGGTGCCGGTCCGGTGGTCAGCCGCCGTCACCCGGGAGCCGGTCGGCTGCCGTCGTCGTCTCGCGGTGCCGGCCGGTATCAGCTGCCGTCCCCCTCCACCGGCTTCCTGGCCGTGATCAGCTCGTGCAGATAGCACTTGGTGATCCGGCCGCCGTACCGCGTGTCGATCAGCTCACGGATACAGCCCAGCAGGCCTTCCCTGGAGGGCGCGTCGAGCGCGCGGTGGCCTGAGTAGGTCAGCAGCACATCGACGTACTCCTGCGTCGCGTACGTGATGTCCCGAGTGCAGCGGTACGAGCGCAGGTCGTCCCACCCCGCCAACTCGCCCGTGTCCGTGGCGATCTCGGACTCGTCCTGGAGCCGCAGATCGGGCGGCGTGGCCGGGTCCCAGCGCTCGTAGCACTCCTGGGCGCGGGCGAAGAAGTCGATGGTGCCACCCCTGACATGCTCGGTCGTGACCATCGCGAAGAGCCCGCCGGGGCGCAGGGCCCGCGCCACCTTGGGGATCCGCGTCGCAGGGTCGAGCCAGTGGAACGCGGTCGCGCTCACCACCAGGTCGAACGGCTCGGCGGGCAGCGGCCACTGCTCGAAGTCGGCCACCTCCACCCGTACATCCGGATAGGGACGCAGATTGCGCCGGGCCACCTCCGCCGTCGACGGGCCCAGTTCGACGGCCGTGACGTCGCAGCCCGACTCCGCGAGCGGCACGGTGAGTTGACCGGTGCCGGGGCCGATCTCCAGGACACGGACGCCGGGTCCGAGGGCCGCCAGTCCGGTCAGTTCGGCGACCAGGGTGTGCGGATAGCGGGGCCGGGCGCGGTCGTACAACTCCGCCACCTCGTTGAAGATGCCGCGCAACATCGCCGTCGAGTCCTTTCGCCGGACCGCGATTCTCCTGAGGGCTGAACGCGGAGAACTTTCCCCTCAGCCCCCAGCTCCTAGTCTGGAGCAGTGACGAATCCAGCGTCGAACGAATTGCGCGTCATCCCCCTGCGCCCGGCGGCCGCGACCGCTGCCCGTACACCCGGGCGGCAGACCGCCCAGGGCCCCCACCCGGCCCCCGTCCCCGAGGCCCGACCCGCCAGGGAACCCCTGTGGCGCGACCTCGTGGGAGATGTGCTGCGGCGCGAGCGGCTGGCGCAGGAGCGGACGTTGAAGGACGTGGCGGACGCGGCGCGGATCTCGATGCCGTACCTCTCCGAGGTCGAGCGCGGCCGCAAGGAGGCCTCGTCGGAGGTCCTCGCGGCCGCCGCCCAGGCGCTCGGACTCGGCCTGGGCGACCTGCTGTCCCTGGCCCAGACCGAGCTCACCCGGCACACCGCCCGCACCCGCAGGGCCACCACGGCCCCGTACAACGGACTCTGCCTCGCCGCCTGACCGGACCCCTGTACCGGTCAGACCCCGACGAGCCGCCGGCTCAGCACCTCGTCAGCCAGCCCGTACGCGACGGCCTCCTCCGCCGTGAAGACCTTGTCCCGGTCCATGTCCGCGCGGAGGGTCGCCACGTCGTGGCGGGTGTGCCGGGCGAGGACCTCCTCGACCTGGGTGCGGATGCGGACCATCTCCTTGGCCTGGAGCGCGAGATCCGACACCGTGCCCTGACGGCCGCCGCTCGCGGGCTGCCCGAGGAGGACCCGCGCGTGTTCGAGGACGAACCGTCGCCCGGGGTCCCCGCCCGCCAGCAGCACCGCAGCCGTGGACGCCGCCTGGCCGACACAGAACGTCGAGATCGGCGCCCGCACGTACGACATCGTGTCGTAGATCGCCATCAGTGAAGTGAACGATCCCCCGGGCGAGTTGATGTAGATCGCGATCTCGCTCTCCGGCGCCGACGACTCCAGATGGAGCAGCTGCGCGATGACGACGTTCGCCACCCCGTCGTCGATCTCCGTGCCGAGGAAGATGATCCGCTCGGACAGCAGCCGACTGAACACGTCGTACGACCGCTCGCCCTGCGGGGTCCGCTCCACCACGCTCGGAATCGTGTAGCTCCCCATCACTGCAACCCCATCCGTCGCCGCGAAGCGGCCGGCCGGACGTCGTCGAGCGCCTCGACGACCCGGTCGACCATTCCGTACTCCTTGGCCTGCTCGGCCGTGAACCAGCGGTCCCGGTCGCCGTCCCGGGAGATCGTCTCCGGGGACTGGCCGGTGTGCTCGGCGGTGATCCGCTCGATGGCCCGCTTGGTGAACTCCAGGTTCTCCGCCTGGATCTCGATGTCGGCGGTGCTGCCGCCGATGCCCGCCGAGGGCTGGTGCATCATGATCCGCGCGTTCGGCAGCGCGTACCGCTTGCCGTGCGTGCCCACGCTCAGCAGGAACTGGCCCATGCTCGCCGCGAAACCCATGGCCAGCGTCGACACGTCGTTCGGGATCAGCCGCATCGTGTCGTAGATGGCGAGCCCGGCCGTCACCGAACCGCCGGGGCTGTTGATGTACAGGCTGATGTCGGTGCGCGGGTCCTCCGCCGACAGCAGCAGCAACTGCGCACAGATTCGGTTCGCGGAGACCTCGTCGACCTGCGTGCCGAGGAGGACGATCCGCTGCGCGAGGAGCTGCGCGGCGAGATGGTCGTCGAAGCGTGAGGGAGCCGTGTCCCCCTCCTCGGCCCGTGGCGCGAGCGCCGGGGACCGCCCGGTGATCAGTGGAGCCATGCTTCCTCCATGTGGTCGTTCGCGGCCACCCGTGTCGGCCGCTGTCACCACTCTCCCCGCCCACCACCCGTGACCTGGCCTTTCTCTGCCTGCGGCAGATTCGCTACGAGCAGAGCACCGGCAGAGCGATGAGTTTTGGGGCCCGCACCGGTCGATACAGATGACGCAGACGACCCGGCTCCCTAGGAGGCACCCATGTCCAGCGACGGATTCACCACCTGCCTGTGGTTCGACGGCCAGGCTGAGGAAGCGGCAGCGCACTATGTCTCGGTCTTCAAGAACTCACGGCTGGGCGACACCCTCCGCTCCCCCGAGGGCGGGCCCGGCCCGGTGGGCTCCGTGATCACCGTCGAGTTCGTGGCCAACGGCCAGAAGTTCGTCGCGCTGAACGGCGGCCCCGAGTTCAAGTTCAACGAGGCCATCTCGTTCCAGATTCTCTGTGCCGACCAGGAGGAGGTCGACCACTACTGGACCAAACTCACCGAGGACGGCGGCGAGGCCGGCCCCTGCGGCTGGCTCAAGGACAAGTTCGGCGTCTCGTGGCAGGTCGTCCCCAAGCGCTTCCTCGAGATGTTCGCCGACGCGGATTCCGAGAAGGCGGGCCGGGCGATGAAGGCGATGATGGAGATGGGCAAGCTCGACATCGCGACCCTGGAGAAGGCGTACGCGGGCGAATAGGGCCCGCCCGGCTCCCCCTGGTGGGCGGGCCCCCGCCACAGGTCCTCCCACCAGGGAACGTACCGGGATTTCGGCAGTTCTTTACCCGACCCGGGTAGCGGCGCCCTGTGTGGCCGGTGAGGCTTGCGTGTGCAATGCCTGTATCCGGAGGAACAGTGAACGTCTCCCTCACCACCTGGCTGCTGACGATCGCCGCCCTGTGCGCGCTCGTGGCCGTCGACTTCTTCATCGGCCGCAAACCGCACGACGTGTCGGTCAAGGAGGCCGGCATCTGGTCGGCCGTCTGGATCGCGCTCGCGATCGCGTTCGGGCTGGTCGTGCTGGCCGTCGGCGGCGGCAAACCGGCGGGGGAGTTCTTCGCGGGCTTCATCACCGAGAAGTCGCTCAGCGTGGACAACCTCTTCGTCTTCGTGCTGATCATGGCGAAGTTCGCGGTGCCCTCGCAGTACCAGCAGCGGGTGCTGATGGTCGGCGTCCTCATGGCGCTGGTGCTCCGCGCGATCTTCATCGCGGCCGGCGCGGCGATCATCTCCAGCTTCTCCTGGGTGTTCTACCTCTTCGGCGCCTTCCTGATCTTCACCGCCTGGAAGCTCATCCAGGACGCCCGCGCCGACGGCCATGACGAGGAGTACGAGGAGAACAAGCTCCTCAAGGCGGTCGAGAAGCGCTTCGGGGTCGCCGACCGCTACCACGGTACGAAGCTGTGGATCGAGGAGAACGGCAAGCGCGTCATGACGCCGATGCTCGTCGTCATGCTGGCCATCGGTTCCACCGACGTCCTGTTCGCCCTCGACTCGATCCCCGCGATCTACGGCCTGACCCAGGACCCGTACATCGTCTTCACGGCCAACGCCTTCGCCCTCATGGGCCTCAGGCAGCTGTACTTCCTGATCGGCGGCCTGCTGAAGAAGCTGGTCCACCTCTCGTACGGCCTGTCGATCATCCTCGGCTTCATCGGCGTCAAACTCGTGCTGCACGCCCTGCACGAGTCCGGCGTCCGTGTCCCCGAGATCTCCATCCCCTTCTCCCTGGGCTTCATCGTCCTGGTCCTCGCCGTGACGACGGCGACCAGCCTGTGGGCGTCCAGGAAGCAGGCGGAGACGGAGGCTCGGCACGGCGCACCGGAGCAGGTCGAGACGCCCTAGTCGGAGTTCTCCCAGACCAGCACGCCCGGCCCGTCGGGGGTCACCACCGGCACCCACGCCTCGTCGACCTCCGACAGCAGCCCCCGCCCGAACAGGGGCAGCAGATAGCCCTCCTGCTCGTACGGGATGCAGCAGAACCCGCCGCCCTGCACCTGGTAGACCACCCCGGTGGGGGCTGCCACGATCACATACACCCACCCCTGGTCCGCGCCCGAGCCGTCCGGGTCGAGAAAGACATACCGCTTGGAGCCGACGGAGGCGTTCGTGTCAGCCATGGGTGGCATTGTCGGCGATCGCCCGCGTGATCGCCGAGGCGATTTCTCCGGATGGCAAACACACCGGACGGCAAACACAGCGGAGCGGGGCGTCCGGCCGGACGCCCCGCTCCGCTCAGGTCATGGCGTCATGCCGTTGGTGCACGCGGCACCCGGCTCCGGCGTCTGCTCGCCCTGCACATACTTGTCCAGGAACTTCGCCACCCGCGGGTCCGACGACTTGTCCACCTTCAACTGGTGCTCCCAGGCGCTCAGCACGATCGGCGACGACTGGTCCTCGTGCGGGCTCATGAAGGTGTACGACGTGTTGGTCACCCGCTCGGACAGGGCGTCGACGTCCGCCTTGGCCGCGTCGTCGTTGTACGTGATCCAGACGGCGCCGTGCTCCATCGCGTGCACCGCGTTCTCGTTCGGCACGGCCTTCGTGTAGACCTGCCGGTCGCAGTTGACCCACACCTCGTTGTGGTCGCCGCCGACAGGCGGGGTCATCTTGTAGTCGACGGTCCCGGAAACGTGCTTCTGGGTGAGGTCCGACCAGCTCTTCACGCCCTTGATCGGCGCGGCCTTGGCCGCCTCCTTGTCGTCGGCGGCGTCGATCAGATACCAGCCGCCGCCCACGAGCCCGGCGAGGATCGCGGCGGTGACGCCGAGGGTGAGCAGCCGCATCCTCCGCTCGCGGGCCTGCTCCGCCTTGCGTATCTCCTCGACGCGGGCACGGCGGGCGGCCTCCCTCGCCTTGGGGCTGTTGCTCCTGCCCTTGGCGCTGTCGGAGCCGTTGGAACCGTTCGTGGGCTTGGGGCCGTTCTTGCCCTTCGGGCCGTTGGTGGCCTTCGCTTTGGATGAACCCATGGGAATGTCCTTCTCCCCGCCCTACCCGGTCACGGGGCACGGCGGTGCTGCGAGTCGTCTTCGGTGTCCGAGAGGTGTCGTGCGTACGGCCGGCGTCTCGAGCCAGGCCAGACGCACGGCCTAGACCCGCAGCAACTGCAGTTCGTGGAGATCGGGAGGCCGGGCCCGGCCGGGCTCCCGGGACGGACCGAGCGACGCCCCGGCCTCAGAGGCCGCGTGCAGCCAGGGAATCGTGGCGCGATCCGTGCCGAGCGACGGCGTGTGGCCCAGCACGGCACGCGGATCGGGCGAATGGCAGTCGTGCCCGCCCGGGTGTTCCTCGCAGGGGTCCCGGTCCAGGTGCTGCGCCGCTGCGGCGACCGTGTGCACCAGGGACGTCCCGCCCGCGGCCCCATCGGCAGGAGGCCCACTCACGCACGACAGCACGAAGGTCGCCGACGCCACCAGCAGCACCAGCACCAGCCGCGCCCACCGGGCACGGGCGCACGGCAGCGCCGTACGACGAAACCCTGGGCCGGACATGGACACGCCTGACGAATCGAAGGGAGCGAACGGGGGTGCGAGCGTCGCTGAAATTATCAGACGCGGGCCGGTGCGGTCGTGTACTCCGCAAAGGGCAACCGCCTGGCAGGCGCCCTGTCGATCGGCATGCCCCCTTGATCCTTTCCACCCCGTTTGCCCGCGCTTCATCCTGTTCGGCGCGCGCCCGGCATCGCTCCTCACTAGCGTGTGAGCCGGGGAAACCACCCGTCCGAACCGAGGAGAGTGGCAGTCATGGCCGCACATCCCGAGGGAACGCCCTGCTGGGCCGACGCGATGTTCAGCGACCTCGAGGGGGCGAAGAGCTTCTACGGCGACGTCCTGGGCTGGACGTTCGGCGAGGCGTCCTCCGAGTACGGCAACTACACACAGGCCTACTCCGACGGCAAGGCGGTCGCCGCCGTCGTCCCGCCGATGCCCGGCCAGGAGGGCCAGTCCGCATGGTGCCTGTACCTGGCCTCGCCCGACGTCGAGGCCACCGCCGCGAAGATCCGTGACAACGGCGGTGAAGTGCTGATGGAGCCCATGCAGGTGGGCGACTTCGGCTCCATGCTGCTGGCCCGCGACCCCAGCGGCGTCGTCTTCGGCGTCTGGCAGGCCGGCGTCCACGAGGGCTTCGAGGCGATCGGCGTGCCCGGCGCGTACGCCTGGGCCGAGATCTTCACCCGCGAACCCGAGAAGTCCGACACGTTCTTCCCGGCCGTCTTCCCGTACGGGGCCAAGCAGATGCAGGACCCCGGGAACCCCGGCATGGACTTCCGCCTCTTCGACCTCGGGGACCGCCCGCTGCTCGGACGGATGAAGATGACGGCCGAGGACTTCCCGCCCGAGATCCCGTCGTACGTCAACGTCTACTTCGCGGTCGACAACTGCGACGACGCGGTCGCCAAGGCCACCAAGCTCGGCGGCATCCTGCGCTTCGGCCCCATGGACACACCGTTCGGCCGCTTCGCGGCGCTCAGCGACCCGCAGGGCGCGTCGTTCTCCGTCATCGACCTCTCGACCACGGAGGGCGAGATGCCGACGACGACGGACGTCGCCTGAGGGTGCTTCCCGGAGTACGCGGGGCGCGAGACCTCGAATCGGTTCCGCGCCCCGCGCGTGGCATGATCGGGCGCATGCTGGAACGCGTTGTGGCCGCCTGTGACGGGGCCTCGAAGGGAAATCCGGGACCCGCGGGCTGGGCCTGGGTGGTCGCCGAAGACGACGAGACCCCCTCCCGCTGGGAGGCCGGCCCGCTGGGCAGGGCCACCAACAACATCGCCGAACTCACCGCCCTGGAGAAGTTGCTCGCGGCCACCGACCCGGACGTACCGATCGAGATCCGCATGGACTCGCAGTACGCGATGAAGGCCGTCACCACCTGGCTGCCGGGCTGGAAGCGCAACGGCTGGCGCACGGCCGCGGGCAAGCCGGTCGCCAACCAGGAACTCGTCGTACGCATCGACGAGTTGCTCACCGGCCGCGAGGTCGAGTTCCGTTACGTCCCCGCCCACCAGGTCGACGGCGACCGCCTCAACGACTTCGCCGACCGCGCCGCCAGCCAGGCCGCCGTCGTCCAGGAGCCCGCGGGCAGCGACCTCGGCTCCCCGGAACCGCCACCCGCCCCCGACGTCGTACCCGCGGCCCGCCGCACCGCCGCGAAGAGGCCGGGGAAGTCGGCAGGCTCCGGAAAGCCGGGCGGCGGCCGCGCCGGAAGCGGCTCGTCCCGCACCATCAAGGCCAAGTTCCCCGGCCGTTGCGTGTGCGGCCGCCCGTACGCCGCGGGGGAGCCCATCGCCAAGAACGACCAGGGCTGGGGCCACCCGGACTGCCGCACGGCAGCGGCCGGAACGGCGTAGGCCCTCACCGAGCTCGGCTTCGGGGCCTCCGTCATCGGCGACCTCTACCGCGTCACGTCGGCTGACGACGCGACAGCCGCCGTCTACGCGGCCTGGGAAGCCGGCGTACGGTATTTCGACACCGCACCGCACTACGGCCTCGGCCTCTCCGAGCGGCGCCTGGGGCCGCTCTGCGGGACCGGCCCCGCGAGGAGTACGTCGTCTCCTCCAGGGTGGGCCGGATGCTCGTGCCCAACGAGGAGCCGCGCGGCGTCGACACCGAGGGCTTCGTCGTACGGGACGACCTGCGCAGGCAGTGGGACTTCAGCCGGGACGGCGTGCTGCGCTCCATCGAGGACACTGATCGTCTCGCCGCCGGCCGGCCTCGCCTCCCTCACCGGCCGGGAGCGCGACGTCCTCGTCCTCGTGGCGGAGGGTCGGTCGAACCAGCAGATCGCCGACGAGCTGGTGATCAGCGAGCGCACCGCCCGCACCCACGTCAGCAACGTCCTGCGCAAGCTTCGGCTCACCTCGCGCACCCAGGCTGCCCTGTTCGCCGTACGGCAGGGGCTCGTCCCGCCGTCGGGCTGACCGCGACGGATGTCCCGGACGGACCGCGACGCAGGTCCGCCCCGGGTGCCGTCATCGGCCTGATCCTCGCGGGCCCGTCGCCTTCCTAGGCTCGGAGTGTCGCGGTGTACGGCTCTTCAGCTCAGGAGGACATCATGCTCGACGGCCGAGTCGCCATTGTCACGGGTGCGGGACGGGGCCTGGGAAGGTCCTACGCCCGCGCGCTGGCGGCGGCGGGTGCCGCCGTCGTCGTCAACGATCTGGACGCCGACGTGGCCGAGGACACGGTCGAGGCGATCACCGGTGCGGGCGGCGCCGCCGTCGCGCAGGTCGGCGCGGTCGGCGGGTCGGAGTTCGCCGACGCGCTGGTCCGGCGCGCGGTCGACGAGTTCGGGCGGCTCGACGTGATGATCACCAACGCAGGGGCGCTGCGGGACAGGACCCTGCGCAACACCACCGACGAGGACTTCGACGCCGTCGTCAACAGTCATCTGCGCGGCACCTTCACCTGCGGCCGGGCCGCGGCGGCCCGCTTCCGTGAGCAGGGCGAGGGCGGCCGGCTGATCCTCGTGGGGTCTCCCGCGGGGCAGCGCGCCAGCTTCGGGCAGACCGCGTACTCGGCCTCCAAGGGCGCGATCGTCGCGATGGCGCGTACCTGGGCGGTCGAGCTCGCGAAGATCGACGTCACGGTGAACGCCGTCGTGCCCACCGCGCTGACCCGCATGGTCGCGACCATGCCCGGTCTCGGCGAGCTGGTCGCGAAGGTGGACGCCGGGCAGCCCGTACCGGAGGCCGCCCGGCGCCAGGGACTGGGCTCCCCGGACGACGTGGCACCGGTCGTCGTGTACCTGGCGTCGAAGGAGTCGGCCCACGTCACCGGGCAGGCCATCGCGGCCGGCGGAGACCGGATCGCCTTGTGGACGCATCCCGGCGAGGTCGACGAACGGTTCCGGCCGGGCGGGTGGACCGCCGAGTCGGTCGGTGACCTCTTCGGCGGAGCCTATGCCGACCGGCTGCAGGAGTTCCGGCCCGCGCCACTCGACCTTGAAGTGATCAAGGACGTATGACGGAGACCGCGTCCGCGCGGGCCGACGGATGACGGGGCGCTCGGCGGACCCGGAAACGGGCGGCCTTGTGCCGCGGCGTCGCCGGCACCGGTTGTTCACCAGCGGCCCGCGTGCCGGCCTGGCCTGCCGCTGCCGTGTGCTGCCCGTGTCCGGTACACCGGGGTGGCTGGGCGTGTTGGGCTTGCCGGAGGCCCTCGGTCCTTGGGTCGGGAGCGCATGGACGCGCCGCTGTTTGTGACCGGGGAGCGATTAAGTGGCGCATGCGGTGTGTGTACTTGAGTCAGGCAACGGTTTCGGACGGCGTGCGACAGAGAAGGGCCCGGCCTCATATGAGTGGTTCTCCCAGACCTGATGGATCCGGCACCTACACCGGCGCGGTCCGTGCCGGGCACGCGTCAGGGAAGGTCGTGCGCTGCGCGCTGGCCGATCTGCGCGTCGTCGAATCCTCGGTCTCCGTGCTCTTCTACTTCGACCGGGCCCTGGACGAGGCCCCCCTGCGCGAGGGCCTCGCCCGCGCGCTCGCCCATGTGCCGGCCTTCGCCGGCCGACTGCGACGACGGGACGACGCGCTGGAGATCGTCTGCGACGACTCCGGTGCCACGATGACGACCGCCGACTCCGGCCTCGATCTCGCCCAGGCGGTCGCCGAGGCGGCGGTGGCGGAGACCGATCTGGTCGAGCGCATGGATCCCTCGGCGGCCTGGTCGGGCGGGGACCCCCTGCTGAAGGTGCGGCTCACCCGCCTCTCCGACGGAGGCACCGCGCTGGGCTGCACCTGGCACCACGCGGTCGGCGACATTCGGAGCCTCATGACGCTGATGCGGGCCTGGTCGGCGTCGGTCGAGGGGAGCACACCGCCCGAGGCGCTCGTCGTCGAGGACCGTGAGGGCTATCTCGACGACGTGCTTCCCCCGACCGGCTCCCGGCAGCCCGGCTACCGGCTGCTGCCGCCCGCGGACGTCGAGCAGCAGTGGGCCGCTGCCTATCGCGCCCTCCAGGAGTCACGCAACCTGCAGATCTACTTCTCCCACGCCGAAGTCAGCAGGCTGCGGCGGCGGTTGAGCGACGCGGCGGGGCGTGAGCTGTCGCTCACCAATGTGCTGCACGCCCACCTCATCGACGTGCTCCGCCGGTTCCACGACGAGCCGCACCCCGATCAGCTGCTGATGCCCGTCGACGTACGACACCGGCTGGGGCTGCCGAGCGGTGTCGTCGGCAATCTGACCGGAGACATGTTCGTGCCCTGTCCCCCGGACAGGGCACCCGAGGCCGTCGCGGCCGACATCCGCGCCGCGCTCGACGACTTCGTGGGCTCCCATCTGAACCTGCGCGCGCTCCACGACTTCCTCGTCGAGCACCGGACGCGGATGAAGGAATGCCTCCAGGTCGGGCTCGAGCTGCTGCCCCGGCAGAAGTACGCGGTCGTCAACTCCTGGACCGGCGCCGGTCTGTACGACATCTCCTTCGGGACGCACCGCCCCGTCTGCGTGAGCCAGTCCTCGCTCCCGTTCCCCTGGATGGTCCTCGTGACCGAGGGGTTCGACCGGACCGGATACCTCTGCACGGTCGGGGTCGCTGCCGACGTCGCCGAGCGGCTGGCGAGCGAGGACGGGCGGGCGGCGTTGCACCGCTTCCGGGAACCCGGCGACGTCCTGCCGGACCTCGCCGGTGCGGTGGCGAACCTGCTGTGACGACAGGGCTGCCCTCAGGGGCCGGCAGGGGGTCTTGGGCCGACCGCTCAGAGTTGCCGCCCCGCTTTGTGACTCCGTCACGAACGGCCGGGCCGGAGGGGCGGGTTCACTGAGGACCGGAGCCCGCCGCGGCGGGCGTACGGGCGATGCAGGTGCAGGCGCAGGTCGGAACACGGACGGCTTGGTGGTGAAGTGGGCACAGACACGCGGACGCACCGGCTGGGCATCCTGGGCGCGGGCGTCATGGGAACGGGCATCGCGGCGCTCGCGATCGGTCACGGGGTGCCCGTGATCCTCACGGACCCCGACCCCGGGGCGCTGGCACGCGCGGAGGCGGCCGTCACCCATCAGGTGCGGCACGCCCGTCTCGTCGCGGCGCTGCCCGCCGGGGTCCTCCCGGGCGAGCTGTCCCTCGGCGTCTCCCCGGAGGACCTCTCGGGCGCCACGGCCGTCGTCGAGGCCGTCACCGAGGACTTCGACGCCAAGGCGAAGGCCCTGACCGCGGCCGCCGCGGCGGCCGGTGACGGCACACCGCTGCTGTCCAACACCTCCGGGATCCCCATCGACGAACTCGCCGACACCCTGCCGCGCCCGGGGGACCTCATCGGTACGCACTTCATGAACCCCGCGTACCTCATCGCGATGGTCGAGGTGGTCGAGGGGCCGCGCACGGCCGACACCACCATGGCGGCCACCGAGCAGCTGCTCACCCGGCTTGCCCGGCGGCCCGTCGTCGTACGCGACGCGCCCGGGTTCGTGACGAGCAGACTCCTGCATCCGATGATCAACGACGCGATCCGGCTGGTCGCCGAGGGCACCGCGTCGGCCGAGGCCGTCGACCTGCTGATGGAGGGCTGCCTCGGCCTGCCGACCGGCCCCTTGCGCACCGCCGACCTGATCGGCCTCGACAACCTCGCCGACGCCCTCACCGCCCTGCACCGGCGCACCGGCGACGAACGCGCCGAGCCCTGCGCCCTGCTGCTGGAGAAGGTGCGCGCCGGCGACCTCGGACGCAAGACCGGCCGGGGGTTCCACGACTACGGAAGGCACGCGAAGTGAGCGACCACCCGGAGACAACCGCCCCGGCGGACGAGGAAACCGCGCTGGAAACCGATGGAACCGGCTCGGCGGCCGAGGCGGAGATCTCCGCCTCCCTGACCCGGTACCTCCACGACCGGCTCAAGACCCCGGTGGACCCCGCCGACGACCTGTTCGCCCTGGGCCTCGCCAACTCGATGTTCGCCATGGAACTCGTCGTCCATCTAGAGCAGACGTTCGGCGTGATGATCGAGGGCCAGGACCTCAAGCTCGACAACTTCCGCAGCGCCCGGTCCATGGCGGGGCTCGTCGCCCGGCTCCGCGCGGCTGCCGTCGGCGGTGCCTGAGCATGGGCCGGGCCGTCACCGCGGACGCCGGTGCACGGGAACTGATCGCCCGGCTCGTCGGTGACCGGCCCGGAGCCTGGGACCTCGCGGGCGAGATCCCGTCGGCGGTGCTGCGGGAACTGGGCCGGGAGGGCCTGCTGTGCGCCCAGGTCCCCAAGTCCTGCGCCGGACTCGGGTACGGCAGCGAGCGGAACGGCGAACTCACCGCGTACGTCGGCAGTCTGTGCAGTTCGCTGCGGAGTGTCATGACCTCCCAGGGCATGGCCGCGTGGACGATCCAGCGGCTCGCCGACGCCGGACAGCGCGAGGCCCTTCTGCCACGGCTGACCGGCGGACAGCTTGCCGCGGTCGCCTTCAGCGAGCCGGAGGCGGGCAGCGACCTCTCCGCGATCCGCACCGAGATCGTTCCCAACGGGGACACGGTCGTTGTCGACGGGCACAAGGTCTGGGCGACCGCCGCCACCTACGCCGACCTGATCCTGGTCTTCGGCCGGTACGGCGACGGTGCCGGCGTCGTCGCCGTACCGGCCGATACCCCGGGCGTACGCGTCGAGAAGGTCGCCGACCCGCTCGGCTGCCGGGCCGCCGGTCACGCCTCGGTCCGCCTGGACTCCGTACGACTGCCGAGGTCGACGCTGCTCGGCGGGGGCGGACAGCCGCTGCCGCTGCTGGTCACGACGGCGCTCGCGTACGGCCGGATGTCCGTGGCGTGGGGATGCGTCGGCATCCTGCGCGCCTGCCTGGACGCGGTCGGCGCGCACGCACGCACCCGACGCCAGTCCGGCCGCCCGCTCGGCGGGCATCAGCTCGTCGTCCGGCATCTGGCCGAACTGCTGGCCGCCGAACAGATCGCGACCCGCGTCAGTGAGCACGCCAGCCGCTGCTGGGACACCGGGAGCCCCGAACAGGTCACCGCGACTGTCCTGGCCAAGCACGTCAGCGCCGGACACGCCGTGAAGGGCGCGGCCACGGCCGTGCAGGTTCTCGCCTCGGCCGGGACGACGGACGGCCATGTGGTGGCGCGCGCGTACCGCGACGCGAAGCTGATGGAGATCATCGAGGGCAGTAGCGAGATCTGCCAGCTGATTCTCGGACAGCACGCCCTGACTCGGTGACACACCCGCAGACCCGGAAGGGAAGCCGTGCGAGGGGAGAGTGGAATGTTCGGTGACACGCCGCCGTTCGTGAAGTGTCTGGTGTGGGACCTCGACAACACCCTGTGGCGGGGCACGCTGCTGGAGGACGAGCGGGTCCGGCTCGACGACGACGTACGCGAGGTCGTGGTGCGGCTCGACGCGCGCGGCATCCTGCAGTCCGTCGCCAGCAAGAACGACCACGACCTCGCCTGGCGACGGCTGGAGGAACTCGGCGTCGCCGACTACTTCGTCGTACCGATGATCGGCTGGGGCCCGAAGTCGGAGTCGATCCGACGCATCGCCGAGGAACTCTCCTTTGCCCACGACACCCTGGCGTTCGTCGACGACCAGCCCGCCGAGCGCGCCGAGGTGGCCTTCCGTCTGCCCGAGGTCCGCTGCTACTCCCACGACCAGGTGCGCACGCTCGCGGATCTGCCGGAGTTCACCCCCACCCGTACGACCGGCGACGCCCGCAACCGCCGCGCCATGTACCGGGCGGGCTTCCGCCGCAGGTCCGCGCAGGACGAGTTCGAGGGCGCGGACATCGACTTCCTGCGCACCCTCGGCATGCAGCTGAACATCGGCCACGCCACGGACGAGGACATCTCCCGCGTCGAGGAACTCACGCTGCGGACCAGCCAGATGAACGCGACGGGCGTGCACTACCCGGACCATGTGCTGCGCGGGCTCGTCGACGATCCCCGGCACGCCGTCCTCGTCGCCACCCTCACCGACCGCTTCGGGACGCACGGCGCGATCGGCGTGGTGCTCGTGCGGCTGGAAGCCGAGGTGTGGCATCTCAAGCTGCTGGCCACGTCCTGCCGGGTGGTGTCGTTCGGTATCGGCGGCGCGATCCTCAACTGGCTGATCGGTCAGGCCCACGAGGCCGGAGCGCACCTGGTCGCCGACTTCCGTCGCACGGACCGCAACCGGATGATGGACATCACCTACCGGCTGGCGGGCTTCGCCGAGGACGGCTGCCCCTGCGCGCGGCAGCCGGCAGCGGGCGCGGAGCCGGACGGGGTCGTCGGGCTCCATCTCGTCCCGGACGCGAGGACGGTCCCGGACACGATCGCGCTCACCGCGCCCACCCTCGCCGGGACCGGCCCCGCCGGGAACCGATCGGCTACCGCTTGCGAGTGAGCGTGACGCCGTCCGCCATCGGTAGCAGCGAGATCTCGACCCGGTCGTCCTCCCGCAGGAACGCGTTGAGTTCACGCACCGCCACGGTGTCCTCCTCCTGGTCGGCCGGGTCGATCACCCGGCCGAAGTAGACGGTGTTGTCGAGGACGGCCAGCCCGCCGGGCCGCAGCAGCCGGAGAGCGTGCTCGTAGTACCGGCGGTAGCCGGCCTTGTCGGCGTCCACGAACACCAGGTCCACCGACTCCTCGCCGTACTCCTCCAGCAGCGACTTCAGCGTGGTGTCGGCGTCGCCGATCCGTACGTCGATGAGGTCGCCGACCCCCGCCCGGTCCCAGTACGGGGCGGCGAACCGCGGCCACTTGGGGTTGATGTCACAGGTGACGATCCGCCCGCCCGCAGGGAGCGCACGGGCCATGCACAGGGTGGCGTAGCCGGTGAACGTGCCGACCTCCACGACGGTCCTGGCCCGCGTCAACCCGACGAGGAGGCCGAGCAGTTGGCCCTCCTCGGCCATGACCTGCATGGCCTTCCCCATGGGAAGTTCCCCGGTGTTCGATCGCAGCTCGGCGAGCACGTCGTCGTCGCGGAGGGACACCTGGCGGATGTAGGACAGCAGGTCCTCGGAGAACGCGGTCTGGTCTGCCATGCGTCGGCTCCTTTGTGGTGGGAGGACTCCCGAGTCGGGGGGATTCACGGGGTGGGAGACGGGGAGGATCAACGGCTCGCCGGGACGCCGTGGGCGGCGGGGACGGGGGCGGGCTCCCAGTCGAGGGACGGCTCCTGGCCCAGGATGCGCCGGTGGAGGTCGCTCAGCTCCCGGCTCGGCTCGCGGCCGAGACGCCGGACGAGCGCGACGCGGGAACGGCGGTAGACGGCCAGGGCGTCGAGCTGCCGCCCGCACCGGTACAGGGCGAGCATGCACTGGCCGATCAGACGTTCCCGGGTGGCCCGCTTCCCGGTCGGCTCGGTCAGCGACTCCAGGGCGCCGACGACGTCACGGTGTCTGCCGCAGGACAGCGCGACATCGAAGAGGTCCTCCAACGCCGTCTGACGCCGGGCCTCCAGGGTGCGTAACTCGGGCCAGGAGATGCCCGTTTCGGTGAGGTCCTCCAGCACCGGCCCCGTGGACAGGGCCAGCGCCGCCGAGAGGGAACGGGCCGCCGCCGGCGCCGCCCCGGCGAGGTACGCCTCCCGCGTCTGACGCACCAGGGTGAAGAAGCGCGTGGAGTCGAGGCGTTCGGCGTCTACGCGCAGGGTGTAGCCGCCGTCGCCGGTGACCAGTTCCAGCCCGGCGTCGGAGGCGGACGCGTCGGTCAGCAGGCCGCGAAGCCTGGCCACGGCCTTGTGCACCATCCTTCTGGCCGTGACGGGAGGGTCGTTCCGCCACAGCGTGGCCACCAGTCTGTCGGTGGTCACGACACGATTGGCCTGGACGAGCAGCATCCCGAGGGCCGCACGCTGATGAGTCCCGTCAACGGCGAGGGGGGTGTTGTCGGCGACTACTCTCAGCGGGCCGATCACGAAAAAGTACATGCCTTGTTCTTTCGGTCCGGGACATGGCTCTACGGAATCCCGATCGGCTTCTCCGCGGTTCTCCGCGGTTTCCGTAGGTTTCTCCTCGTGTTTCTCCCTGTGCGGCGAGGCGTGTGCGGTTGTCGGAGATCGTACGGCCCCGCCGACGCCCGCGGGCGGGCTCGAATTACCTAGGTCGAGTAGTCCTGGGTCCGGTTTGGAGTCCTTTGGTGTGCCGTATCCGCGGCGATGGGTATCTTTATCCATGTCGCAGCCTGCGAATCCGTGGGCGGGAGGGCGGGTTCGGTGGAGTTCCAGATTCTGGGTCCGCTTCGGGTTCTCGGGGAAAAGGGCGAGGTTCCGATTCCCGGAGTGCAATGTCGTGCCGTACTCGGGTATCTGCTGTTGCACCCGAACAAGGTCGTGTCCACCAGCGCCCTGACCGCCGCGCTGTGGAACGGACAGGAGCCCGCCTCCGCCCGAAAGGTTCTGCACAATTCCGTGATGCGGGTGCGCAAGGCACTGTCCGCGTTTTCCCCGCAACGGCAGGGAACGACCGTGGAACTGCTGACGCGGGCACCCGGCTATCTCCTGAGCGTGGGAGAGGAGTCCATCGATGTGTCGCGGTTCGGATCGCTCGTCGGACGCGGCCGCGCCCTGACGGCCGAAGGGGCGCTGAACAGGGCCGCGGCGTCCTTCCGGGAGGCACTGGACCTGCGCCGGGGACCGGTCCTGGACGACCTGGCCGAGGCCGGTCTCTCCTGGCCCGAGCGCACCGCCGTGGAGAACGCCTGCCTGGACGCCTTCGAGGACTACGCCGAGGTGGAGTTGAGGAGCGGCCGGCCCGAGGGGGTCCTGGGCGGCCTCCAGATAGTGGCCGCCGCCGAACCCCAGCGGGAACGGCTGCTGGGCCTGTGCATGACGGCGCTGTTTCGGTGCGGCCGGCAGACGGAGGCCCTGCGGATGTACGAACGCAGATGCGCAGCCCTGCAGCAGTCGTTCGGCGTCGAACCCGGCCGCACACTGCAACGGCTCTACCACGCGATCCGCACCCACGACCCCGCCCTGCTGCTGCCCGCCTCCGGGGCGGGATGGTGCCCGTCCGACGCCGTACCGTCCCCGATCGCTGTGTCCCACCGGACCGCGCAGTCGGCCCCCGACCCCAGCACTGCGACGCCCCTCGCCCCCGGCCACGGCTCGGTGACGACGGAGCGCAGACAGGTCACCGTGCTCCAGGTGCGCGCCGACTGGGGGAGCCCCGACCTCGACGAAGCCCCGGAGGCCATGGCGGGACGGCTGGCGCGGATGCACGCCGCGATCCAGAGTGAGACCGGCCGCTTCGGCGGAACGGTCCTGACCCGGATGGGAGCGCACTGGCTCGTCGCCTTCGGCGCCGCCCCCTGCCACAGCGACGACCCGTACCGCGCGGTCCTCTGCGCCCTCGCCGTACGTGCCCGGTTCACCCACGGCGACGCCGGCGCGACGGACCCGTACTCCATGGACGACGGCGGGGTGCGGGTCGCTGTCGCCTCAGGGCTCGCCCTGGTCCGCACCGGCTCCGACGGCGGCCCGCCGGACGTCACCGGAGCGGTCGTCGAGACATGTGCCCGGCTGTTGCCGTTCGTCGGGCGGAACACCGTCTGGGTCTGTGACAGGACCCGGCGGGCCACCGAGGCGAACGTCGTCCACCGGCGTGCGCAGGTCCAGAGCGTGGCCTGGGAGGCGATCGGCGTCCAGCACGACGGCCACGACCTCACCGCCCCGGAACGCATGGTCGGCCACCACTCCAAGCGTCCGCTGCTGAACGCGGCGGTCGAGCGCTTCCTCGGCGGAACCGGCTCCCACGTCCTCACTCTGACCGGGATCCCCGGCGTGGGCAGGGCGCAGCTCGTCGCGGAGCTCCGGCGGACGATCCGGCGACACCACACCGCCCGCACACCGTCGCCGCCTGTCGTACGACTGCCCGCCGTGCTGGACGACCGGTCCCTCGCGCTCGCTCTGCGGGAGTGCTGCGGCATCGACGCCCAGGCCTCCCAGGGCACGGCCCAGGAGGAACTGGCCGACACGGTCCAGCGCACGGCGTGCACGCCCGAGGAGGCGGACCGGATCCGTGCGGCACTCCGTCCCCTGCTGGAGAGCACGCCGGGCAGCCGCTGCGGCACCGGGGACCGGGCGCAGGCCCTGCTGACATTGCTGGAGCGCCTGGCCCGGACGCGTCGGCTTGCCCTGGTCGTCGACGACGTGGAGTTCGCCGACCCCCGCGTCCTGGACCTCGTCGACCGGCTGACGGTACCGTCGTACGGCGCCTCGGCGCTCGTGGTCGCCGACGCGTGCTCCGGGGCGTGGGAGTCGCTGCCGGACCGGTTCCGGACGCGGGGTACGACGGTGACCGTGCCGCCCCTCGCGGACGGGCACATGGAGGCGCTGCTCGACCGGCTGCTCGGCGAGGCCAACCTGGTCCCGTTTCGGCCCTGGAAGCCCCGCGCCCAGGCGGAACTCCTCGCCGGACTGCGCCGGGTGCTCGTCACGGCGTGCGAGGGCAGCCCACGGATCGCCCACGAGTACGTGGAGCTGATCCGGGACGGCGTCCGGTCCGGCTGGGAGAGCCCGGAGGACGACATCCACGCCGAACGCCTCACTCGCGCCGTGCCCGACACTCTTCGATGGCGTTCCGAGGCTGCCTTGGACCGGCTGCCCGCCGCACTGCGCCTCACCCTCCAGGACGCCGCGACCGTCGACGACGCGGTCTGGGCCGACGCGGTCGCGGCTGCCGGCGGCCGGGACCCGGGCGAGGTCCGCGCCGAACTCGACACCCTGGTCCGCCGCGGCTTCCTCTCCGTCCCGGACACCCGCATACCGTGCGGTCATAAGCACTACGTCTTCCGTGACGCCGTGGACCGGCATGTGGCGCACGCGCGCATCCCGCTGCCCGACCTCGCCGAGAAGAGCGCCAACCTCACCCTGTGGATCGCAGAACAGGCGCCGCAGCAGCGGGCCGAGTTCCTCCGGCACTGTGCCTGGAGCAGCGGGGGGCTCATCCCCGCGCCCCGAGACGGCGCCCGGAACGAGGACACGGAGGCCGCGCTGCGCGGTCGCCGGGCACTCGCCACCCTGCCCCGCTGGACCCCGCGGACGCTGCTCCCGCTGGTCGAGGGCCTGAGAGCGCTGCTGCTCTACGACCCCGGGGCCGACACGGCGTATCCGTCCCTGACTGTCGTTCCCTGCCCCGCGTCCGGGTGGAGGAGCCGCCAGTCCACCGGCAGCCCGTGCACATAGGCCTCGCCGAGCGCGCCGACGAAGCGCCGCATGCCGCCCTCGTCACGGCGCAGGCCGGCGAGGAACTCGGCCCGGGCCCTGGCCCGTTCGGCGATCTCCTGGAGCCCGACGGTGAGCACCGGCTGCGGGCCGCACTCGACGAAGATGTCGTGGCCGTCGCCGATGAGGGCCTCGGCGGTCTCCTGGAAGCGGACCGGCTCCCGGAGGTTGCGGTACCAGTAGTCCCCGCCGAGCGCTGACGCCTCGACCCGTCCGGCGGTGACGCTGGAGTAGAAGGCGATGCCCGTGCCACGGGGCCTGACCGATTCCGAGTCGTGGGGCCTGACCGACTCCGGGTCATGGGGGTGGACCGATTCCGAGTCGTGGGGGCGGACCGACTCCGGGTCATGGGGGCGGACCGACTCCGACAGCCGCAGCACCTCGTCCCGGATCGCCTCCACGTGGCCGGAGTGGGCCGCGAAGTCCACTCCGGGCAACCGCCAGCGCAGCATGCGCGCAGCCGACAGCTCCGCCTCGAACTCGCTGAGGGCGTCCAGATCCCCGGAGACGGTCAGCGCGGCCGGGCCGTTGACCGCGGCCACCCACAGCCGCCCCTCCCGACCCGCCAGCATCGCCCGCACCTGCGCGTCCGGCGCCAGTACGGTCACCATGCCGCCCTTGCTGCGGATCGCGTGCAGGGCCCGGCTGCGCAGGGCGACGAGCCGTGCCGCGTCGTCCAGCGACAGCGCCCCCGCCACGTACGCGGCCGCGATCTCACCCTGGGAATGGCCGACCACAGCGTCCGGGACGACCCCGAACGAACGCCACAGAGCCGCCAGCGACACCATCGTCGCGAACAGCGCCGGCTGGACGACGTCGACCCGGTCCAGTGGTGGGGCGCCGTCGGCACCGGTCAACACCTCCTCCAGCGACCAGTCGACGTACGGGGCCAACGCTCGCTCGCAGGCGCGGACGGAGGCGGCGAACACCGGTGCCGTACGCAGCAGTTCCGAAGCCATTCCGGGCCACTCGGTGCCCTGGCCGGGGAAGACGAACACCACCCGGCGGCCCGTCCCGCCCGCCCCGGTGAGGAGTTGGGGCGCGTCCCTGCCTTCGGCGAGCGCGTCCAGCCCCGCCAACAGTCCCTCCCGGGTGTCGTCCACGACGACGGCACGCTCCCCGAAGGCCGTACCGCCGGCGACGAGCCGCGCGCCGATCTCCGTCACCGCCGTCGTGGTGTCCGCCCGCGCCTGCCTGCTCAACCTGGCCGCGCGGGACCGCAGTCCGTCACTCGTTCTCGCCGACAGCACCCAGGCCACCGGTACTGCGGCGGGGTCCCGGCTCCCATCCTCATGGCCCACGAGGACTCCGTTTCGTCGAAGTTCTGCCGAAGCCTATGCGGCATGACGCAACCCGCCGCTCACGAAAGGGTAATTGCGGTACGAGAGGCCGTTGTACCGCGTGATTACCGACGATTCCCCGGCCTTCGATCGACGAGTGCTAGCGTCGGAATCGCTGCATTGTCATAAGGGTCAAATAGAACCTCTGGGTGGACGTGCAATTTGATAGAGCTACTCGAACCCGTTGATGAGGAAATAATCGGTCAATCTGCGGTCGGCGAGGAGTTGTTGGAGCAGGCCATTTCCACGGTCGGCCCCGCGGCCGTCGGCTGGGCCCTGGAGAAGAGCCGGGTTCTGGCCGAGCGGATCGGTGGGAAAAATGATCTCGCCAGACCGGGCTCGCTCTTCGAAGACCGGTTGTTCCAGGCAGTCTCCCTGTGGGCACTGCTCCGGATGGGCGGGGTGCGTTCCCTGCCGAACGCCCTCAAGGACGACATGGGCCACACGATCCGCAGCAGCGTGGAAGCCGGTATGAACGCCGACCCGCTGCTGCGCTGTGTACGCGTCATCCACGCCGAGCTCATCCAGGAACTGTTCGGCTTCTGTTCCGCCGCCCTCCCTGTGGCCGAGCGCCCGGCGGCGATGCAGCGACTCTCGGGAGAGCTCTTCGACGGCATGGAGCAACTGGCCCTGTTCGTCGGCGACGACTTCGCCGCACGCCGCTCCCGCTGGCTCGCCGGTTTCGCCCGGGGCCGGGTCACCCTGGTCAACGCGATCCTCGACGGCCGCCCCGTCGACCTGGGCAACACCGCACAGCGCCTCGGCTACGACCTGACCCTGCACCACATCGCCCTCATCGTCGCCTGCGACGAGCACATGCCCGACCGCGCCGGCGAACTGAAGAGCACGGCCCTGCGTCTGCTGGAGGCCGCGGGCTGCTCCTCCACCCTCCTGCTGCCCGTCGGCTCAGGTCGGCTGTGGGCCTGGGGAGGCCGCAGCACCGCCCGGCCCACCGCGCTCCGGCGCATCGAGGAACTGCCGGAGACACCCGCCCACATCCGCGTCGCCTCCGGACTGCCCGGCGACGGCATCGCCGGCTTCCGCCAGTCCCACCTCCAGGCCGTCGCCTCCGAACGCCTCGAAACGGTCGGCGAGAACCGGCCCGTCGGCGTCCGCGACTACGGCGCGCTGGAACTCCTCCTGCTGCTCGGCAACGACATGGGAGCGGCGGCGGACTTCGTCGTCCGTGAACTCGGCCCGCTCGCTGCCGCCGACAAGCCCACGGCCGCGCTGCGGGAGACGGTGCTCTGCTACCTGGAACAGGAACGCAGCGTGGCCGCGACGGCCGAACTCCTCTACGTCGCCAAGAACACCGTCCTGTACCGCGTCAAGAAGGCCGAACAACTCCTCGGCCAGTCCCTGCGCGAACTGGGCGAGGACCGGCTCCGCCTGCACAGCGCGCTCTATCTGGCCCGCAAACTCGGGCCGACCGTCCTGGCCCACACCGACCGGGACACCCCACCGACACCCGCGACACGCCGCTGGACCGCGTGACTCCCGCACTTCGGCATGGTGGAGCCCACTGCCTCGTACGAGGCAGTGGGCTCCACCATGCCGTCCCTCACCGCGACCGAGGCGGGAAATAGCCTGAGTCGGTGAAGAACTCCGCGTACCGGTCGACGAGTTCCGCGTCGATCACGGGGCAGGTGACACCGGACCCGGTGAGCGCCCGCTCCGTGTCATCGAGGTCGAGGGGGAGGTACGTCGCGTCGCCGAGCCGCATCAGGATGCCGAAGATGTCGATCAACGGGAAGAGGACGTTGTCCCGGTCGGCCCGGACTGCCGCCTCGAAGTCCGGCCACTCCACGTCCGCCAGCACATGGCCGGCTGCCCGCAGCCGTTCCACCAGCTCTCGGAACGCCACCGGCCGCCGGTTCTGGAGATGGAAGGTACGACCGGCCGCCTCCTCGCTCCGCGAGAGCGCGACGATCGCGCCACTGACGTAGTCCACCGGGACCATCCCGAACAGCGCGTCGGCATCGGCGGGCAACCCCCCGGCCTGCAGACAGCCCTTGAGGCTCAGCCACACGAAGTCCTGGGTCTGGCAGGCACCGCCACGCTGGTCGCCGCACACCGTGTCGGCCCGATAGACCGTTACCGACAGCCCTCGATCCCGGGCGATGTCGATGATCCGCTCCGCCACGAACTTGCTCTGCGGATACCCGTTCGCCAGCACGGCTGCCGGGCCGCCCGGCTCCTCGGGCCGGGGCCTGCGCCCGTCCACCGCGGCCCGGCTGAAGACACCGGCCGTCGAGACATGGTGCACCGGCACCGTACGGTGCAGCGCGGCCAGCCGCAGCACCTCCTGCGTGCCGGTGACATTGGCGGCCTTCAACGCCGGGTACGGCTGCAGCCAGCTGACGTCGGCCGCCGCGTGGTAGATCACGTCGACCGTACGGGCCAGCGCCCCGAACCGCTCCGGCTCCAGCCCGAGCAGAGGACGGGTGAGGTCGCCCACGACGACGGCGACCCGCCCCTGGTCCACCTCGTCGTCGAGCCGGAACCAGGCCAGCGCGGCACGCAGGCGCCGCCGGGCCGCCGTCTCGTCCTCGGCACGGACCAGACAGTGCACCGTCGCGTCCGTCGACCGCAGCAGGTCCCGGAGCAGGAAGGCACCGACGAACCCCGTCGCGCCGGTCAGGAAGATCTCGCCGGGTTCGGCGGCGACCGGGGGCGCATCGGCGGCGGGCGCGCTGGCAGGGACGGGCACGATGTCGGGGGCGAGCCACACCTCCGCCGCGAAGTCCACCTGGGCCGCCTCTGCCACCTCGGCCGCCGCGTCCTCCGTGTCGCCGAGGAGCACGGGGCGCAGGAATTCCACCAGCCCGGCGAGATCCCCTTGATCGAACACCAGAGTGGGCGGTAGACGCAGGCCCGTCGCCGCGACCAGCCGGTTGCGCAGCTCCACGGCGGTGAGCGAGTCGAACCCCAGCTCCGTGAACGGCTGCCCGGGGTCGAGCCGCGTCGGGTCGGGATGGCCGAGCACGGTCGCCGCCTCGCCCCGGACCAGGGCGAAGAGAGTGTGCTGGGCCTCGTCGGGGGCGAGAGCGGCCAGCCGCGCGGCCAGGTCCGGTTCCGCCGCCGCCGTGCGGGAGGCCCTGCGGCAGACCGGGACCAGAGCCCGGAACAGCGGAGGCAGATCACCGTCCGCCGCGAGCCTGCGCAGAGCCTGCCGCTCCAACTTGACCGTGACCGGGGCCGGGTCGTCCCCGCGCAGACACACGTCGAACAGCTCCATTCCCTCCTCGGGCGTCAGCGGGGCCCCGCCGCCGCGCGCGATGCGCCGCGCACCGGTCTCGTCCAGCCCGCCCGCCATACCGCCCTCCCACATGCCCCACACCATCGTGGTCGCCGGCAGCCCGCGGGCCCGGCGGTGATGCGCGAGCGCGTCGAGGAACGAGTTCGCGGCGGCGTAGTTGCCCTGCCCCGCCGCGCCCAGCGCCCCGCCCAGCGAGGAGAACAGCACGAAGGCGTCGAGCCGGAGGCCCGAGGTCAGCTCGTGCAGATGCCAGGCGGCGTCCGCCTTGGGGGCGAGCACCGCCGCCATGCGCTCCGGCGTCAGGGCGGTCACGACACCGTCGTCGAGCACACCCGCCGTGTGGACGACAGCGGTCAACGGCGCGTCGTCCGGGACGCTGCTCAGCAGGGCGGCGAGGGCCGCGCGATCGGCCACGTCACACGCCTCCACCCGCACCCGGGCGCCCAGCGCGACGAGTTCGTCCCGCAGCTCCCGCGCACCCGGCGCGTCCGTCCCCCTCCGGCCGACCAGCAGCAGATTGCGGATGCCGTGCCGGTCGACGAGATGCCGCGCCACCAGCCGGCCGAGCGTGCCGGTGCCCCCGGTGATCAGTACGGTGCCTTCGGGGTCGAGCGGGGCTTCGGTCCTGGCGACAGGGCGGCTGCGGATGAGGCGCGGTGCGTGGAACCGACCGTGTCGGAGGGCCAGTCGGGGTTCGCCGGAGGCGAGTGCGACGGGCAGTGACTTCGTCGTGCCGGGGGCCGCCTGAGCCGCAGCGGCGTCCACGTCCACGACGACGATGCGGCCCGGGTTCTCCGACTGGGCGGAGTGCAGCAGACCGGACACCGCGGCGGCGGCCGGGTCGGACAAGGTGTCGTCCGGGAGGGCGGCCACCGCTCCGCTGGTCAGGACCACCAACCCGGTGTCGTCCAGAGCGGGTTCGCTCAGCCACGACTGGAGCACGGCCAGCGTCCGTGTGGACAGGGCGTGCGTGGCGGCCACGACCGCAGACGCGGCGGCGGCGCTGCTCTCGTACGGTGCCGACACCGCACTTCCCGTGAGGTCCAGCAGCAGTCGGGCAGGTGCCGCGGCGGCGCGAGCGAGGCGGGTGACGTCCTCGGCGTCGTACACCTCGGTCGCCTCCCACTCCTCACACGCGGCCGGTACGCCGACCTCCACCCAGTGGAGCCGGTGGGGCAGCACCCGGGCTGCGGGCGGTGCGGGCCGGTGCGGGGCCAGCACGACCTCGTCGACGGCGGCGACGGGAGCCCCGGTCGCGTCGGCCGCTTGGACCGAAACCCGCGAAGGTCCCTGGGGCACCAGCCGTACCCGCAACCGCCCGGCCCCGACGGCGAACAGCCGGACCCCCGCCCAGCGCAGCGGCAGCACCTCGTCGTCATCGGCCGTGCTCTCGGACTCGAGGACGCGCAGGGCGGTGCCGAGCAGGGACGGGTGCAGCCGGTAGCGGTCGTCGTACCGCTCCTCGGGCAGGGCGACCTCGACGAAGCACTCCTCACCGAGCGTCCACGCCCCGGCGATGTCCTCACCCTCGGTCTCCAGGGCTGTCGCACCCTTCGGCGGCCACACCCCGAAGTCGAAACCCGCGTCGGTGGTCGTGGTCCTGAGGGTGCCGACGGCGTGGCGGGTCCACTCGGCGCCGGGTTCGGCGTCGGCGGGCCGGGAGTGGACGGCGAGGGTTGCGCCGCCCGTGTCCGTGGGCTGTACCGTCACCCGCAGCTGCACGCCCCCGGGTTCGGGTACCGACAGCGGCGCCTCCACGGTGAGTTCGCCGACCTCGGTGCAGCCGGACTCCTCGGCCGCGAGGAGGGCCAGTTCCAGCAGGGCCCCGGTGCCGTCGGCCACCGGCCTGGTCAGCCGGGACGTCAGCAGCACTCCGGTCCCGGGCACCTCGGCGCTCGCGTCCAGCAGCGGGTGGTCCACCGGGACGAACCCCAGCTCGCCCGGGTGGGTCCGCCGCCCCGGCGTGAGCCAGTACGGCTCACGCTGGAACGGGTAGGTCGGAAGATCGGTCCGCCGGGCGCCGCTGTTCGCGAACACCCCGGTCCAGTCGACACCGGCGCCCAGCACATGGGCGCGGGTGAGCCCTTCGAGCAGGGCCTCGGCCTCCGGGCGGCCGTGCCGCTGGAGGGCGACGAAACCGGCGTCCACGCAGGTCTCGCCCAGCGCCGTCAGCACACCGTCCGGCCCGACCTCGACGAACCGTGTGACGCCCCGGCCGTGCAGCAGACGGACCTGGTCGGCGAACCTCACCGGGCGGCGCACCTGCGCGACCCAGTGGTCCGGCGAGGAGAGTTCGTCACCCGGGGTCGCCGTGGCCACCGTGGGCGCCGTGAATCTCAGCCCGCGCACGACCGCCGCGAACTCGTCGAGCATCGGTTCCATCAGCGGCGAGTGGAAGGCATGGCTCACCTTCAGCCGCCGCACCTCGTGACCGAGGCCGGACAGCGTGCCGGCGAGCGCGGCCGTGGGCTCTTCGGCCCCGGAGACGACAACCGACTCGGGGCCGTTGACGGCGGCAAGCGCCACCTCACTCTCCAGACCCGCCAGCAGCGGCAGTACGACCTCCTCGCCCGCCCGTACCGCGAACATCGCCCCTGAGGGCAACGCCTGCATCAGCCGCGCCCGCGCGGCGACCAGTCGGCATGCGTCCGGCAGGGACAGCACCCCGGCCACATGCGCCACCGTCACCTCGCCGATGGAGTGCCCGGCCAGCTGGTCCGGGACGACACCCCAGGAGGCGAGCAGCCGGAACAGAGCGACCTCGAAGGCGAACAGCGCGGGCTGTGTCCACTCGGTGCGATCCAGTCCCTCTCCGTCGAACACCACCGGCCGTAGCGGCCCGGCCAGCATCCCGTCGAACTCCGCGCACACGGCGTCGAACTCCGTCGCGAAGACGGGGAACGAGTCATACAACTCCCGTCCCATGCCCGGCCGTTGAGCCCCCTGCCCGGTGAACAGGAACGCCGTCTCGCCGCCCCTCGCCGTACCGCGCAATGTTCCCGCGCCGTGGCCGTCCTCGGCCAGTGCGCGCAGCCCGTCGACGAGTCCGTCGACACCGTCGGCGAGTACGGCGGCCCGCTGCTCGAAGGCGGTGCGTCCCGTCGCCAGCGAGTACGCCACGTCGTGCGCGTGCACGTCCCGCCGGTCGGGCTCCGCCACGGACAACAGCTGCCGGGCCTGCTCGCGCAGTGCCTGGGGGGTACGCGCGGACAACAGCCACGGGACGAGGGGGAGCGGCCGGGTGGGGGAGCCCGTGCCGGGCTCCCGTTCGGGTGCCGTATCCGGCTCCTGTCCGGCCGCGGGCTCCTCGGGTGCCTGTTCGAGGACGAGGTGCGCGTTGGTGCCGCTGACCCCGAACCCCGACACGGCCGCCCGCCGTGGCCCGCCCGTCTCCGGCCAGGGCACCGCTTCCGCCAGAAGTTCCACCGTCCCGGACGACCAGTCCACCTCGGGGGTGGGCTCCGACACATGCAGGGTGCGTGGCATGACGCCGTGCCTCAGGGCCATCACCGTCTTGATGACACCGGCCATGCCCGCGGCCGCCTGGGCGTGGCCGATGTTCGACTTCACGCTGCCCAGCCTCAACGGCCGCCTGGGGACCCGGTCCTGGCCGTACGTGGCGAGCAGTGCACGCGCCTCGATGGGGTCGCCCAGGGGCGTCCCCGTACCGTGCGCCTCGACGAGGTCGACGTCCGAGGCCTTGAGACCGGCGTCGGCCAACGCCTGGCGGATCACCCGCTGCTGGGCCAGGCCGTTGGGCGCGGTGAGCCCGTTGGAGGCGCCGTCCTGGTTCAGCGCGGAGCCACGGATCACCGCCAGCACCGGATGGCCGCGCCGCCGGGCCTCCGAGAGCCGCTCCAGGAGGATCACACCCGCGCCCTCCGCGAAACCCATGCCGTCGGCTTGGGCGGAGAACGCCTTGCAGCGGCCGTCCGGCGACAGCCCGCGCTGCCTGCTGAACTCGGCGAAGAAGTCCAGGGCGGGCAGCACCATCGCCCCTCCGGCCAGCGCCAGTGAGCACTCGCCCCGGTGCAGCGCCTGCGCGGCGAGATGCATGGCGACCAGAGAGGACGAGCAGGCGGTGTCCACGCTGATCGCCGGGCCTTCGAGACCGAGGACGTACGACAGACGGCCCGACGCCACGCTGGTCGTCGTACCGGTCATCAGATAACCCTCGGTGCCCTGCACGGACGGGTCGGCCTGCGACCCCCACCCGTTGGTGATGACCCCGCAGAACACCCCGGTGTCACTGCCGCGCAGCGAACGCGGGTCGACGCCCGCGCGTTCGATCGCCTCCCAGCCGCACTCCAGCAGCAGCCGGTGCTGTGGATCCATCGCCAGGGCCTCGCGCGGTGAGATGCCGAAGAACGCGGCGTCGAAGCCCTTGGCGTCAGAGAGGAAGCCGCCGCCCCGGTTGTAGAAGGTGCCGGGCCGCTCTGGATCGGGGTCGTACCCGCCCGCCACGTCCCAGCCGCGGTCCTTCGGGAACTCGCCGACCGCGTCGACGCCGTCGACGACGAGCTGCCACAGCTCCTCGGGTGAGGCGACACCTCCCGGGAAACGGCAGGCCATCGCGACGATCGCGATCGGCTCCCGCTCGCGCGACTCCAGTTCGTCGATCCGAGTGCGGGCCCGGTGCAGATCGGCGGTGACCCACTTGAGGTAGTCGAGGAGTTTGTCCTGCCTGTCGTCCATGCGGAACCGACTCCTTCTCCAGCGCCTTCTGCGACGGCGCGAGTCTGGTGGACGACGGAGCCCGGAGCCTTGGGCCCGGGGTGCAATACGTCCACCGGCGTTCGTGACTCGGGCGCAAGGAGGCGGCGCTCCCCGCGGGTTTACTGATCGCTCGGCTGAGGGCCTCACCGAGGAGACCCCGAGGCCCTGGAAGCCCCGGGGTTCCCACCCGAGGTTCCCGAATTCGCGACGCGCGACGGAGGCCGGTCAATGCAGGACGACGACAAGCTCCGCGGTTACCTCAAACGCGCCGTCGCGGAACTCCAGGAAACCCGGGAGCGGTTGCGCGAGTTCGAGGCTGACGCGCATGACCCGATCGCCATCGTCGGCATGGCCTGCCGTTATCCGGGAGACGTGCTCTCCCCGGACGACCTCTGGGACCTGGCGCTCGCGGGCAAGGACGCCACCTCCGCCATTCCCGACGAGCGTGACTGGGACCTCCACCGCCACCGCACCGCCCGCGGCGGATTTCTCACCGGCGCCCACGACTTCGACGCCGCGTTCTTCGGCATCTCACCGCGCGAGGCGTCCGCCATGGACCCCCAGCAGCGCATGCTCCTGGAGGTGTCCTGGGAGGCCCTCGAACAGGGCGGGATCGATCCACGCTCCCTGCACGGCAGCGAGACGGGTGTGTACGTGGGCCTCATCCCGCAGGGCCACGACCTGCCGGACACCCCCGAAGGCGCGGACGACAGCGAGAACTACCGACTCACCGGCAACGCCGGAAGCGTCGCCTCCGGCCGGATCGCCTACACCCTCGGCCTGGAAGGGCCCGCCGTCACCGTCGACACCGCGTGCTCGTCCTCGCTCGTGGCACTGCACCTCGCGGTACGGGCACTGCGCGCCGGCGACTGCGAGCTGGCGCTCGCCGGCGGCGTCAACGTGATGAACTCGCCCGCCGTCTTCACCGAGTTCGGCCGGATGGAAGTCCTGGCCCCGGACGCGCGCTGCAAGGCGTTCTCCGTCGAAGCCGACGGCATCGGACCGGCCGAGGGCGTCGGCTTGGTCGTACTGGAACGGCTCTCGCAGGCCCGCCGCCGAGGCCACCAGGTGCTGGCCTTCGTGCGCGGCTCGGCCGTGAACCAGGACGGCGCCTCCAACGGCCTCACCGCACCCAACGGCCTGGCTCAACAGCGGGTGATCCGGCGGGCGCTGGCCGACGCGGGACTCTCCCCGGCCGACGTCCACGCCGTCGAGGCGCACGGTACAGGGACACCACTGGGCGACCCGATCGAGGCGCGTGCCCTGCTCGCCACCTACGGCAAGGGTCGGGATCCGCGACAGCCTCTGCTGCTCGGTTCGTTGAAGTCGAACATCGGGCACGCCCAGGCAGCGGCCGGAGTCGCCGGTGTCATCAAGACGGTGATGGCCCTGCGGCACGGCACTCTGCCGCCGACCCTCCACGTCGGCCAACCCACCCCCGAGGTGGACTGGGAGACCGGCGGCGTCGCACTCCTCAGTGGAGCACGCACGTGGCCGGAGTCGGACCGGCCCCGCCGCGCAGCCGTGTCGTCCTTCGGGATCAGCGGCACCAACGCCCACGTCATCCTCGAACAGGCCCCCGATATCACTGAGCAGGACCGGGACATCCCCGTACAGACCCCGGACGTTGCACGGCCTCCGTCCGTCGCCGAGGCGGCTTGGCCCGTGGTGCCCTGGGTCGTCACCGCGAAGACGTCCGCAGCACTGCGCCGCCAGGCCGCCCGGTTGCTGTCCCACGCGGAGTCGGACATCGCGGCCGACCCGTACGACATCGCGTACTCCCTGGTCACCGGCCGCTCGCTGTTCGAGCACCGCGCGGTGGTGACGGCCGGGGACCGCGCAGGCCTACTCGCTGGGCTGCGCGGCCTCGCCGATGGCGAAGTGCATGGCCAGGACGGCCCCGGCATCCTGACGGGTGTCGCCGGAGGCGGCGGTACGACGTTCCTGTTCTCCTCCCGGGGGACCGGCATCGGCATGGGCCGGGAGCTCTACGACACGTTCCCCGCTTTCGCCGAGGCGCTCGACGAGGTGTGCGCGGAGTTCGACGCGCTGCTGCCGCAGCCGCTGCTCCAGGCGGTCCTGGACGGGGGTGACGACCACGAACTCCTGCGTGAGCCTGCCCTGTTCGCGGCCGAGGTCGCCCTGTACCGCCTGGTCGTCCGATCCTGGGGCGTCGTACCGAAGCACGTGACCGGCCACGGGACGGGCGAGGTGGTAGCCGCCCACGCGGCGGGCGTGCTGTCCCTGGCCGAGGCCTGCCGTGTGATCGCGGCCCGGGTGACCTCGACACCTTTCAAGGTGACGGCGGAGGCCCTGCGGCCCCCTGCCGTTCCCGTGCTGTCCCCGGCGACGGGCCTCCCCGTGCCGGTCGAGCGGCTGTGCTCGCCGGACCACTGGGCCGAGCACGCGCCCGAGTCGGGTCACCCCGCTCCGGATCCGGCCCGGCTGCTGGAGCAGGGGACGGCAAGGCTCTTGGAGATCGGCCCGGGGAGCGACGCATCCGCCGCGGTGGGTACGGACGGGCCGCCGTACGTCGTGGCGCTGCAACACGCTCGACGAGGATCCCGGGTCGGGGCCGCCGTGACGGCGCTGGCGGAACTGTTCGCCTCGGGCGCGGACGTCCGCTGGCCCGCACTGTTCGACGGTACGGGCGCTCGCCGAGTGTCGTTGCCGACGTACGCCTTCGAGCGCAGGCCCTACCGGCAGCGGCGTACCGTCACCGCCGATGTCGGCGCGGCCGGACTGAGCGACGCCCGGCATCCGCTGCTCGGCGCGGTGGTCGAGGTGGCGGACGGTGATCTGGCCGTCTGCACGGGGCGGCTGTCCCTGCGTACCCACCCCTGGCTGGCCGGTCATGCGGCGGCGGGCGTGCCCGTGCTGTCGGGGGCGGCCCTCGTGGAGCTGGCGATGCGGGCCGGCGACGAGGTCGGCTGCCCCGAACTGGACGAACTGGTCGTGACCGCACCGCTGGTGGTGCCCGAGCGGGACGGCGTGCGGATCCAAGTGGTCGTCGGCGGCCCGGAGGAGGACGGCCGACGCCCGGTGCGCGTCCATGCCCGCGCACGGTGGGGTGCCGACTGGGTCTGCCACGCCGCCGGCACACTGCGACCCGCGCAGGAGCCGCCGGAGTGTGGATGGGCGCGCGTCTGGCCCCCGACCGGAGCCGAACCGGTCGAGGTGACCGGTGTGTACGAGCAACTGGCCGCCGCCGGATACACGTACGGCCCGCTGCACCGAGGACTCGAGGCGGTGTGGCGACTGGGCGACGAGGTGTACGCCGAGGTCGCGCTACCGGACGGAACGCACGACGAGGCCGTCGGCTACGGCATCCACCCGGCCCTGCTCGACGCGGCGCTGCACCCCCTGCTCGCCGCGTCGGCGGCGGACGGCGTCGCCCGCTCGCCGCTCGCCTGGCACGGGGTGAGCCTGTACGCGTCCGGCGCCGGTTCACTGCGGGTCCGGCTGACCGCCACAGGCCCCGACACCTTCGCCCTCGAAGCGGCCGACGCGTCGGGCCGGGCGGTCGTCGCCGCACGTGCCGTACGACTCGTCGAATTGTCCGTCGAAGCCGTGCCCGCGTCCGGTGCGGGCGATGTGCTGTTCCGCCTGGAGTGGGCACCGCCTGTAGAGGCGGAGACCTCCGACGGGGAGCCCGTGGGCGAACTGGCGCTGCTCGGCGACACGTTCGGTGGGCTGGACGACGTGGCGGAGTTGCGGTTCGCGGACCTGGAGGAGGCGGCGGCCTCGTACACGCCGTGGGACTTCCTGATCGCGGAGGCGTGTGCTCCGGCCGGAGATCCCCACGACTGGGCGCTTGACGCGGTGGGTTCTGCCGCGGCGGAGGCACTGGACCGGGCCCGGGAATGGCTGTCGCGGGACGACCTGCCCGACAACCGGCTGGTGTTCGTGACGCGGGGCGCGGTGTCGACCGGCCGCGGCGACGAGGATGCTGCGGATCCGGCCGGTGCGGCGGTGTGGGGGCTGGTGCGGACGGCACAGCGTGAGCATCCCGGGCGGATCGTCCTTGTCGATCTGGACCCGGAGCCGGATTCGGCGTCGATCGCGGCCCTGCCGTCGGTGCTGGGTTCGGGGTTGTCGCAGGTGGCGGTGCGTGGTGGGGTCATGCTCGTGCCTCGGCTTGTTCGAGCGGCCGGCGTCGGATCGTCCGAGGCATGCCCGGAGAGGGCAGCCGTGCACCCGGTCGACCCACTCCTGGATCTCGCGGGAACGGTCCTGCTCACCGGCGCCACCGGCCCGCTGAGCGCCGCGCTCGCCCGGCATCTGCTCACCCGTCACGGCGCCCGCCGCCTGATCCTGGCCGTGCCCGAGAGCACTGCTGCACCCGAAGCGACCCGGCTCCGGGACGAACTCGTGGAACTGGGAGCCGAGGCCCGCCCGGTGCCGTCCGACCGAGACGCACTGGCCGCACTGCTAGCGAGCATCCCCGACGAACACCCGCTGTGCGGAGTGGTGCACGTCGTGGAGGCCGAAACAGGGGCCGGATCCGACGAACCGTTCACCGATCTCGCCCGGCCGGCCCTCTCCGACGCGCTCCGCTCTTCGGTCGCAGCCGCCTGGCACCTGCACGAACTGACCGACGGCGACCCGAACATACGTCTCTTCGCCCTGGCCAGCTCAGCGGCAGGCGTACTCGGCACGGCGGGCCGGGCCCCGGAGGCGGCGGCGAGCGCCTCATTGGAGGCGCTGGCCAACCGTCGCCGGGCACAGGCCCTGCCGACCGTGTCGCTGGCCTGCGGGCCCCTGGCCGGGGGAGAGGCGGGTGAGCACGACGAGACCCCGCCCGGGTCCTGGCCACGCCCGCTCCACCCCGACCGCCTCCCGGCCCTGTTCGACACCGCGCTGTCCACCGGGCACACCGCGCTCGTGGCCGTCGACCTTGACCTGCCCGCCCCGCTGCGCACCCCCGGCCAGGTCCTGAACCTGGTCCGGGACGTGGTGCCACGGGCCGCCGTCGTCCGCAGGACCGCCGCCCCCGCACTCGCTCCTGCGCTGCGGCCGGACCGCTGGACGGGGATGAGCCGGGCCGAGGCCAGGCTGCTCCTGCGCGACCTGGTGCGCCGCGAGGTGGCGCGGGTGCTGGGCCATGCCGGTCCGGACGGCATCGAGTGGGGCGCGTCGTTCAAGGACGCCGGGTTCGACTCGCTGGCGGCGGTACGGCTGCGCAACCGGCTGGTCGAGGAGACCGCACTGTCCCTGCCGACCACGCTGGTGTTCGAGTACCCCTCGCCCGACGTACTGCTCGACCATCTCCTGGACCGGCTGGCCGAGGGCGGCCGGCTGAAGGAGGACGCCGAGGCGACCCCCGCTGCACAGGGGCCCCCGGCCACCGAAGGCTCCGTACTCGCCGACCTGGAACGCCTGGACGAGGCCCTGACCGCCCTCGCGGGCCCGGCGGGCGACGTGCCCTCGACGATCACCGCACGTGTCACCGCTCTGCTGAGCCGCTGGCACCGGGCCGTCGGCCCGTCCGCCGGTGCCGCGACCGACCTCGTCGACCGGATCGGCGAAGCCACCGAAGAGGAAGTCCTCCGGCTCATCGACCAGGAGTTCGGCCGCTCCGCGAACTGACCGCCCCCAGCACCTCTGGACGACTCCGGTCCCCTCCGGCCCGCCGTCAACCCCCTCCGAGGAGTTCTCATGCCCCAAGCCGCCCACTACGCCGAGTCCCACCTGATGGACCTGCTCGCCTCCTTCGGCATGGACGTCCCCTACGTACGGGCCGAACGGAACACCCTCTTCTACCGGGACGGCGACGGCGCGGAGGTACCGGTCCTCGACCTGGTCGGCGGCTTCGGCTCGCTGATCCTCGGCCACAACCCCCCGGAGATCCGCGCCCGCGTCCAAGAACTCCTCGACACCCAGGCGCCGGTGCACATACAGCTGTCCCGGAACGACACCGCCGACCAGGTCGGGCAGCTGCTGAACAAGATCATCCAGCGGGAGTTCCCGGACACCGAGGACTATCGGATCGTCTACGGCAACAGCGGTGCCGAGGCCGTCGAGATCGCCCTCAAGCACGCCGAACTCGACCGGCTCATGCGGGTGTCGGAACTCTTCCAGGCGCTGGACTGGAACGCGTCGCAGGCGCTTGCAGCGGTCAAGGACGGCAGGGCCACACTCCCCGATGACCCTTCCGCACTGCCCGACGGGATCCAACTGCCCACCGACGCCGTGGAGTTCGAGCGGCTCCTCGGAGAGCTGACCGCGCACAACGCCGCCCTCGCGGCACAGAGCCCCGTCTATTTCGCCTTGGAAGGCGGCTTCCACGGCAAGCTCGTCGGCAGTGTGCAGGTGTCCCACAGCCCGGCCGTCCGCGTCCCGTTCGCCGCTCTCGGCTTCGAAGCCGTCTTTGTTCCCCCGAACCGGCTGGATGTGCTCCAGCACCTCGTGGACGAGAAGCGCGCCACCGCTCTCGACGTCACCGTCACCGACGGCCGCGTACGCGTCGTGACCCGCGACTTCCCCGTCTTCGGCGGGTTCCTCCTCGAACCGGTACAGGGCGAGGGCGGTATCCACGTCCTGCCCGAGGACCTCCTGAGCGGGCTCAAGCTGATCTGCGAGGGCGCCGGCTGCCCGGTCGTCGTCGACGAGATCCAGACCGGCATGGGTCGCACGGGTGCCTTCCTCGCCGCCTCCCACCACGGTTTCCCGCCCGACTACCTCCTGCTGGGCAAGTCGCTCGGCGGTGGTGTCGCCAAGGTCTCCGCCACCCTGATCCGGAGCTCCCGGTACCGGCCGGTGTTCGACCTGATGCACAGCTCCACCTTCGCCAAGGACGGCTTCTCCACCGAGATCGCGCTCAGCACGCTGCGACTCCTCGAAGCGGACGACGGGCGCGTCTACCGGCTGGCCCGTGAACGCGGCGCCCGCATCACCGACGCCCTGCGCGGTGTCGCCGCCGACTTCCCGGACGTCCTGCGGGAGATACGCGGCACCGGACTCCTCATCGGCGTCGAGTTCGCCCCGCGGAACGACTCCCCGTCCACCACCATCCGCGAGAAGTCCCGGGGCGGACTGCTCAGCTTCCTGTCGGCCGGCTACCTGCTGCGCGCCCACGGCGTCCGGGTCGTCCCCACCGGAAGCGACCTGAACGTGCTGCGCATCGAACCCTCCGTCCACATCAGCGACCAGGAGATCGCCCAACTGGAGGCGGGCGTCCGGGACCTCTGCCTCATCCTGCGCAACGGGGACGCCCGGCCCCTCATCGAGGCCGCGACCGCCACGGGCAGGGCCACGCAGCACACCGTCCGGGACTTCCGGAACGGTGCCGAAGAGTCTGCGGTCGGCG